>DASSNL010000033.1:0-20172 GCA_035688075.1 Gemmatimonadaceae bacterium
CAGGGAACAGGGGGAAGGCATGGTGAGCACCTCGACGACGAAGAGCAAAGCCAAGAGCAACAAACGGCAACATCCTTCGTGCCATCCCCCACTCACCTCAGCCCGGCGCTGTCCATCCGCGCCGGAACCGCTCTAAAGACCCGACCCCGTCTCTTTTACTAGAGCCCGCTCGAAATCAAAGACCTGACCCCGCCGCTTATCATTCGCCATGCGAATCGCACTGACGATCGCCGGCTCCGACTCGGGAGGCGGCGCGGGGATACAGGCGGACCTCAAGACGTTCCACCGCTTCGGCGTCTTCGGCACGAGCGTGATCACAGCGATCACCGCGCAGAACACGCGTGGCGTGACCAACTGGATGGCGGTGCCCACAGAGCTCATCGACCAGCAGATGGACGCCGTGGCCGGCGACCTCCGCCCCGCCGCCACGAAGACGGGGATGCTCGCCGACGCGCAAGTCGTGCGCGTCGTGCGTGAAGGCATCGTGCGTCACTCGCTCGCACCCTACGTCCTCGACCCCGTGATGGTCGCCACCTCCGGCGACCCTCTCCTCGCCCCCGCCGCCGTGCAGGCCATCGAGAACGAGCTCCTGCCGCTTGCCGACCTGGTCACCCCCAACCTCGATGAAGCACGCATCCTCTCAGGCCTCGAGGTTCACGACGTCGACTCGATGCAGCGCGCCGCCCGCATCCTCCTCGAGCGCGGCGCCAAGGCAGCCCTCATCAAGGGCGGCCACCTGCGCGGCAGCGAAGCGATAGACGTCCTCCGCACCGGCGAGGACGTCCACATCTTCCGCCACCCGCGCATCGACACCCGCCACACCCACGGCACCGGCTGTACCCTCTCCTCAGCCATAGCCGCCCACCTCGCCCTCGGCCACTCCCTCTTCGATTCCGTCGAGCGCTCCCTCGATTACGTTCACCGCGCCATCGAGTCCGCCCCCGGGCTCGGGTCAGGGAACGGACCGTTGAATCATTTCGTGTAGATGCGGGTGGAGGGTGCGGGTCGGGGTCAGAGTACAGCTCGCTGACCTGCGGACGCGGAGGTCGCGGAGGGAACCGAGAGGACGCGGAGGCGCTGCTCTACGATCTGGCCTCCTCTCTCGGTTCCGGGATCTCTGCAAGTGAAAGTCGGGTGAGTTTTGGGGGAACTGCTCCCGCTCTCTCGAGTCCTGCCCACCGGGGCAGAACTGGAGGCGAGGGAGCAGTTCCCCCTATTTACACTGAGCCATCCCTTGGACGGATCTCCGGGGGGAATCGAGGTCCCAGCACCTGAAGGACTCTCTCCGCGCCCTCTCGGTTCCCTCCGCGACCTCCGCGTCCGCAGGTCAGCGAGCTGTACTCTGACCCCGAGATGATGCCGATCAGCCACGCATCCCTTCCACTACGCCTCTGACGACCGCCCCGAAGTTCCCCACCACCTGCGACGCAACTCGTACGACATCGGAGTGGTCGAGGCGCGCGGAGGTGACGCCGGCGGCGGGGTTGGTGATGCAGCTGATGCCTGCTACGCGCATGCCGAGGGAGCGGGCAGTGATTACTTCGGGGATGATGGACATGGCGACGGCGTCGGCGCCGAGTCGCTCGAGCATGCGGATCTCGGCGGGGGTCTCGTAGGAGGGACCAGGGACACCGGCGTAGATCCCCTCCACGACGGAGACGCCGGCGCTGCGCGCGGCTTCGAGAATGATGGTGGAGAGCGCGGGGTCGTAGACGTCGATCATCTCCGGGAAGCGCGGCTCGTCGGGGCGCTCGGGGCCGGCGAGGGGGGAGCGCCACATCAAGTTGATCTGGTCGCGGATCACCATCAGGTCGCCGGGACGGAAGGTGCGTCGGATTCCGCCGGCGGCGTTGGATACGAGAATGGTGCGGGCGCCGAGTGCGTGCGCCAGGCGAACGGGGAAGGCGGCGGCGTCGGGCGATAGGCCTTCGTAGAGGTGCAGGCGACCCGCAAAGGCGAGGAGCTCGGCGCCTGCCAGCGTACCCGCTACGAGCTCGCCTGCGTGGCCGCGCACCGACGCGGTCGGGAGGTGCGGGATATCCGAGTATGGAACTCGCCGCGCATCGTCGAACGTCTCCGTTACACCACCGAGACCCGAGCCAAGGATCAGCGCCAGGAGCGGAAGGCGCGCGCCGATCCGTTCGCGCACGGAGCGCGCGGCCCTCTCTGCCGCGTCGAGCGGCATCTCCGCGGCGAAGAAGCCTCCGCCGCTCTCCGCGCTCTGTGGCTCGAGGTGTTGGGGACCTCCTGCAGTTCCGTCGCTCATCGCGCGGTTGTGAGCGCGTCTATTTCGCGTTTCGCCTCGTCCAGCAGAGCGCGGCGAGTCTCCCAGGGGAGGAAGGCAGCAGCGAAGCTCTCCAGGGCGAGCTCGCCGAGCTCGCGCAGCGTGAAGTCGAGGGCGCGGGCGGCGTGCAGGTATTCATCGGTGAGTGTCGTACCGCTGATCAATCGGTTGTCGGTGTTGAGGGTGACGCTCATCCCGTGATCGAAGTAGCTGCGCAGCGGGTGAACGTCGTACGCGGGAACGACCCGAGTTTGAACGTTGCTGGTCAGGCAGATTTCCAGTGTGACGCGCCGATCATTGACATAACTGGCGAGGTCCGCGTCCTCGTACAACCTCGTCCCATGCCCTATCCGGTTCGCGCACAGGTCGAATACCGCCTGGCGGATCGACTTCGGGCCGAACGCCTCACCCGCATGCACCGTCACCGCCAGACCCGCGCGACGCGCAAGGTCGAACGCAGCAGCGTGCGCCGCGGCAGGGTTGCCGTGCTCACCGCCCGCGAGATCGAAGCCCACCACTCCCCTCCCCTTGTACGCCACCGCGAGCTCCGCCAGCTCGCGCGAGAGCGCCGGAGGCATGCTCCGCAGCGCGCACACTATCACCCGCGCACGCGTGTCGTGGTCGCGCTCACCCAGCTCCGCACCGCGCAGCACCGCGTCCATTACATCGCTGAGCGAGAGCGAGCCGCGTACGTTCAGGGCGGGACAGAAGCGGATCTCAATGTAGCGCACCCCGTCGCGCGCCGCATCCTCCACGAGCTCGTAGGTGATCCGGCGGAGCGCGTCGGCCGTCTGCATCACGGATAGCGTGATATCGAAGCGGCGGAGGTAGTCGTCCAGATCGCGCACGTCGCGAGCCGCCATCACTCTTCCCAGCGCCTCGGGCGCGGAGGCGGGCATTGGCTGACCGTACTCGCGACCCAGCTCCAGCAAGGTCTCCGGACGTATCGAGCCATCGAGATGGCAGTGCAGCTCCGCCTTCGGCAGCGCGCGAACGAGCTCTCTGGTCACCGAAGTGGTCATCGCTTTCCAATGGAGATGAAGCGCTTGCCGGCGGGAGCACTCACCGGCTGGGGGCGCGATTCCAGGTACGCCACGAACGCATCGAGGTCGCTCGGTCCGAGCTGCTCATTTTTCGTCGCGTCGCGCGTCAGGATCCGGCCATCGCGCCCCGTGGCCATGTACTCGTTGAGCACCACCGTGTAAGTAGCGTCGTCGCGCAGAGGTGTGCCGTCGGCCATGGTGACGGACACCACCCGCCCCCCGGAGTGCCGTCCGGGGTCGAAGCGAATCACCATCCCGCTCACGTGAGTGCGCGGCTCGCCGTCGCGGATCAGCGCTTCGAGGTACGCGCGTAACGCCGCTCCGCTCACCTGCATCCGTCTGAGCGGATTCCCGAATGGTTGAACCTCGAAGACATCGCCGTACGTCGCCGTGCCCGCCTGCAGCCCGGTGCGGATCCCTCCGTTGTTCACCAGCGCCACGTCGGCCTGTCCCGCCCATCTCTGGGCGTCCGCGATGAGATTGCCGAGCGGGTACTCTTCACCACTCCGTGGCAGCGCGGTGGCGAACCGCGCGACCGGGCGATTCACGAGCTTTGCTACGCGTGCATCGGCGCGCTCGATGATGGCCTCGATCGCCGGCGACGCACGCGCGCCGCTCGATACCCGATACACGTGCTCGGCGATCAGCTCGTCCTTCCCGTCACCGTCGGACGCGCCCGGCGCGAGATCCAGCACGGCGACGGCGCGTCCGCTCGACTGCGCCTGTACTATGGGCACGTCCCGCGTCTGGAAGTCCACCAGGGTATGAGTATGGCCGGAGACTATGGCATCCACTCGCTCGCGCAGGGCGCGTGCAAGGGAGATCACGCCGCCATCGCACGACTGCGTGCCATTCTTCCGGCAGAACGCTCCGCTGTGCGCGAGCACCACGACCACGTCCGCGCCGCGGGCGCGCAGCTCGCGCGTGAGCGAATCCACTATCGGCGCCGGCTTCGCGAAGCGCAGTGTGGCGACGTTGGCCGCCATGGTGCTGCCGTATGTCTCGGGTCCGATCACGCCGATGATTCCTATTCGGTACGGTCCGCGCTCCACGAGTGTATCGTCGGGGATCCACTGCACGTCGCGCCCGTTACGGTACTGCACGTTCGCGCCGAGTATCGAGAAGCGCGCCTCGCTCATCCGCTGTCGCAGCGTGTCGAGCCCCCAGTCGAACTCGTGATTCCCCACGGCGGCAGCAGCGTAGCCGAGGGCGTTGTACAACTCCACCACCGGCCGCCCGTGCGCGAGATTCGACTCGGCCGTTCCCTGGAACATGTCGCCCGCGTCCACGAGGAGCGTGACGCATGGTGAGCGGCATTCGCGCTCGGCGCGCTCGATGGACGCCGCCATTGCCGCCGCGCCGCCTACCGGCTTCCCTCTCGTTGTGTGAGCGGGATCGAGCGCGCCATGAAGGTCGTTGGTAGCGATGATCCGCAGTCGCGCGCCTTCGGGCGCCACGCTCCCGGACGCCTCCCCCTCGCGCGCATCATTTGCACCGCCACCCTGTCCTCCCGCACCTCGCTCGGTGGACGCGGGCATGGCTCCGGCGCCCGCGCCGCCCCCGCCACGCGTATCGTGAAGTACGATGAACGCGGCGACCGCTATGACGAGAAGGATGCCGGCGGCTCGAATCATGGGCGGAAGCTACCAGCCCGGCGTTCCTGGTGGGAAGCGGACGCGCACCCTGGCGCCGGAGCGGAGAGGGCCCGTTCGCGGTGAGTTGCGGACCGCTCCTTCGCGCCGAGGCGGAGAGTACTCTCTCGCGGCGGGGCGGGGACCGCGCTTCAAGCGCCGAGCCGGAGAGTGTTCTTTCGCGACGCGGCGGCATGGTCCACTTCTCCGCGGCGCATTTCCGGCGCAGCTTTCGGCAATGCCAAGTGCCGAGCACATCCTGGTCGTGGACGACGAGCCGGACATCGTCGCGCTGGTTGCGTACCACCTGGCGCGCGCCGGCTATCGCGTGACCACGGCTTCTTCCGGGACCGAAGCGCTCGCGCTGGCGCGAAGCGACCGCCCGGCGTTGATGGTGCTGGATCTCATGCTCCCCGGGATCTCCGGCTACGATGTGCTCGAGCGCGTACGCGGCGACGAGCACACCAGGCAGATGGCAGTGCTCATGCTCACCGCGCGGCGCGAGGAGCAGGATCGCATCCGCGGCCTCACGCTTGGAGCCGACGACTACCTGACCAAGCCATTCAGTCCGCACGAGCTGGTGCTGCGGGTAGGCGCGATCCTGCGGCGCACCGCTGCCACCGGCGCGCAGACGGCGGATGTCCTGAGCGTCGGCCCGATCGACATCGACCGCGCCGCGCACACCGTACACGTGAACGGGGAAGAGGTGGAGCTCACGCCCACCGAGTACCGGCTTCTCCTCCTTCTCGCGGAGCGCCGCGGACGCGTGCAGGAGCGCGCTCGACTCCTGGAGAGCGTGTGGGACGCGGCACCCGACGTGCAGACGCGCACCGTCGACATGCACGTGCAGCGATTGCGGGCCAAGCTCGGCGAAGCGGGCGATCTCATCGAGACCGTGCGCGGCTTCGGCTATCGCTTGCGCCAGCCGCGCGACGAATCGCCGTGAAACTGGCGCACCGCATATTCCTCGGCTTCGCGCTCGTCATCGCCGTCCTGGTGATGCTGGTGGTCGCGCTGAGCAGCGCGCGACTGAAGAGCGAGCTGACGAACTCGGAAGTTCGACGCCTGAGCAGGGAGGCCAGCTTCGTCGCCACGGAGTGGGCGGGCGCCTCGGATGCCGACGCACTGGCGAACAGCGCCGGTGCGGCGCTCGATCACCGAGTCACGCTGATCGATTCCACGGGTCGGGTGATAGGAGACTCCGAGTTCGACGGACGAGCGCTCGCGCTCCTCGAGAACCACGCGACCCGCCCCGAGGTAATGGCCGCGCGGCGCGGCGACACGGGTGTCTCGCGTCGCTCCAGCGTGTCGCGCGGAGACGATGAGATCTACGTGGCCGTCCCCGGCCCGCACGGCGGCGTCGCGCGCGTGTCGATGAGCACGGAACAGCTCGCGGGAATCGTACGGAGAGCGCGCAACGACGTCCTCCTCTCGGGAGCGATAGCGCTGGCCGCCGCACTCCTCATCGCCACCGCGATCGCACGCCGGGTCACGCGCCCCGTTGTCGAGCTCCGAGACGTGGCGCGCGCGGTGGCTGGCGGCGATCTCTCGCGCCGCCCGGAGCTCGCCTCGAGCGACGAGGTCGGGGAGCTCGGCAACGCCGTGCGCGACATGGCCGACCAGCTGTCGGGACGTCTCGAGGCGCTCGAGGAGGAGGAGGGGCTGCTGCTGGCGGCGCTCGAGTCGCTCCACGAAGGCGTGGTAGCGGTGGATGAACGGCGGCAGGTCGTACGGCTGAACGAGAGCGCGCGGCGAATTCTAGGAGTGCGCGACCCGGCTCCCTTCTCCGCGACCCGACTTCCGCACCACCCCGTTCTTCACCAGGCGCTGGAGCGCGCGCTCTCCGACGGTCGCCCGGAGCCGGCCGAAACCACCATGGGTACGCGCACGGTGGCCGTCACCGCTAGAGCGCTCCGCGGCGGCGGCGCGCTCCTGGCGCTCTTCGACCTCACGGAGCTCCGCCGCCTCGAGGCGGTACGCCGTGACTTCGTGGCGAACGTGTCACACGAGCTCAAGACCCCGCTAACGGTAATAGGTGGCTTCGCCGAAACGCTCGTCAGTGACGATGTGCCGCAGCTGCAGCGCGCCCAGTTCGCTGAGGCGGTCAGGTCGAACGCCGAGCGGATGCGACGCATCGTCGATGATTTGCTCGACCTCTCGCGAATAGAATCGGGCGGGTGGTGTCCGCTTCCTGAAATCGTCGATGTACGCGCGGTCGCCGAGGACGTCGTGAGTGCCGTCCGAAGTGAAGGACGCCGCGAAGGAATCTCCTTCTCCCTCGACCTGGCAGCCGACGCGCCGGCCGTGTTCGCCGATCCCACCGCGCTCCGGCAGATCCTGGTGAATCTCGTGAGCAACGCGGCCCGCCACACGCCCGCGGGGGGAACGGTCACCGTCTTCACCAGCCGCGCGCCCGAGGGGACATGGGTCGGCGTGCGCGACACGGGGATCGGGATCGCCCCCGAGCACCTGCCGCGCATCTTCGAGCGCTTCTACCGCGTGGATGCGGCGCGCTCGCGTGAGGGAGGCGGCACGGGGCTAGGGCTGTCCATTGTACGCCATCTCGTGGAGGCGCACGGCGGCCGAGTGACAGCGGAGAGCAAGCTCGGCGCCGGGACCACCATCGCCGCGCTCTTCCCTGCGGCGACCAGTCCGGCCGGATCCATCTGAGCAGCAGTTACACGATCGTGACCGCCCGCCCGGGAGAGCCGTGACCTGAGGGCGCCATTATCAGCTCCGACAACCCAATGGAGCTGACGAATGATCCGAAACGAACAGCTGATACTGGAGGCGCACCCTGGCGGAGCCACGCTATACGTGGCTGGGGCGATCTCGGTACCTGCCCTCCTCCGCGCCATGGAGCGCTGCGAGGCACTCCCGCAGAGCGTGTGGGTGCTCCGAGTGGAGCTCTCCGCTGCCGAGCCGCTCGACCAGGGGACCCATACGGTGCTCTGGCACTCGCTGCGGCGCTGGCGGGAGAAGCGCGGCGGGGTCACCCGCGTCTCGGCCCCCCCGGGGAGCCACGATTCCGTTACAGAAGCGTTACGAGCCCCGTGCAGAATCATGACCCGCCGGGCTCACCTTGCGCGCATGCTCACACAACAACGGAGATGAGAATGCGCAACCGCATACGCGGTGTCGTGACAACGGCGGTGATCCTCGCGTCCGCATTGGCCTGCGCCGGCGCGCAGGATCTCAACGGAGCGGGGGCCACCTTCCCCTATCCGATCTACAGCAAGTGGTTCTCCGACTACGCACGGGAGACCGGCGTACGGATCAACTACCAGTCGATCGGATCGGGTGGCGGGATCCGCCAGCTCACCGAAGGCACGGTGGACTTTGGCGCATCCGACGCTCCGATGACCGACGCCGAGCTGGCGAAGGTGAAGACACCCGTGCTGCATTTCCCCACCGTGCTCGGCGCAGTAGTGGTCACCTACAATCTTCCCGGCGTGGACAGCGCGCTGAATCTGAGCGGACCGGTACTCGCTGATGTCTTCCTCGGCAAGATCACGAAGTGGAGTGACAGCAGGATCGCGGCGCTCAACCCGGGCGTGAAGCTGCCTGCGAGTGACATCCTCGTGGTGCACCGCTCCGATGGCAGCGGAACCACTTACATCTTCTCGGACTACCTCTTCGCGGTGAGCGCTGCGTGGAAGAGCGGGCCCGGCAAGGGGAAGGAGCTCTCCTGGCCCACCGGCCTCGGCGCCAAGGGAAACGAGGGCGTGGCGGGCCAGGTCAAGCAGATGCCCGGCGCGATCGGTTACGTGGAGCTGGCCTACGCCAAGCAGAACGGCCTTGCCTACGCGAGCATCCAGAACGCCGCGGGGAGCTTGGTTGCTCCGACTATCGAATCGGTGACTGCCGCGGCGGCAGGAGCAGCGAGCAGCCTGCCGGCGAACACGGACTACCGCATCTCGATCGTGAACGCGCCCGGAGATGATGCGTACCCGATCTCATCGTTCACCTATCTACTCGTCTACGCGAATCAGCGCGATGCGAAGAAGGGGAAGGCGCTGGTCGGCTTCCTGAACTGGTATCTCACCGAGGGTGAGAAGTCCGCGGCTTCGCTCGACTACGCTCCGCTCCCGCCGTCGATCGTCTCGCAGCTCCAGAAGCGGATCGGCACCATCACGATGGCGTCCAAGTGAGTGAACGTTCCGCACCAACCCCGTCATCCCCGCGTAAGCGGGGATCCACGCGAATGGGCCAGAACATGAATCCCCGCGTAAGCGGGGATGACGATGTTCGAGTGCCGTCATGGCCGCGCAGGCGGCGACTCCGCGACCTCCACTCAATTACAATGAGACCAATCCGTTCGGCAGTCACTATCGTCGCACTATCCTGTATCGTCTCGACAGTGGCACGGGCGCAGATGGCACGGCCCATCTCCAACGAGCCAGCTTCCGACAGCACCAGCAGCGCTTCGGATAGCGGCTCCTCGGCAAAGCCGTCGAAGCCGGAGAAGTCGGAGAAGCCGAGCCTCGACTTCTCCGGGTGGGTCTTCGGCGACTTCCAGCTCACCACCGACGACGCCGCCAAGGCGGCGAACGGGGGAAAGTCACCCAATCGCTTCGACATCGGACGAGCCTACCTGAACTTCCGCATGCAGGCCGGCGATCGCGCCAGCGTTCGCGTTACCACCGACATCAAGCAGCAGGACGGCTCGAGCGGAGCGTACGATGGGTGGATCGTCCGCCTCAAGTACGCTTACCTGCAGTACGACTTCCTGAAGAGCGCGAGCGCGAACGGCCTCTCGGCGACCGCGCGCGTGGGGATGCTGCACACGGTGCTCATCGATCACGAGGAGCACTTCTGGCCGCGCTACCTGAGCAGGGTCGCCACGGAGAACTTCGGCTTCTTCTCGTCCTCGGACCTCGGCGTGGCCACCCAGTGGACACTTCCCAACAAGGCCGGCGAGATCTACGCGACCGTCGTGAATGGGAACGGCTACGAGCATCCGGAGTCCGACCGCTTCAAGGACTACGCCGCCCGCCTTTCGTTGACACCGCTCGGGAGCACGAAGGGCTTCCTCAGCACGTTCACCATCTCGCCCTGGATCTCGGCGGGCAAGAGCGCCAGCTCGTTCGCGGATGATCCCACGAGCCCCATCACCGAAGGGTTGGAGAAGAAGCGCTACGGCGTCTTCGCCGGGGTGCGTGACCACCGCCTCACGCTCGGCGGCGAGTGGGCACGACGCATCGATGGAGTGGAGTCCGGTAGCACGCCGCTCGACAGAAGCGTCAGCGATAACACCGGAGAGCTCTTCAGCGCGTTCGTGGTGGCGAGACCGCTCGAGTGGAGGTCCGGCTCTTCCCCGTCGTCGGTGGGAGTGGTGTTCCGGTGGGATCAGTTCACACCGAACGTCGATGCTTCGGGCAAGACGCGATATCTCCTCGGCGGGATCTTCTGGGAGCCGACAGCGAACACGGCGCTCGCACTCGACTACCAGACCACCGAGCCGATGGATGGTCTCGGCGGCGCGAAGTCCGAGAACTGGTTCCTTCACTGGCAGGTGAACTTCTAGGATGGCTCGCCTGGCATACGAGAATGGTGTCGCCTCCCCCACCGTCCCGGATCGGGATGGTGGCCGGGAGGCGAATGCCGTATCCGGTCTGGGGGAGCGTTCGCTCGGCGATCTGCTCTACCGCGTAGCGATCACCATCTTCGCGCTCTGCGTCCCGATATTCCTCACGCTGGTGGCGTGGGAGCTGTTCTCCGCTGGCTGGCCCGCGTTCCGCCGGTTCGGGTTGGACTTCCTCACGTCGAGCGCTTGGGACCCGGTTGCTGGCAAATTCGGCGCGGCGCCAGCGATCTACGGAACGATCGTCTCCTCCATGATCGCGCTCGTCATCGCGGTTCCGCTCGCGCTGGGAGTTTCGATCTTCCTCTCCGAGCTCTCGCCTCGCTGGCTGCGACAGCCGATCGCGTTTCTCGTGGATCTGCTCGCCGCCATCCCGAGCGTGGTGTACGGCCTCTGGGGAATCTTCGTCCTCCTCCCGCTCCTGCGCGACCCGGTGATTCCGTTCCTGCGCGACACGTTGGGGCTGGGCCATACGCCGTTCTTCAGCGGAGTAGCGTATGGGCCGAGCATGCTCGCCGCGGGACTGATCCTGGCGATCATGGTGCTCCCGTACATCGCTTCGGTATCACGCGAGGTACTTCTGGCGGTGCCCCGTGCTCAGCGAGAGGCGGCGCTCGCACTCGGTGCGACGAAGTGGGAGATGGTACGCGGCGCGGTACTCCCGTACGCGAAGTCCGGGATAATCGGTGGTATCATACTCGGCCTCGGTCGCGCGCTCGGCGAGACCATGGCGGTGACGATGCTGATCGGCAACCGCCATGAGATCTCGGCGTCGCTGCTCGCTCCCGGCTACACGATGGCGTCGCTCATCGCGAACGAGTTCAGCGAGGCCTCCAGCGACGCACACCTCTCGGCGCTTATGGCGGTGGGATTCACGCTCTTCGTGATAACCATCATGGTGAACGCCATAGCGCGGCTTCTCGTGCGGCGCGTCTCGCAACAGGCCACGCCCTCATCGAAGCGCTCGCAGTCATCACAGCTCTACCCGTCATTCCCGCGAAAGCGGGGACCCATGTTAGCCAGACAGAACATGGATCCCCGCCTTCGCCGGTATGACGGTGTGGGGGATCTCCGCCTTCGCGGGGATGACGGCGTTCAGGAGCGTAGTGTGAGCGGAGGTCAAACCCCTGCTTGGAGCTTTCGCGCACGCCGCGTGAAGAGCACGGTGATGTCGGTGCTCACTGCCATCGCCGCGGTGGGCGCCACGCTGCCGCTTCTCTTCATCCTCTGGCACCTGGTGAGTACCGGTGCGGGGGCGCTCGGGCTCGACTTCTTCACCGAAGCACCTCGCCCCGTCGGCGAAGTGGGCGGCGGGATGGGGAACGCGATAGTCGGCACGCTGATCCTCATCGCCATCGCTGTGGGGGTCGGACTGCCGATAGGTGTGGGCGCCGGGCTCTATCTGGCCGAGCGAAGCGCGGCGCTGCTGGCCAGGTCGGTGCGCTTCCTCTCCGACGTTCTCAACGGCCTCCCGTCAATCGTGACCGGGATCTTCATCTGGACGCTGATCGTGCGCCCGGCGGGCCACTTCTCCGCGCTCGCCGGCGGGATCGCGCTCGGTACGATGATGATCCCGATGGTGGCGCGCACCACCGAGGAGATGCTCCGCCTAGTCCCCGCGTCGTTGCGCGAGGCGGCGCTCGCCCTGGGCTACCCGCAGTGGCGTGCATCGCTCGCCATCGTGCTGCGCACCGCGAGCGCGGGGATAGTTACCGGGGCGCTCATAGCGCTGGCGCGAATTGCCGGAGAGACCGCGCCACTTCTATTTACCGCCTTCGGGAACCAGTACTGGTCGACGTCGCCGCAGCAGCCCATCGCGGCGCTTCCTCTACAGATCTTCACCTATGCCATCAGCCCTTACGACGAATGGCACCGCCTCGCGTGGGCAGGTGCGCTCGTCCTCATCGCGCTCATCTTCGTCATCAGCATCGCAGCCCGTCTCATCACCCGCGGCAGATTCGCGGGCGCCAGCGGTACCTGAGATGCTTCCTGGCACTACGGCGCAGGCGCACGAGCCGCGGATCGCTACCACCCGCATCGAAGTCGGCGATCTCGATGCCTGGTTCGGGAGCAATCACGCGGTTCGTGGAGTCGCTCTCCGCGTCCCGGATCGCCAGGTGACCGCCGTGATAGGACCGTCGGGGTGCGGAAAGTCCACCTTCCTCCGCTGCCTCAACAGGATGCACGAGACCATACCCGCGGCGCGCGTGAGGGGGCGGGTACTGCTCGGGTCGCAGGACATTTACGCCAGCGGCGTGAGCCCCGTAGCAGTGCGGAAGCGCGTGGGGATGGTATTCCAGCGTCCGACGCCCTTCCCCACCATGTCGATCCGCGACAACGTCGCTGCCGGGCTCCGCGTGATGGGTGGTAGTCACTCGCGCTCGGAGGTGAACGAGATCGTCGAGCGCGCGCTGGTGCGCGCCGCGCTCTGGAACGAGACGAAAGACCGACTGGGGAGCAGCGCGATAGCGCTCTCGGGCGGCCAGCAGCAGCGGCTCTGCATAGCGCGAGCGCTCGCGACCAACCCTGAAGTCCTTCTCCTCGACGAGCCCACCGCATCGCTGGACCCCGCCAGCACGCAGCGGATCGAGGAGCTCGTGCACGAGCTCCGCCGCGAGGTGACCATCGTGATCGTCACGCACAACATGCAGCAGGCCGCCCGCATCTCTGATCGCACTGCGTTCTTCCTGGCCGGCGAGCTCATAGAGCACGCGGCTACGGACGTGCTCTTCACCACGCCAGCCGACGAGCGCACGGAGGCATACATCACCGGGAGGTTCGGATGAATATCGCCACGGACAGTGGGAGGGCCGGCAAGGTGAGCTCGTCCGGCACGGAGAGAGATGCTTCGGCGGCGGGATCGACGGCCGTCGCAACGAGCGCGACATCCGGCGCGGTCGCGATAGACCACTTTTCGTTCTGGTACGACCGCACCCAGGCGCTGCACGATGTCACCCTGGACATCGAACCGCGCTCCATCACCGCGCTGATCGGCCCCTCGGGGTGTGGGAAGTCGACGCTCCTACGGTCCATCAACCGCCTCAACGAGACCGTGCCCGACGTGCACCACAGCGGCGAGATCCGGCTCGATGGCGAAGACATCTACGAGCGCGGTACCGACGTGGTCCTCCTCAGGCAGCGCGTGGGGATGGTGTTCCAGCAGTCGAACCCCTTCCCCAAATCCATCTACGACAACGTCGCGTTCGGCCCGCGCATCAATGGAATCGCGCGGCGCGGTGAGCTCGACGAGATCGTGGAATCATCGCTCCGCCGCGCCGCCCTCTGGGGAGAGGTGAAGGATCGCCTGCACGCCAGCGCACTTGCCCTCTCGGGCGGCCAGCAGCAGCGGCTCTGCATCGCGCGCGCTCTCGCCAACGACCCGGAGGTGCTCCTGCTCGACGAGCCGGCAAGTGCGCTCGACCCATCGGCCACCCAGCGCATCGAGGAGCTATTGCAGGAATTGAGACGCGAAGTGACTATCGTCATCGTCACGCACAACATGCAGCAGGCGGCGCGCGCTTCGGACCATACCGCCTTCTTCTACCTCGGCCGCCTGGTGGAGGCCGCACCGACCGAGGAGCTCTTCACCAGCCCACGCAACGAGCAGACCGAGGCCTATCTCACGGGGAGATTCGGATGAGCACCCAGACCGAGAAGGCGTACCGCCACTTTCACGAACAGCTCGAGGAGCTCACGCAGCGCCTCCTCGACATGTCGCGCCACGTGGAAACAGCGATCGACCTCGCGGTGGACTCCCTCCTAGAGCACGACCCGGAACAGGCCCGGATGGTGATCGCCGGTGACCGCGCGCTCGATGTGCTCGAGCTGGAGATAGAACACATCGCGGTCTCGCTGTTGGCGCTTCAGCAGCCGATGGCGCGCGATCTCCGGTTCGTGATCGGTGCGATCAAGCTCTCGAGCGACCTGGAGCGCGTCGGCGACCACGCGGTCAACATCGCCGAAGCCGCGCTCCGCCTCGACGATGATGGGACATACATTGCCCCCCAACCCGCGATCTCCGCTATCGCCGCCGACGCCCGCCTCATGCTGGTGGACGCCATCGATGCCTTCGTCCGCTCCGACGCATCCCTCGGCCGCGCCGTCTGCCGCCGCGACGATGCCGTGGACGAGCGACACGATGCGATCTTCAGAAACATCGAACAGCAGATGCGCGACGACCCGTCCACCATCTCCGCGTCGCTGCAACTCCTCCTCGTCATCCGCAACATCGAGCGCGTCGCCGACCTGGCGACCAACATCGCGGAAGATGCCGTCTACCTCGCCGAGGGCCGCACCATCAAGCACCACGCGAACCCGTAACAGCGCTCGGCACCGGGTGTCGATGCGCCTGTGATAGTGCTCGGCAGATACACTGCCCATCTCGCTGAACTGCGCACGCGGAGGACGCGGGGAGAACTGAGAGGGCGCGGAGGGAAGAAGAACTTTGTACTGCTTGGGCTCGAAGGATGCGGGATGGCAACGATGAAATGAGTATCCTTGGCGCCCATGAGAGAGCCGGACGATGTCAGCGGCGAAATCGTCGACGCCGCTCTGCGAATACATCGCAGAGTTGGGCCAGGGCTCTTGGAATCCGTGTACGAGACGCTCTTGGCGGCGGAGTTAATGCGCCGCGGATTGGCAGTGGAACGGCAGAAGATTGCCGCTTTCGATCTCGACGGCTTTCATTTCGCTCGGGGGTTTCGCCTCGATCTCCTAGTGGAGGGAGTCGTCGCTGTCGAGATAAAGTCAATCGAACAGCTGCAGCACGTCCATAGAGCGCAGCTCCTGACTGACATTCGCCTTCTGGACCTTCCCGTCGGCCTGCTCGTCAACTTCGGAGGTCTGACACTCAAGGAAGGCCTGGTTCGTCTTGTAAACAAGCTCCCTCCGTCTACATCACGAAAGCTGCTTGTCGACCGACGCAGTCCCGACCCAAGACCGTAGGCAGTCTCCTCCCGCAATTCTCCGCGCCCTCTCAGTTCTCCCCGCGTCCTCCGCGTGCGCAGTTCAGCGAGATGGGCCTCCCGACGCGATGAACCCGGATCAGCCGAGCAATCCGTGCAACGCGTACCACACGATGGCCGACATGAGCGCGGCGGCGGGGATGGTGAGGATCCATGCCCAGACGATTCTACCCGCCACTCCCCAGCGGACGGCTGAGAGGCGGTTCGTGGCGCCGACACCGACGATGGCGCCGGTGATGGTGTGGGTGGTGCTTACCGGGATGCCGAAACTCGTCGCAAGGAGGATGCTGAGCGCCCCTCCGGTCTCGGCGCAGAAGCCGCCGACGGGGCGGAGCTTCGTGATGCGCGAGCCCATGGTGTGCACGATGCGCCAGCCACCGAAGAGCGTACCCAGGGAGATCGCCGTGTAGGCCCCGATCTCCACCCAGTAAGGGATGTGCTGCGCGTTCGGGACGTACATATGGTGGAGGAAACCCGTCTCGGCGGCGAAGAGCGCGTTCGACGATGCGAGCAGACCCACGATGATGCCCATCGTCTTCTGAGCATCGTTCGCGCCATGGGAGAGGGAGAAGAAGGCAGCGCTCGCGAGCTGCGCCACGCGGAAGATCCGGTCCACCTTTCCCGGCGGGGTGCGGTGGAATAGCCAGTAGACCGCTACCATCAGCCCGAAGCCGAGCAGCATCCCGATCACCGGGGACAGCACGATGAAGATCAGCGTCTTCGTCCATCCGGATGCTATAATCGCGCCGAAGCCCGCCTTCGCGACCGCTGCGCCGCCGTAGCCGCCTATGAGGGCGTGGGAGGAGCTGGAGGGGAGGCCGTAGTACCAGGTGATGATGTTCCAGAAGAGCGCACCGAGGAGCGCACCGAGGATGACGTTCGGATCCACCACCGACACGTCCACCATCCCCGCGCCCATCGTCTTGGCCACGGCGGTACCCACCGTGAAGGCGGCCAGGAAGTTGAAGGCGGCCGCCCAGACCACCGCGTGCAGCGGCTTGAGGACGCGCGTCCCCACGACCGTCGCGATGGAGTTGGCCGAGTCGTGGAATCCGTTACTGAAGTCGAATATGAAGGCGATCGCTATGATCGCGATTATGTACGTGATCACCGATCAGGCATGCTTCAGCGCGATGCTCTGCAGGACGTTCGAGACGTCCTCGCACTGGTCGATGGCGCGCTCCAGCGTGTCGTACAGCTCCTTCCACTTGATCACCTCGAGCGGGTCGGGCGAGCCCTTGAACAGTTCACCCACCGCCTGGTGGTAGAGCGCATCGCCCTCCTCCTCGAGCTTCTTCACCGTGACCCCTTCCTCGCCCACGAACTTCGAGTCCTTCATCTTGTGGACAGCGGCGTCGATGTGGTCGGTGGCCCTCACCAGCACATCGCAGAGCCGGCGTGCGGCGGCGTGCGTCTCGGTGATGTGGAACATCGCCGCGCGGCGCGCTGTCCCGTCCACGAGGTCGATCACGTTGTCGAGTCGGGAGGCGAGGAGATGGATGTCCTCGCGGTCGATGGGGGTGACGAAGCTCTGATCGATGCGCGAGATGATGTCGTGGGTGATGACGTCGGCCTGGTGCTCCTGGTCCTTGATGAGCGCCGTGAAGTGCTCCAGTCGGCCCGGGTCGGCGAAGAGCTCGGCGAGGAGGCGCGAAGAAGCACCGAGCCGCTTCGTGAGCTCCTCGAACATCTCGAAGAACGCGGTATCGCGTGGGATGAGGCGCACGTGATCGCTCTCTAAAGTCGAGTAATTGTGGGTTCTACATGAGTGGCATCGGCGCCGATGCGGTCCGGTACGGCGACCTGGCCTCTGCCTGCCCTCCCCGCTCCGCGGGGGGCCGGGCGCAAGTTACCGCCTCGGGAGGCTCGGTGCCTAGTCCCGGAAGGCCACCCTTGGTTCATCTCGCGTCGTACGTTTGGTCTGCGGGGGAGGGGGCAGCCCGCGGTTCACGCGGAGGACGCGGAGGGAACTGCGAGAGGGCCGCGGAGAGAACCCTGCGTGACAAGTACTCCGGTCCTCTTCCGAGATCTCGATGGGGATAGCTCGGTGTGAATGGGGGAACTGCTCCCGCACTTCGAGTCCTGCCCGCCCGGGCAGAACCGGAGGCGAGGGAGCAGTTCCCCAAAACTCACCTGACTCTCACTGGCAGTGATGCCGGAACGGAGAGCGGAGCTCATCTCGTTGCGGAGCCCCTCCGCGTCCTCGCTTTACCCCTCCGCGTCCTCCGCGTGAACCGCGGGCTGCCCCCTCCCCCGCAGACCAAACGTCCGTAGCCGAGATGAACCTTGCAGCGCCCTTCAATACCCGTAGTGCGCCCCGTGAATCTGCTTGTGGCGCATCACGAGCCGCTCGTCGGAGAAGAGCTTTATGAGTACCACGCCGGCTACGAAGCCGCCCACGTGGGCCCAGACGGCAACGCCGCCGTTGCTGGCCGCGTTCACGTCGCTCAGCTCGGGGAGGCCGCTGATCACCTGTACGGCGAACCACCAGAGGAGCACGATCCAGGCGGGGATGTGGAAGACCTTGAAGAAGATGATGAAGATGAAGAGCATCTTGATGCGCGCCCTCGGATAGAGCAGGAGGTACGCGCCCATGACGCCCGATATGGCTCCCGAGGCGCCCACGGTGGGAATGGGCGAGGCGGGTTGGGAGAAGACGTGCGCGGCGGCGGCGGCGAAGCCGCAGATCAGGTAGAACGCCAGATAGCGCACGGGCCCCATGCTGTCTTCCACGTTGTTGCCGAAGACCCAGAGGAAGAGCGAATTGCCGATGATGTGCATCCACCCGCCGTGGAGGAACATCGAGGTGAGCGGGGTGAGCGCGTTGATGGAGTAGTTGTCCACCACGCACGCCATCCCCGGAGCCACGGGCACCGCTGTGCCGAGGGCGGCCTGCCTGGTCAGCTCGCCGGGCACCATCCCCAGGTCGCATACCCGGGCGGCGAGTAGCGCCTGGTTCGTCCCCCCGCCCTCCACCAGCAGCCAGACCGCCCACATGACCCCGAGGATGAGGTAGTTCATCCACGGCGTGCGGAGTGTCGGGAGCTCGTCGCCAACGGGAATCATCTACGGCGCCCTGCCCCTTCGGCGCATCTCGTCGCGCTTACACCAGCGCAGCGTCCGCTCATCCTGCCGCTCCTACGGTGGGAGGTGCAAAAGTCTGCCAATCTGGCGCGTATATCGGGCCCCAAGCTTGCCAGAACCTATCGGCGGTTCGCAGCCGTTCGCAAGCATGGAAGGGGCTGCGCAATTGCTAAACCATCGAAGAGGGAGTCATGGCCGAAAAAGTCATTGGAATCGATCTGGGAACCACGAATTCCGTGGTGGCGGTGATGGAGGGCGGCGACCCGGTCGTCATCCCCAACGCCGAGGGGGGACGTGTGACGCCGTCCGTGGTGGGATTCACCAAGGATGGCGAGCGACTGGTTGGTCAGGTCGCCAAGCGGCAGGCCGTGACCAACCCCCAGAACACCGTCTTCTCGATCAAGCGCTTCATGGGACGCAAGATCTCCGAGGTGAGCGAGGAGATAAAGCGCGTTCCGTACAAGGTGGTCGGAGGACAGAACGACCAGGTCACCGTGGACGTCCAGGGGAAGCGCTACACGCCGCCCGAGATCTCCGCCATGATCCTGCAGAAGATGAAGCAGACCGCCGAGGACTACCTCGGCAACAAGGTCGAGAAGGCGGTCGTAACCGTTCCCGCGTACTTCAACGACTCGCAGCGCCAGGCCACCAAGGACGCCGGCCGCATCGCTGGTCTCGACGTTCTCCGCATCATCAACGAGCCCACGGCCGCGGCGCTCGCGTACGGTCTCGATAAGAAGAAGGATGAGAAGGTCGCCGTGTTCGACCTTGGTGGCGGCACCTACGACATCTCCATCCTCGAGTTGTACGACGTCGAAGGATCGCGGCAGTTCGAGGTGAAGTCGACCAACGGCGACACGCACCTGGGCGGCGACGACTTCGACCAGCGCGTGATAGACTGGCTCGTCTCCGAGTTCAAGCGTGACCAGGGGATCGATCTCTCCAAGGATCCCATGGCTCTGCAGCGCCTCAAAGAGGCCGCCGAGAAGGCGAAGATGGAGCTGTCGAGCACGCAGCAGACCGACATCAACCTGCCGTTCATCACCGCCGACCAGTCTGGCCCCAAGCACCTGAACTACACGCTCACCAGGGCCAAGTTCGAGCAGCTCGTGGATGACCTCATCCAGCGCACGCTCGAGCCGATGAAGAAGGCGCTCGCCGATGCGCAGATGAAGCCGGAAGACGTGGACGAGGTGATCCTCGTTGGCGGCTCGACGCGCATCCCGAAGGTGCAGCAGGTGGTGAAGGACTTCTTCAAGAAGGAGCCGCACAAGGGCGTGAACCCCGACGAGGTCGTGGCCATCGGTGCGGCGATCCAGGGCGCGGTGCTCACCGGTGAGCAGAAGGACGTGCTGCTTCTCGACGTCACTCCGCTCTCCCTCGGTATCGAGACGCTGGGCGGCGTGACTACGGTGCTCATCCCGCGAAACACGACGATCCCCACGAAGAAGTCGGAGACGTTCTCGACCGCCGAGGACAACCAGACCACCGTGGAGATCCACGTGCTGCAGGGCGAGCGCGACATGGCCGTCTACAACAAGACCATCGGCAAGTTCCAGCTCACGGGGATTCCGCCCGCACC
>DASSNL010000043.1:0-9628 GCA_035688075.1 Gemmatimonadaceae bacterium
TAATGCCCAGCCCGCTCGAAATCAAAGACCTGACCCCGTCGCTTACCGGTTCCGGCCGAGGAAGATCCACACGATGATCGCGATCGACAGCAGGTAGGTCGTTCGCCACCAGAGGCCGCTGATAGCGGTGATCACCGCCGCGGCCGCGAGCAACACGCTCGCCGCCCTCGCCAGCCACTTCGTGGTTTTCCTCGATCGCTCGATGGTCTCGCGGAGTGGAGAGGGCATGGGGGAGCTGGAAGGAAGCAGAGAGCAGACAGCAGAAAGCAGTGAACTACTCGTTCAAGATAGTCATCCTTGCGAAAGCGGGGACGACGGACTCGACGGACTAAGAGGTCGCGCGGGATGAAGGGTTCATACCAACATCCCTCACCCTCGAGGCAGCTCACCGCTTTCTGCTGTCTGCTCTCTGCTTTCTCTTTCCTTATAACTCATCACCCTCCACGGCGTCATCGGAATCTCATCCACCTCCACGCCAAGTGCATCCGAGACGGCGTTGGCGATTGCGGGGGCGGTGGGGATGATGGGAGGCTCGGCGACGCCGCGCGAGCCGATGTGGTTGGCCACGGTGTCGGCCACGTCGATGAAGGATGCATCGATCTCGGGGATGTCGGACATCGTCGGGATCTTGTAGTCGTGCATGTTCGGGTTGAGCGGGATGCCCAGCGCGTGGTCCACCACTCGCTCCTCGAACAGCGCGTAGCCGGTACCCTGGATGATGCCGCCGTGCAGCTGGCTCTCGGCTAGCGCGGGGTTGATGATGCGGCCCGAATCGTGGACGGCCACGATCTTCAACACGCGCACGACGCCGGTCTCGACGTCCACCTCGACTTCGGCGAACTGCGCGCCGAAGGTGGAGAGCGTGGTGTCATCCGGGTTGGGGCCACGGCTGCCGTGGCCGATGATCATCACGTCGCCCAGCTGCTCGCCCATCTCGGCGAAGGTGAGCGAGCGGGTGCCGCGCCTCACGCGTACCACCCCGTCGCTCGCCACGAGCCGGTCCGGCGTCGTGTCGAGTATACCCGCTGCCGCCTCGAGCAGCTGCGAGCGCGCGTCCTCGGCCGCCATGCGCACGGCCGGTCCAACCGACGCCACGGTGATCGAGCCCCAGGAATTCCCCGTGTACGGCGTGCGCTCCGTATCGCCGATCACGACGCGCACATCTTCGAGACGCGCACCGAGCGCCTCGGCCGCAATCTGCGCGAACACGGTGCGCGAGCCGGTACCTAGGTCCTGCGTTCCCGTGAGAACCTCGGCGCTCCCGTCGGGCTCCAGGCGAACCATCGCGTACGCCGGCGGCCCGCCACCGCCGCCCCAGATCTGTGAGGCCATCCCGTAGCCGCACCTGAATCGCCCATCCCTTGCCCGGGGTACGGGAGGCGCACCATCGAGCGCCGCTCTTCCGCGGCCGTCGGCGTTCGATGACCCTGTCGCGCCCTCTCTCACCCACCAGCCGAAGCGCTCGGCGCCCACGCGGTAGCACTCGTCGAGCCGCTTCGCCGAGTAGGGCGTGTTCCTTCCCTGATTGACTGTCGCGTAGTTGACGAGGCGCAGGTCGAGTGGATCCATCCCCAGCTCGCGCGCGAGAACATCCATGGCTCTCTCGAGACCGAAAGCACCTTCCACGTTGCACGGAGCGCGGAACGACGCCATCGCGCCGAGGTTCGTATAGGCGAAGGTCTCGGTGGTGCGTACGTTGTCGCACCTGTAGAGCTCCTGATAGATCGCGCCCGGACCGCCCTCCCAACCGCCGATCCCGAGCGCCACCTCGGCGTCAAGGATGATCGCCGTGAGCGTGCCATCACGCCTGGCGCCGAGGGTGACGCGCTGGACCGAGGTGGGGCGGTGACCCGAATCGGTCTGCTCGCCCTCGCGGTCGTTCACGCAGCGCACCGGTCGCCCGGTACGTCGGGCCATGAGCGCGGCGATGTACGCGTTGGTGCTCGCGCCGTTCTTTGCGCCGAAGCCACCGCCCATGTAGTCCTGGATCACGCGCACGTGCGAGATCGGGATCTCCAGCGCCGCGGCGAGATCGGCGCGCGTGTTGAAGACTCCCTGCGTGGACTCCCAGACCGTGAGGCGATCGCCCGTCCACTCGGCGACGGCGCCGTGCGGCTCGAGGGCGGTGTGCAGCGCCGCCGGCACGCGGTACTCGCGCGTGATGACCACGTCGGCCTCGGCGAGACCCGCGTCTACGTCGCCGCGCTCGATGACGCGCGGCGAGACTTCGGGGGCGTTCCCGTTCGGGCGCACGCGCGGTGCACCAGGCGCAAGTGACTCGGCGGCGGTGACGGCGTGGGGTGCGCTGTCGTAGTGGACGTCGATCTCCCGGAGCGCCAGCTCCGCCGCCCCGCGCGTGTCCGCGCAGACCACGGCGATAGGCTGACCAGCATAACGTACCGCGTCGTCGAGGAGCGGGAGTCCGTTCACCTCCACGGTCGGGATGTCGCTACCAGTGACCGCGTCGCGCACGCCCGGGAGAGATCGGACGCGCGAAAGGTTCACGGTAGCGCGACCGCTCGCGACGGCTGAGCGCAGGACGGCCGCGTGCAGCATCCCCGCGCGCTGGATGTCGGCCGAGTAGCGCGCGCGGCCGGTGACCTTGTCGACACCATCGGCGCGCAGTGCGCAACGGCCGACGATCCCGAGCGCCGCGCCGGCCTCCCACGGCTCGAGCTCGAAGGCGGGGAGCTCGACGGTGCGCACTTCCTCGCGCCCTTCCACCTCGACGCGCGTGGAGACGAAGCGGCGTCCGTTCGCCTTATTCGCCACCGTCTCCCTCGCTGTTCATCGCGCGCGCCGCCGCCAGTACCGCGCGCACGATCTTGGGATAGGTTCCGCAGCGGCAGAGATTGCCGCTCATCCAGTGGACCACTTCGCTCTCGGAGGGCGATGGCGAGCGCTCGAGGAGCGCCAGCGCCGCCATGATCTGTCCCGGCGTGCAGTAGCCGCACTGCAGTGCGTCGTTCTCCACGAACGCCTGCTGCAGCGGGTGCAGCTCGCCGTCGCGCGCCACACCTTCGATGGTGGTGATGGACACGCCCTCGCACGCGGCGGCGAGCGTGAGGCAGGAGTACGCGGGCTCGTCGCCGAGCAGCACGGTGCACGCGCCGCACTCGCCTCTGTCGCAGACCAGCTTCGTGCCCGTCAACTCCAGTCGATCGCGCAGCACGTCCAGCAAGGTCAGGTAGTCCGCATCCCTGACCTCGAATCGTTCCCCATTGATCTCCAGTCTCATCCTCCTCCGTCCGACGCAAGCCGCGCGCCGGGGGAGGGCGGGGGAGGGGAGAGAACAGAGAACAGAGAGCAGGAAGCAGGAAGCAGAAAGCAGTGAACTGCCTCGGGCGTGAGGGGAGGAGGGAAGCAGGAAGCGGGAAGCGGGAAGCAGTAAACGACCTCGAGGACCTCCGGGGCGAGGGCCTTACCCGCGGGAGCCGGCCCCTGCTTCCTGCTTCCCGCTTCCTTGCCGTTCCTGCTTTCTGCGTTCTGCTTTCTGCTTTCTCGCGCGAGGACCCCGCCTTACCTACATCCCTCTCCTCCTCCTCCTCCCCTGCCCACTGCATTCGCTTTTCATTAGCTTACCAGAATCGCCCGAGAGTTAGTTGAACACCCCCGAGGCCAGTGATGCCCTACGTAATAACCGAAGCCTGCATTGGCGTGAAGGACAAGGCCTGCGTCGATGTGTGTCCCGTGGATTGCATCTACGAAGGAGCTGAGCAGCTGTACATCCATCCGGATGAGTGCATCGACTGCGGGGCGTGCGAACCGGAGTGTCCGGTCACCGCGATTTTTCCTGAAGAGGATGTGCCGTCGAACCTGAAGCAGTACATCCAGATCAACAAGGACGTCTTCTCCTCCGACAACCCGCCCACTCGGCCGACGAGATAGTTGGGAGGGGAGGCAGAAGGCAGAAAGCAGAGAGCAGACAGCAGAAAGCAGAAACGGCTCCTGGGGCGAGATCTCGCCCCCTGAGCTGTTCACTGCTTTCTGCTGCCTGCTCTCTGCTTTCTGCCTTCTGCTTTCTGCTTTCTCTCATCGTCTCTCCCATCCCAGCAGGAACCAGGCGACCGGGCCGAGAATAGGGATGAGGATCGTTACGGCGGTCCAGAGGATTCTGGAGGCGGTAGAGTGGTAGCGGCCGGTCCAGATCGAGATCAGCGCAGCCAGGCAGAGGACGACGGCAACAATCAGTAGCCAGAGTGGCCAGTCCCACGAGCCTCTCTGCTGGACGGATGCATGGCTCGCGGTCGAGCGGATCATGCGCGTGCGGAGCGGTGCTTCGACGCGGGCAGATCGGTCGCCGACGTCCTGCCGGATCGCCGCATGCTCTCTCCTCCGTTCCCCACATCCCGGCCCGCAGCTGCTCGCGGGCCGGCTTTGGGCAGCGCCCGATAGGTGCACGATGGGTGCCGATTCCGGCTGGCAAGCTGGTAAATCGGCGCCTCGAGAGGCGTGCTCAATCGGCGTGGATGCGGGCTAGAAATTCGCCGAAGATGGCGTTGAAAGCGGCCGGGCGCTCGATGTTCGACAGGTGGCCGGCGCCCGGAATCATCTCGAAGCTACTCTGGCGGATGGCGTCGGACATCGCTCGCGCTTCGTCCACGGGCGCTATGCCGTCCTCTTCGCCGGTTATCACGACCGTCGGCACGTCGATCGTAGCGAGCGTCGGAGTGGAATCGGGACGCTCCATCATCGCCTCGATAGCCCCCACCGCTCCTTCCACGGGCGCGCTCGTGAGAATCGCGCGAACTTCCCGCACCACCTCGGGACTCCGGGCACGCGTGGTCGGTCCGAGGACGCTGTCCATCATCATGTCGGCCACGGCGGTTGAACCGCTCTCGCGCGCCACGCGGATCATCTCGCGCCGTTTGCCCAGCGCGGCCTCGTCGTCGGCGCGCGGCCGCGTATCGCACAGCGCGAGCCCGAGCACTCTCTCGCTATGTCGGCGCCAGAAAGCGAAAGAGATGTAGCCGCCCATGGAGCACCCCGCGATCACCGCGCGGCGCACCGAGCACGCGTCGAGCAGCTCTGCGATGTCGTCGGCGTAGCGATCCATCGAGTACGGCCCTTCCACCACGCTCTCCCCGAACCCTCGTAGGTCGGGTGCGATGCATCTGCAGAGCTGGCTCAACCCCCTGAGCTGCGGCTTCCACATTGTTCGCCTGAGCGGAAACCCGTGCACGAATACTGTCGGGATGCCCGAGCCGATGTCGTCGTATGAGATGGTGGGTGTGCGGGAGGGCATGGCGAGAGGAGTAAGAGAGGAATGAAAGCAGAAAGCAGAGAGCAGAAAGCAGCAACGGCTCGTAGGGGAGAACCCTCACCCCCCAGGCAGTTCACTGCTGTCTGCTTTCTGCTGTCTGCTTCCTCGTAGTTCCCCCTGTCTGCTTCCTGCTCCCTCTTTACGCCCCTCCCCCGCGAAGGTGAGCCAGAAGAGCACCGGCTCATCACGGGGGAGACGAAGGGCGGCGAGGAAGGCCTTCGCACTGTAGCTGTCATCGAGAAGGACGCCAGAGGCATCGCGGAGGTCGGCGGCTGCGGCGCTGGCGGCGGGGAGTGGGCGGCCGTAGGCACCGCCGTAGACGTCGTTCACTATCTGCATGCGAGCAGGATCGACCGAGGGGACGGGGCGACCGTCGAGGCGCGCGATCAGCTTCGCGCACGAGCGGGTAAGAGAGAGGAGACGCCGGCGGTTGGCAACCATTCGCGGCACCACCCGTGCGGCTACCACGCGCGTCGGGAGGTCGGCGATCGCGAAGCCGAGTGCGAGGCCGGCAGCGGTGCCGCCGGTGCCGAAGGGAACCACTACGCGCGACGGCGTCGGCAGCTCGCCGCGCGCGACCTGCTCGGCGAGCTCGAGGCCGGCGTTGACGTGGCCGAGCATCCCTAGTGCGTTCGTACCGCCAGGCGGGACCCAGCGAACATCTCCCGCACGGCGCGCGAGGAGCGAGGCGAGGAAGGCGGAGATCGGACTGCGCGTCGTACGGATATGCGCGCAGAGATCCGCGGCGCGACTCGCGGTGCGCAGCGCCGCCGGGTTCATGTCGTGCCGCCAGCGGATGGCAACGGTCCGAGCGCCCAGACGCTCGCCCATCGCGGCCGTGACGAGGACGTGAGTGGATCCCTCGCCGCCGATCGTGAGCAGCGTGTCGCCCGGGCGCACTTCGCCCAGCAGGAACTCGAGCGCGCGCACCTTGTTGCCACCGTAGCTCGGCGCATCGAGGTCGTCGCGCTTGATCCAGATGTCACGCCCGCCCGGAAGCCCCGTGATTCGCGAGACGGGCGATGGGAAGCGTCCGAGCTTCGCGCGCGGGAGTCGCGCGAGGGCGGGGTAGCGATCGAAGAGTGGAAGCACGCCGGAGGCGGCGCGCTCCCGCGCCTCACCCGCTCTCGTCATCGTCGTCATCATCGTCCTGCATCACGTCGTCGCCCACCACCCGTTCCACATAGAGCATCTTCACCGGCACCATCACCGCCGCGAGCATCGGTACCGCCACCATGAGGCCGAGGAAGCCGAAGAGGAGAGCCATCAACGCCTGTGCGAGGATCGTGAGTACGGGCGGCAGATCCATCCCGCCCTTCATGAGGAGCGGGATGAGAATGTGTCCCTCTAGCTGCTGGATAGTGAGGTAGGCGATCGCCACGTACAGCGCCTTCTCCGGCGAGTCGAGGAACCCCATCGCGATCGCGGGAACCGCGCTCAGCACGGGCCCCACGGTCGGGATGAACTCGAGGAGCCCGGCTATCAACCCGAGCGCGAAGGCCGCCTTCACGTCGAGGATCAACAGCACGATGGTCGATACCACGCCGATCACGGCCATCGCGATCAGCTGTGTGGTGAGCCATTTCCGCAGCTGCGTCGCGATCTCGGTGAGAACTTCTCCGGCTAACGGCCTCGTTCTGTGCGGGAAGAGGTGCATCAGGCCGCGGTGGTAGAGCTGCGTGTCGGCCGCCACGTAGATGGCCACGAATAGAATAATCGCGAGCCCCGCGAGTACCGCCAGCGTGGAGGAGACGAAGGGGAAGAGGTAGCGCGTGGCGCCGCTCAGCTGCTGCGTGAGTCGCTCGCGGAGCGGGCTCTCGGGCGCCATCGGGCCGGCGGTGTCTGCCCGCGCTTGCTCGGCCGTGCGCGCTGCCCGCTGTGCCGCGCTGTCGGCCGCGGCCTGCTGCTCCGGCCGTTCGCCGAGCAGAGCGCCGAACACGCCACCGTGCCGCTGCTCGAACCACTGCTCCACCTGCTCCACGGCATCCGGCAACCGCTGCTTCAGAACGCTCGCCTGCTCGCTGATGGTAGGTGCGATGACCGCTCCCAATCCATACAGGGTGGCGAAGAAGCTGAGCACGATGAACGCCGCGCCCACACCGCGCGGGACGTGGCGGTGTTCCAGGCGATCGACGCCAGCGGAGACGGCGAGCCCGAAGAGCATCCCGATGAACGCCACGAGGACGAGCTCGTTGGCGAACCAGAGGAGCTTGAACAGCAGCCAGACGAACATCACCAGCACCGCCGCGCGAAGAATGTCGCGGCTGCGCCAGCCGATGTTGCGTTGGCGTCGATCCCGGTGCTTGGGAGGGGCAGGCGGTCCGGCCGCCGTCGAATCCGGTATCGGAGCGAGCGGATCGTGAGGACTCGCCGGTTTCTCCTCGGTTCCGGCTGCGACTCCGTCTTCTTCGGTCATGCTCGAGCTCTCGGTGGATGGCCGCGGCGGATCGCGACAGCGGTTTCGTACTACTCCGAAGCTACAGCGCGTGGTGCGTGGCGCCATATCAGTAACAATCGTGCCCTGGCCCCTTCTGCGATGGCGTTCCGAGTGAGACTATTCGACACAGTAGCCCCCTTCCAGAGGATGTGCGTGCCCGAAACCGCTTCAGATCATACACCTGCCTACATCTCCTCCCCGGCTGAGGCCGACTCTTCTCTCGCCTCGATAGCGGACGTCCCGGCGATCGCCGTAGATACCGAAGGTGCGAGCTTCCACCGCTTCGTGGATCGCATCTACCTCCTCCAGCTCAGCACGCGTACGCAGACCACCATCCTCGATCCGCTGACCATAGGGAAGCCGGATCGCCTGGGACGACTCCTCGAGGACGAAGGGGTGGAGGTGGTCTTCCACGACGCCGACTACGATCTGCGGCTGCTGCATCAGGACTACGGGTGGCAGACGACGCACATCTTCGACACCCGCGTCGCGGCGCAGCTCCTCGGCATCCGCGCCTTCGGCCTGGCAGCGCTGCTGGAGCGCTACTTCGGCATCAAGCTCGAGAAGAAGCACCAGCGCGCCGACTGGTCGATGCGCCCGCTCCCGCAGGACATGCTCGATTACGCCGCGCAGGACACCGTGTACCTCCTCGACCTGCGCGACCGGATGCGTGCGGACCTCGAGGCAGCGGGCCGGCTGGAGTGGGCGCGCGAGGAGTTCCAGCGCCTGGAGGGGACGCGCTGGGAGAGCGAGCCCGACGGGAATGGCTTCCTCCGCATCAAGGGCACTCGCGACCTCAACCGCCGCCAGCTGGCGATCTTCCGTGAGCTGGTCGCCTGGCGCGACGAGGTCGCGAGGGAGCTCGATCGCGCCACATTCCGGGTTGCGGGGAACGAAGCGCTCCTCGAGGTGGCGCGGCAGGCTCCGCGCACTCTGGATGCGCTGACCTCCATCCGCGGTGTCCCGCGCGGCATCGCGGGCCGCCGAGGGAGGGAGATCCTCGATGCCGTCCAGCGCGGCCTCGACGTTCCGGAGAGCGAGCTGCCGCGCTTCCCGCGCGCGCCGCGCTGGGAGCGCGACTCCGACTTCGATGCCCGCGTCACCCGTCTCCGCGCCGTCCGCGAAGCCGCCGCCTCGCGCCTCGCCCTCGACCCCGGCGTCCTGGTCTCGCGCGACCGCCTCGAGGCGATCGCCCGCCTCCGCCCCACCACCATGGACGAGCTCCTCACCGTCCCCGACCTCCGCCGGTGGCAAGCGAAGGAGATCGGGGAGGGGGTGTTGGAGGCAGTGCGGGGGGAGTAAAGGCAGGGTTCAGGGGGCAGGGTTCAGGGTTCAGGTACCAGAGGAAACAGGGAACAGGAAACAGGAAACAGGTACGGGCTCTTGGAATAGAGCTCTCTCCTCCGAGGCAGTTTCCTGTTTCCCGTTTCCTGTTCCCTGTTTCCTTCCGCCTCCCCATCGGCTCGGATTTCGCACCGACCCCGGGCCATGGGTGGGAACGAGACGGGTGAGGGGAGGAACGCGGAGCGTCCCTGGTACAGGGGGGCGAGTTGGCGCGCGGCGCTTCCGATAGCGATCGGGATCGCGCTCGGGGCCGGGATCATCATTCTGATCTGGCTGATGGCCAAGGCGCTCGCGCTCCTCGTAGTCGCGATTGCGCTCGCCGAAGGGCTGGAGCCGATCGTGCAGTGGCTGCAGCGCCGAAAGGTCACGCGCAATCTGGCCGTGGTGCTGGTCTACTTCGCGCTCGGGCTCGCGGTGGCGGCGGTCGGCTGGCTCATCGCGCCAGTGCTCGCCGATCAGATGCAGGAGCTCTCCAGACGAGCGCCCGAGTTGATCGATCGCGCTGAGCAGGGGCTGGCGCACTGGGACGAGATCACCGGCGGCAAGCTCGCCGGTGCCATCACCTCGGCGGTCGGCGGGCTCGC
>DASSNL010000045.1:0-9452 GCA_035688075.1 Gemmatimonadaceae bacterium
GCTCGAATTTAAAGACCTGACCCCGTCTCCTCATCAGGACGGCGGGATCGTCAGGACGACCTCATCGCCCGCCGTCACGTTGATCTCCTCGCTCACAGGCAGTCGATTGCCGCCTATCGGATCGGCGAGGAAGCGGAGCGGTTGGATGCCGTAGCCGATCAGATACGCCGGGATGGTGAACTTGCTCTTCGAGCTTCCGGTCGCCTGCCCCAGCCGGATGCGCTGCCCTCCGGAGAGCACGTATATCGTCATGTCCAGGAAGCTCTGATTGTCCACGGTTACCGTGGTCTTCGGCGGTGGCCCTCCGCTGGTTTTCGGCTTCGCGCGATGACCGCACGCGAAAACGCTCACGCAGAGCGCCGCCGCGCCGAAGGCTCGCATGACTGTCCCCACTTCCACCTCCCTGAGATCCGTGGCCGTTTGCGCTGCGCCGGGCGATGCATCCGCGCCTAACTTCGCACACCGCGGCCCCGCCCGCTACCGGCCCCCTGATCCGGCGGCGCTGGAGCTGGATGATACTACCCCGGCTCGCCGATGGAGGTCGGCCCCCAGCCCGGCGCGTCGCTCGCCGGGAAGCTCTCCTGCGACGTCTCGTCCACCGTCCTGTCCTGTATCGACTGCACCAGCAGATCCACCAGCTTCGAGCAGAACTGCCGTACGTCGCCCGCTCCCTGTGCGGTTAGCAGCCGCTGATCGACGACCACCGCCTCGTCTATCCAGTTCCCTCCCGCATCACGAATCTCATCGGCCACCGCGCGCGAAGAGGTCAGCGTCCGGCCGCGCACCGACTCGGCCTCGACCAGGAGCGCGGGAGCATTGCCCATCGCCGCGATCGGCTTGTCCATGGCGGCGAAGTCACGGATGAAGCGAAGCGCATCGGTGTTGGTGCGCAGCGCGCGCACACTCGCATTTCCGCCGGGGAGCACGAGCGCGCCGAACTCGCGTGCCTTCGTCTCGGAGACCGCGCGATCCGCCTCGAGCGTTTCGCCCGGCCCATCGTCGTGCGCGGTGCGCAGCGCGCGGCCCGACGGCGTGATGATGTGCACGTTCGCACCAGCCACCTGCACCGCGCCGAGCGGCGCCTCCAGTTCCACCTGCTCCACGCCGTCGGTGGCCAGCACCGCCACTTCGAGCCGCTCGAGCGGCGACGATCTTTCCGCGCGCTCAGCCACGGTGCCTCCCCGCGCCGCCCTTCCCCTTAGCTTTCAGCCTCGGCTTCGCGCCTCCCTTCTCCGGGGCGCTCGGCTTTCCGCGCGCCTCGCTCTCGGTTTCACCCTTGCGCGCGCGCAGCTCCGACCGCGCAGGGTTCTCGTTGGACTCCGGGATGTAGCTCTCTTCGCGCCGCTCGCTCTCCGCGAAGCGTTGCTTGTCGGCGTCGTGCAGCTTCTCGCCGCGGTCGCGGAACTTGTAGTCTGTCGCGCCCGCCTCGCCGGGATCGATCTCGTATTGATCGGGTCGTTTACCGCCCATCGGCTCCTCGCTCTCTTGAGGTTCACAAGTCACCCCGTCACGAAGCATGCCGCGCGAGCGCGTCCACCGCACTCGCATCCTCGCTGGGCCCGACAGTTGCACCGCCCGATACGTCCCGCTCGCACATCCCGATCTCGAGAGGGATGAGCCGAGAGCAGCGACGCGAGCGCGACGTGGGCGGGCGACGCGCATCGTGGTTGTACGGAGGAGACGATGGCCGAGAAGAAGAGCATGCGCGCATCACCGGCGACGAAGTCGCGCGGCGGCAGCACCCGCAAGACCGGATCGCGCGGCAGCAACGGCGGCTCGCGCGGCAACGTGCGCGCGGAGACTCGCACAGTGTCGCGGAAGGCGCAGCAGCGCGCTGAAGTGCAGCACGAGCGGAAGCAGAGCTCCGGCAAGTCGCAGCAGAAGAAGCAGCCCGCTGCCGCGGGTACGATGCGGCAGCCCGCACCGCCGTATCCGGAGCAGCATCAGAGCCACCCCGGACTCGAGGCCGAGCTGGAGCCGCGGCCGCGTTACGAGGCGCCGCTCTACCGCGCGGCCGGGAAGCTCGAGGGGAAGTGCGCGCTCGTCACCGGTGGCGACTCGGGGATAGGCCGCTCGGTGGCCGTGCTCTACGCACGGGAGGGCGCTGACGTCGCCATCGTCCACCTCCCGGCCGAAGAGGAGGACGCGCGCGAGACGCAGAGCGCGATCGAGGCCGAGGGACGGCGCGCATTGCTCATCGCCGGCGACGTCACCGATCCCGACTTTTGCAACGACGCGGTGCAGCAGACGGTGAACGAGCTCGGGAAGCTCGACATCCTGGTGAACAACGCTGCCTTCCAGCAGCACCAGGAATCGCTCGAGGACATCTCCGACGATCAATGGGATCTCACCTTTCGCACGAACGTGTACGGCTATTTCTACATGGCCAAGGCGGCGCTCCCTCACCTGAAGCCCGGCTCCACGATCATCAACACCGGCTCCATCACCGGTCTCGAAGGCGCGAAGCAGCTCCTCGACTACTCGGCGACCAAGGGTGCCATCCTCGCCTTCACCAAGGCTCTCGCGCAGAACCTCGTCCCGAAGGGAATCCGTGTGAACAGCGTCGCCCCCGGCCCGGTGTGGACGCCGCTCAACGTAGTCGACAAGCCGCCCGACAAAGCCGCCAAACACGGCGCCGACACCCCGATGAAGCGTCCCGCTCAACCCGAGGAGATCGCCCCCACCTACGTCTTCCTCGCCTCCACCGCCGACTCCAGCTACATTACCGGCGAAGTCGTCACTCTGCTCGGCGGAGAGACTACCGCGGGATAGTATGTGAGAGAGCAGAAAGCAGAAAGCAGGAACTGCAAGGGAACAGGAAACAGGAAACAGGTACCGGCTCCCGCGGGTACGGCCCTCACCGCCGAGGCAGTTCCTGTTTCCTGTTTCCTGTTTCCTGTTTCCTGTTTCCTGTTTCCTTGCGGTACCTGAACCCTCTAGCCGTTCCTGCTCTCTGGTTTCTGCTTTCTGCCTTCTTCTCTTGCCCCCCTTCCCATGCCCCTCCTCCCCCTCCACGGTCACGAACAACTCCGCGCGAGATTGAGGAGCGCGGTGGAGAGGGGAGCGCTGCCGGCGAGTTTGCTCCTGCACGGGCCACGCGGAGTGGGGAAGCAGCGTCTGGCGCTCTGGCTCGGGCAGCTACTGCTCTGTGAGGGGAGCGGGGACCGCGCCAGGCCGTGCGGCGAGTGCAAGGCGTGCAGATTCGCGCTCGAGCTGGCACACCCGGATCTGCGCTGGTTCTTCCCGCGGCCGCGTCTCTCGGGCGCGAGTGCATCGTCCGACGAAGTCATGGACGATTACGCGGACGCGATCGCGGAACGAGTGAAAGGCCGCGGACTCTACGCGCCGCCGGCCGGGACCGAGGCGATCTACGTTGCGAGTGTGCGTGCACTCGTGCGCCTCGCCGCGTTCACTCCCACTATGGGGAGACGCAAGGTGTTCATTGCCGGCGACGCCGAGCGCATGGTGCCGCAGGAGGGAGCGGATCAGGCGGCGAACGCATTCCTCAAGCTCCTCGAGGAGCCACCCGCCGACACCACGCTCATACTCACATCGAGCGAGCCGGGAGCGCTTCTTCCCACCGTCCGCTCACGCGTGGTGTCAGTGCGCGTGGCCTCTCTTTCCGATAATGACGTGCGGCAGTTCGTCGATGACGATGATGTGCGCGCGGCACTCGATCGCGCGGGAGTGGTGAAAGGAACGGAGGAGCGCGTCGCACTCGCCGGTGGAGCACCCGGCGCGTTACTGGCAGCCGGTGCGCGAGGCGATGCGCACGAAGCCGCCGCGGCGTTCCTCGCGGCGCTCGACTCGGGACGCCAGGAACGGATCACCGCTGCCTTCGCGCTCGGCGGCTCGAAGGCGCGCGGCTTCTTCTCGGAAGTTCTCGATGCGCTCACACTCCTCCTGCACCAGCGCGCGCGCGAAGCGATCGCGCGCGGCGACAGGCGCGGAGCCATGCGAGCCATCGACAGCGTGGATGCCGTGGAGCGCGCGAAAGAGCTCGCAGCCGGCAACGTCAGTCCGCAGCTCCTTGGAGCGGCGTTACTCCAACGGATGCGAGGTCGAGCCGCATGACTGGTCTGAGCCACATAGGTCCCGAAGGCGATGCGCGGATGGTGGACGTGTCCGACAAGGAGGTCACCGACCGTCTCGCGCGTGCTGCAGGATCCATACGAATGAAGCCCGAAACGCTGGCGGCTATCGAGGAAAAGGCCACGGTCAAGGGGGACGTGATAGCGGTAGCAAAAGTTGCCGGGGTGCTGGCGGCCAAGCGTACGGCCGACTTAATTCCCCTCTGCCACTCGCTGCCCCTGACGGACGTGCAGCTGGCGATCGAGCCCGATCATTCCCTTCCCGGGCTCCGAGTAGAAGCGACGGTCAAAACGACCGGCAAGACCGGCGTCGAGATGGAGGCGATCACGGCCGTAGCCATTTGCCTGATAACCATCTACGACATGGCCAAGGCGATAGATCGCGAAATGTCGCTGGTGGACATTTCGTTACTGGAAAAAACTGGAGGGCGCACGGGGCGATGGCAGCGCTCCTAGCGGCATGAGCGTTGCTTGGACGACGGACGGGAGCACAGCGGTAGGGCTCCCGTTCGCGCATCCGGCATCCTCCCTCAGGAGGTTTGTGTTGAAAATCACAGATAAGCGCTACTCTCACCGCGGCGATGGCAAGAGACGTAGGGAGCGTATCGGCAAGTTCGTGCTGCTCGCCTCTCTCCTGGCCGCCGTGGCATACATACCGCGCCAGCGTCCCAGGGACGCTGAGGCATCGACGTTCGGTTCCTTCACCTTTGCTGGCTCTCATGAGACAGCGCGTCTTCGCGCCGAGCTGGATGCGACGAAGGGCGAGCTGGCTCTCGCGCACGCGCAACTCGAGCGTGCGAAGGCAATCATGGATTACTCCGGCCGCTTCAAGGTGAACGCGGACCTCGCCGGCGCCGTCTACGATGTGGCGCTTGCTGAAGGAATAGATCCGGAGCTCGGCTTCCGCCTCGTTCGGGTGGAGAGCGAGTTCAATCCGCACGCGGTCAGCTCGGTGGGTGCCGTCGGTCTCACGCAGCTCATGCCATCCACGGCGCGCTACTTCGACAAGGACGTGACGCGCAAGGAGCTCTTCGAGCCGCGCACGAACCTCCGCATCGGCTTCCGCTACCTTCGCTCACTGATCACCGAGTACGATGGCGATGTTCGCCTCGCGCTCCTCGTCTACAACCGCGGCCCCGTCGCCGTCGAAACCCTCCGCTCCCTCGGCGTCGACCCGGGTAACGGCTACGCGAAGCTGGTGATGAAGGGGTGGAAGGAGAAGAGAGCGGGAGACTGAAAAAAAACAGAAAGCAGAGAGCAGAAAGCAGAAAGCAGTGAACTGCCTCGGGGTTGAGGGCCTACCCCAACGAGCAGTTCACTGCTTTCTGCTTTCTGCTCTCTGCTTTCTTCTTTCTGCTTCCCTCTGCTCAGCTCCTTACGACGATCTTCTGTCCCGCCCTCAGCCGATCGCCCTCCATGCCGTTCAGTCGCTTCAGCTCCTTCACAGTCGTGTCGTACTTGCGGGCGATGGACCAGAGGGATTCGCCGGAGCGGACTATGTGGACGTCGCCGGGCGAGGCGGAGGCCGTGCGGGAGTGGGTGGAGCGCGATGAGCCGCGCACTACGAGCACCTGGCCGGGATAGATGATACTCTTGCGCAGACCATTCAGGCGCATGATCGACTTCACCGAGGTACGGTAGTGCTTCGCGATCACACTCAGGGATTCGCCGCGCTTCACGACGTGAGTGGACCGACTCGATGATCCGTAGCGCTCTATCGAAGGATCGGGGACATTGAGCGCGGCGGCCACGACCTCCTTGCTCGGGAACATTACCGTGCGCCCCGACGTGACACGGCCCGAGCGCGCAACGTGCAGCGACGGGTTGTACCAGCGCAGCTCCTTGCTCGACACTCCCGCGCGCCTGGCCAGCTTCGCCAGCGTCTCTCCCTTCTTGGTGGTCGCGCGCGTCCACGCGGTCCGCTCCTCCTTCGGAAGCACCGCGAAAGCGGAGTCGAACGACGCGCCGGCGCCGAGCGGGATGCGCACGGTGAAAGAATCCTTGGGCGGCGTCATCCCACGCAGCACTTCGGGGTTCAATTCGATGATCGTCGAAACGCTCGTACCCGCGGCTTTCGCGACGGCCGCGAGCGGCGTGGCAGGACCGACCCGCGCCGTGTCGTACACCAGCGCGGAGTCGTAATCGATCTCGAAGCCGTAGCGCGTGGGATCCTTCGCTATGAGCGCGGCGGCGATGAGACGCGGCACGTAGTCTCGCGTCTCGCGCCGCAGGTAGTTGGTCTCGGCGAGCGCGAAGAACGCATCATCGCCAGTCTCTCCGTCCAGCTCGTCGGCGTAGCGCGTGAGGCCGCGCTGCACTCTCCCCGGCCCGCCGTTGTACGCGGCCGCGGCTAGGTAGAGCGATCCGAACTGCTCGTTCAAGTACTTGAGGAACTTGATGGCGCCGTCGGTGGAGCGCACCGGATCGCGGCGCTCGTCCACCCACCAATCCACTCGCAGCCCGGTGCTCTTCGCCGTGCTGGTCATGAACTGCCACATCCCCACCGCGGCGGCACGCGAGTAGGCGTTGGGATCGTAGCCGCTCTCGATCAGCGCGAGATAGGTGAGGTCTTCCGGGAGCCCGGCGTCGTGCAGCTTCGTGCGGATCATTGGCTCGTACCGGCCGCCGCGCTGGAGCCACTTCGCGAAGCTCTGCCGCGCCGAATGCTGATAGCGATCTATGAAGTATGCGACGCGCTCGTGCGTCTCGTAGGAGCGAACGTCAATGTCCCAGGTGGGCTCCTCATCCACCGGCTCCGCACTCTGAACTCCGATCGAATCGCCGAACATCTCCAGCGCCTCGCCCGTGACCTCGTGCGGACGGACGGCCGCGCTGTCCAGCGAAGCGCTGATCGAGTCGGCCACGCGGTTCGCGCTCGCTACCTCGATCGCCGCAGGCGTAGGTGGTAGTGCCGGGCGTGCCGAATGGCACGCCGCGGTGGCGAAGACGGCCAACCACCATGCGCGGCGGTGGATCGGTGTTCTGGTCGGAAGGGAGAGATCCATTGGCGCTGGTGCTGGCTGTGGTTGAAATCTAGCGAAGAGTGATGCGACGGCCGCGACGCGGCCAGCCCGCCTCACCTCGTGGCGATGAAGTTCCCCAGGACTCGGTTGGTGGCGCTGAGGACCGCTACTACCGCACCGCGGCAGGGATCGTCCTCTACCAGGCAGGCTCCGAGCAGGCGTCGCGGACCGTCACGCCTGTTCTCCACGGAAACGATCACGACGTTGGCGTCGAAGGCGCGAACCGCCTTGGCTCCGATCAGGTCGAAGGCCATGGACCCTTCGCTGAACGATTCGATCGCCCGCAACGCGGCCTCGGCGGCCACACGGAGATCGACCGTAGGGCTGGACTGGCCGGCGGCACTGCCACGAAAGCGCAGCCCCTCCGTCCACTCGAGCTCCACTTCCGCGGTGCACCGACCGTCGCTTGCACGCCGGAAGGTGAAGTCGGTGAAGCGCAGCCTCGACCTCTGGCCCTGGATCGGCGCTGTAGCTGAGTCGTTCTCGCTTTCGCTCTGCTGCATGAGAAGCCTGAGAATGGGTGTCCAGGCAACCTGAAGAATGTCCCGATATTACGCAACACGAGCGAGGCGACCGAAGGCAACTCGTTTGCCCATCACAGGGCATCCCCTATATTCTGGCGCATGCTGACTATCCTCTGTCTCCTCGCTGCCGTCGGCGGCCCCGTCACGAACGATTCTCTCGCGACCCGCATCCGCGAGCGCGTGCAGCAGGTACCCGGCGCCGAGGTGGGGATCGCGTTTCATCGTCTGGGCTCCCCATCGGATACGCTGTACATAGACGCCGACCAGTCAATGCACGCAGCGAGCACCATGAAGGTGCCGGTGATGATCGAGCTGTTCAGGCAGGTGGACTCTCACGGCCTCTCGCTCGACCAGAAAATCCTCCTCGTCAATCAGTTCGGTTCCATAGTGGACGGCTCGCTCTACTCGCTGCACAGCGGCGACGACTCCGACAGCACCGTGTACAAACTCGTGGGGCAACGCGTCACCGTACGCGACCTCATGTACCACATGATCACGCGGTCGAGCAACCTCGCCACCAACGCGCTCATCGCTCTCGTGGGCGCGAAGCGAACGACGGCGGCGATGCGCTCACTCGGCGCCGACAGTATTCAGGTTCTGCGCGGAGTGGAAGATGAGAAGGCGTACGAGCGCGGGCTGAACAACACCACCACCGCGCGCGATCTCGCCATCATCATGGAAGCGATCCAGGAGAATCGCGCGGCGTCGCCGGAAAGCTGCGAGGCGATGCGCCAGATCCTCCTGCACCAGGAGTTCAACGACGAGATCCCCGCGGGCCTCCCTCCCGGTACACCCGTGGCGCACAAGACCGGGCAGATCACCGCGCACCTGCACGATGCCGCGATCGTCTACCCGCGCGACGCAGGGCCGTACGTGCTCGTGATCCTCACTCGCGGAATCCCCGATGAGAAAGTCGCGCGCTCGATGATGGCGGACATCTCGCGCATGGTTTACGAGCACGTGATGACCGAGAGCACTGCCGCTGCATCCGGCCTGGAAAACTGGAACGAGGCGGGCGGTCAGCTGTAACGTTTCTTCCCACCTTGCAAATTTTTCTCGCAACTCGGTTCGGACCGCGTCCGGCCGTTATCGCGTAACTCGCTGACGATCAACAGCTTAGCACCGGCACGCGTGTTGCCTTCTCGGCACTCGCGCGTCTGCTGACTGTAGCGCGGCGTCGCAGCCGTCGAGCTGGCGCGCCACGAAGGACACTCGCCCCGATCCAACGGGGCGGGCGACAACCGCGATCGCTTCGAGTCATGCCGATCAAGCAACGCACCATCGACTTCGTACAGGACACACGGCTCCTGGTTGCACGCGCTCGCGAGCTCGAGCGGCGCGGCGCGGCCGCGGAGGCGCTCGTGGCGTACGACATGGCTGCGTCCATGATCTCCGGCCTCCCTCCCGGCGCCTTCCACGCGGACCTCTATCGCTGGAAGGGGACGCTCCTCCGCGATCTCGGCGAGACGGCGAAGGCCGACTGCCTCCTCAAGCGCAGTCTCGACATCGCTCACTACGTGCTCTACTCCGATGGCGTCGCCAGCGCCCAGAACGCGCTCGCTGCCGTCTACCTCAGACGGGGCGACGTCGCCACCGCTCGCCAGCTCTACGGCGACGCATCGCTCAATGCCGCGACGGCTAGCGACCAGCGACTCTATGCGCTGATCGAGCAGAGTCTCGGAGCGATCGCCGAGATCCAGGGCGACCTCGAGGGCGCGCGCGTTCGCTATCACATGAGCCTCCGCTCGCTCCGCGCCACGGGTGACGACGAAGGCGTCAGTCTGGCGCTGCACAGGATCGCACTCGCGCACGTC
>DASSNL010000088.1:0-48338 GCA_035688075.1 Gemmatimonadaceae bacterium
CATCGAGCAGCCGACGGCTGCTCGATGCACGATGCAAGACCTGACCCCCGGCGGGGGTTATCAGTAAACCAGCATCAACGGATTCTCCAGCATCTGGCGCAGCGTGCGAAGGAACTTCGCCCCGGTGGCGCCATCCACCACGCGGTGGTCGCAGCTCATGGTGAGACGCATCCGCTTGCGCACTACCACCTCGCCGCCAACCACCACCGGCTTCTCCTCCAGCGCTCCGGCGGCGATGATCCCCACCTCCGGCGGGTTGATGATCGCGGTGAACTGGTCGATGCCGAACATGCCGAGGTTCGACACCGAGAATGTGGAGCCCGTGTACTCCTCAGGCGTGAGCTTCCGCGAGCGCGCCTTCCCAGCGAGCTCGCTCGCCTCGGCGGAGATCTCGGAGAGTCCCTTTCGGTTGGCGTCGAAGATCACCGGCGTGATGAGCCCCTCCTCGATGGCTACCGCCATCCCGAGGTGCACACGGTTGAACTGGCGGATCCGATCGCCGAGCCAGTGAGCGTTCACCTCGGGGTGCTTCTCGAGCGCAGTTGCCACTGCCTTCATGAGGATGTCGTTGTACGACACCTTGAAGTCGCTCCCCAGCTCCTTCATCGCGTCGCGCAGCTCGGCGACGGCGGACATGTCTACCTCTATGGTGAGGTAGAAGGTGGGGATCGGGCCGATCGACTCCCCCAGTCGGCGGGCGATGGTCTTGCGGATCTGCGTGAGGGCGATGTCCTCGTAGTCCGCGCCGGTGACGGCAGCGGCGCGCGACGGTGCCGCTGCGGGCGCCACCTGCGGGCCGGCGGCTATCGCCGCCTCGATGTCGCGCTTGACGATGCGACCGCCCGGCCCACTGCCGGCGAGGCGCTGCAGATCGAGCCCGGTCTCGGATGCCAGCCGGCGAGCGAGCGGCGATGCGCGCAGCCGTCCACCGTCGCCAGTGGCGTGTGGTGCCTGCTCCGTGATCGGTTCCGGAACCGGCGGCTGCTCGCGGCGCGGCGCGGCGTTGCCGATCCGCTGCGTCTTCTGCTGCGGCGGCGTGGAGGCCTCGCCCTGCGACGCATTCGGCGTGGCGGGCACCGAGCTGGCGCCGGCGCTCTCCTCGCTCTTCGCCACCACTTCGGCGGGCGGCTTGGCCTGTTCGCCTTCCTTCACCGGTCCGCCGGCGCCGGCGACCAGGGCGCTGATGTCCTCGTCGGGGGCGGCAATGACTCCAACCAGGTTACCCACCGGCGCAGTCTCACCCTCGCCGAGGACGCGCTTGCGCAGAACGCCCTCGCCGCGCGCGACGAGCTCCATCACGGCCTTGTCGGTCTCGACTTCGGCCAAGACGTCGCCCTTGGCGATCTGGTCGCCCTCGTTTTTCAGCCACTTCACCAGGCGCCCCTCTTCCATGGTAGGGGAGAGCGCCTCCATCACGATCTTGGTTGCCATGTCCGGTCTCTATGGGTGGCACCGCCGATGCTCTCGCACCGGCGGCTGGCTGCTCAGTCGATGTACATCACCTTCTTGATCGCCGCGATCGTCTTGGGCGCGTCGGGCTTCGCCGCCTTCTCCAGGTTCTTCGCGTACGGCATCGGGACATCCGCCTGATGCACGCGCAGTACCGGCGCGTCGAGATCGTCGAAGCACTCGCGCTGGATCACGTCCACGATCTGCGCACCCATCCCGGCAACCTCCCACCCCTCCTCGAGTACCACAGCGCGGTTGGTCTTCCGGATGGATTCGGCGATCGCCTCGGTGTCCATGGGGCGGAGACTCAGGAGATCCACGACCTCCACGTTGATCCCCTCCTTCGCGAGCTGGTCGGCTACCTGCATCGCCACGAGCACCATCTTGCCGAAGGTGACGATGGTGCAGTGGTCACCCTCGCGCTTGATGTCGGCCTTGCCGATGGGGATGGTGTACTCTTCCTCGGGGACCTCGCCCTTGGTGTTGTAGAGCATCTCCCCTTCGAGCACTATCACCGGGTTGTCGTCGCGAATGGCGCTCTTCAGGAGTCCCTTCGCGTCGTACGGTGTGCCCGGAGCGACCACCTTGAGCCCCGGAATGTGCGAGAGCCAAGACTCCCACGCCTGCGAGTGCTGCGCGGAGAGCTGCAGCGCGGCGCCATTGGGGCCCCGGAAGACCATCGGGATGTTGTACTGTCCGCCCGACATGTAGAGCATCTTCGCGGCAGAGTTCACCACCTGGTCGAGCGCGAGCAGCGCGAAGTTCCAGGTCATGAACTCGATGATGGGACGCAGCCCCACCATCGCGGCGCCCACTCCCACGCCGGCGAAACCGAGCTCGGTGATCGGCGTGTCCACCACGCGCATCTCGCCAAACTCCTGGAGGAGCCCCTTGGAAACCTTGTAGGCGCCCTGGTACACGCCCACTTCCTCGCCCATGATGAAGACGCGGTCGTCGCGGCGCATCTCCTCGAAGAGCGCCTGGTTCAGGGCGTCGCGGTAGGTGATGACCGGCATCAGACGGCTCCCGCGAGCTCACCAGCATCGCTGGTGGTGTCGACCAATACGTCTTCGGTGAGCGACTCGAGCGCGGGCTCCGGGCTCGCGTCGGCGAACTCCCAGGAGTCCTCGACGATCGCCTTGATCTCGTCGTCCAGCTTCGCCATCTCCTCCTCCGACCACTCCCCCTGCTCCTCCATCTCGGAGCGGAGCACGGCAATGGGGTCGCGCTTCATGTACTCCTCCAACTCTTCCTTGGTGCGATACGTTCCGCTCACTGCGTCGGACATGGAGTGACCCATGAAGCGGTAGGTGCGAACCTCGAGCAGGGTGGGGATGTGCTCGCTCCGCGCGCGCTCCACGGCGCGCATCGTGGCTTCGCGGACGGCCATCACATCCTGACCGTCCACCACCTCGTTGGGCATGTCGTACGAGCAGGCGCGCTCCGCGATGTCGTTGATGGCCGATGCGCGCTCGAGCGCGGTGCCCATCCCGTAGCGGTTGTTCTCGATCAGGTAGATGACGGGGAGCTTCCAGAGCGCGGCCATGTTGAGCGCTTCGTGGAATGCGCCGCCGTTCACGGCGGCCTCGCCGAAGAAGCAGAGGCACACCTGGTCGCCGCCGCGGTACTTCACCGCGAAGCCCACACCGGTGGCGAGCGGGATGTGTCCGCCAACGATGCCGTGGCCTCCGAGGAAGTTCACGTTGCGGTCGAAGAGGTGCATGGAGCCGCCCTTACCCTTCGAGCAGCCGTCGGCGCGGCCGAACAGCTCGGCCATCACCGCGCGAGGCGACATACCGCGCGCGAGCGCCTGCCCGTGCTCGCGGTAGCTGCCTATCACGTAATCGTCTTCGCGGAGCGCCGAGATGGCGCCCACGCCGACTGCTTCCTGACCTATGTACAGGTGGCAGAAGCCACCGATCTTGCCCAACGCATATGCCTCGGCGCTACGCTCCTCGAAGCGGCGGATGAGGAGCATCTGCCGGAGGAGCTCGCGGCGCAACCTGGTCTCATCCGTGCCGGAGCCGGACTGTCTCTTCTTGGCCATGGTCTGATTGTGAGAGTTTGAAGCGTGGTCGTGCAGCGGGTGCGAGCTTCGCCGTATCAGGCGAGACTCACGCCGGCCTTCTGAACCTGTTCCCAGGCGTGGTAGCTCGAGCGCACGAGGGGGCCCGATTCCACGTGGCGGAAACCCATTTCGAGCCCGATGTCGCGCAGCTCGGCGAATTCCTCGGGCGTGTAGTAGCGGTCGAGCGGGATGTGACTGTCCGACGGCCGGAGGTACTGGCCGAGCGTGAGAATGTCCACGTCCACCGCGCGCAGGTCGCGCATGGTCTGAACGATCTCCTCCTTCACCTCTCCCATCCCGAGGATGATCCCCGTCTTGCTGGGGATGTCGGGCGCGATCTCCTTCACGAGCCGGAAGATCTTCATCACGCGCTCGTAGCGCCCGCCGGGCCGGCAGCGCTTGTACAGGCGCGGTACGGTCTCGGTGTTGTGGTTGTAGATGTCGGGGCGCGCCTCGAGCACGGCGCGGATGGAGTCCTCGTTCCCCTGGAAGTCGGGGACAAGCACCTCCACCGAGCAGTCGGGGAGCCGCTGCTTGATCTCCCGGATCGTCTCGGCGAAGATCCACGCGCCGAAGTCAGGGAGGTCGTCGCGGTCCACCGAGGTGATGACGGCGTGTCTGAGCCGCATTTCCTCCACCGCGGCGGCCACGCGCGAAGGTTCTTCGATGTCGTACTTGGGCGGCCTGCCGTGGGCCACGGCGCAGTAGGCACAGTTCCGGGTGCACACATCGCCAAGGATCATGAACGTGGCGGTGCCGTGCTCCCAGCATTCACCCACGTTGGGGCAGTGGGCTTCCTCGCAAACGGTATGCAGGTCGAGCTCGCGCATCAGGTGGCGGAGCCGCGAGTAATTGGGCCCGCCCGGCGCCCGCACTTTGAGCCACGCGGGTTTCCGCTCCGGGAGCTGGCTCGCCCGGTGGAGTCCCACGATCTGATAGAGTGCCTCCCCCATATTCCTCAGGCGATAGAAATGCTCGGTGGGATGGCGCTGGCGCGATCGTGATGCGCCGTTGAAATGCGCCGCGACAAATCCACGCAAAGCTATGCCGCGTATCAGGGGAAAGGTAGGCCGCGTTCCGGCTAAACTCTACCTAGAGGGTTACTCCTGAGAGGCGAATCGAGTCACCGAGAAAGGGGAGATGTCGAGTGGGGGAGGGGAGCCGACGGCGAGGTCGGCCACGCACTCGCCGGTGAGCGGCGCGAGGAGGATCCCATTGCGCGAGTGGCCGCAGGCGTAGATCAGAGCGGGATGTTCCGGATCGCGGCCGATGATGGGGAGGAGGTCGGGAGTGACCGGCCGGAGGCCGCTCCAGTGGTCGAGCGTCCGGGCGTGGGCGAAGGCCGGGGCGATCTCGCGGGCGGCGGCGGCCAGGCGAGGCGCGGTTTCGGCGGTTACGCCGGTGTCGAACCCCACGTGTTCCATGGTCGCTCCCACCACGGACCTGGAGCCATCGCGCGGGACGATGTACCCGTGCGGCCCGTACGTGACGTGGCGAATCGGTGCGCTGGAGAGGGCGATCGCCTGCCCGCGCACCGGCTCCACGGGGATCGGGCGCGGGAGCCCGTCGAGGAGAGGAGTCCAGGCTCCTGCGGCGAGCACCAGGGTGGAGCTCTCGTAGCGCAGCCCCGAGCCGAGCGTCACCGCGACCCGATCAGCGCGGAGCTCGAGCGCCCGGGCACACTCGGTCACGACCTTCACCGAAGGACTCTCGGCCACCAGCGCCGCGAGCGCTCGCACCAGGACCACGTTGTCCACCGCGCCGTCGCGCGGGTAGAGCACCGCGCCGGCCACCGGCGCGAGCTCCGGCTCCAGACTGCGCAGGCGGGAGCCATCCAGCCACTCCGCTCCGCCACCCCGGGATCGCTCGATCTCCCCGCGCCGCGAGTCGGCGTCGGCTTCATCAACCACGAGCTCGAGGACGCCATCCCGGTTCAGGGGGACGCGGATCCCCGTCACCTCGGCGAGCGCATCGAGGTAGCTCGGGTAGAGGTCGCGTGCGGCGAGGGCGAAGGCGTGCGCGGCGCTCCCGGCAGAGGCGCGCTCCATGGCTGGGGCGAGCATCCCGGCGGCGGCGGTGGAGGCCATCCCCTTGCGGCGATCGTCGAGGAGGGTCACATTGGCGCCGCGCTCCCCGAGAGCGGCGGCCGTGGCGAGCCCCACCAGCCCGCTGCCGATGATCACCACGTCGGCGCCGTGGACCGATCCTGAGGTGCTCACATCCCGCTCCTGGGAGAGCGCGAAACCGCGATGCTGGGGTGAAACCCGCGGATACCCTGGTGCGTATGGGGGATAGAGCTGAACGCTCCCGGCACCCGTGAGGAGACCACTATCATGTTTCGCACCATCTTCTCCGTTGGCATTCTGGCGATCCTTGGATTGTTCGCCCTGAAGTTCGTCTTCGGAATCTTCGGCTGGCTCGTAGGCCTCCTGGTCTGGCTGTTCTTCATTGCGTTGAAGATCGCTCTGGTAGGCGCGGTGATCTATCTGATCATCCGCATCGTGAGCCCCGACACCGCACGACGTTTGAGAGAGAAGTTTAACCGGTAGAGCGTAGCTCTTCCCGCAGCAGTGGTAGCCTCCACGAAGCAGCGCCCCGCGGACGCGTCCGCGGGGCGCTGCTTCGTGACCGGCCGACGGCCAACCGGCCGACGGTGCTAAAAACCGTCATCCCCGCGGAAGCGGGGACCCATGTTAGCCCGACAGAACATGGGTCCCCGCTTCCGCGGGGATGACGGTTGATGCGTCTCCGCTTCCGCGGGGATGACGATTGTCGGTGTGCAGTTCCTGTTTCCTGTTCCCTTGCCGTTCCTGCTTTCTGCGGTCTGCTTTCTGCTCTCTCTATTTCCCCTCTCCCCGTCCCGGCCTACCGCCCCCCCGATGCCGGAATCGTCCCCTTGTACGCCGACAGGTAGAGGTCGAGCGTCTTGAGGTAGGGGACCTTCGCGTTGAACCGCACCATCATGCGCCGGTCGTCATCGGTGAGCCACATCTGCGCCTCGCCCCCCTCGGCGAAGATGCCCTGCGACTTGATGAGCGGCTGGATCACGATCGTGTTGAACTTGCCCGCGGGAACCTCGATGGTCTCCTTGCGCAGCACCTTCACCACGACCGGGTTGCGGTCGGGGCGGAAGTAGCGGTTGAAGGTGTACGTCTTCCCCACCTCCAGCGGAACGGTGCGAACGAAGTAGAGGAACGACGCATCATCCAGCGGCTTCGGAACCGTGGGCATCTCGTCGTAGCCCTTCTGGTGCAGCACGCCGCGCTCGGGATAGATGTCGTAGTAGCGGTTCTTCTTGTAGCTCACTTCGTGGATGTTCTGGACGAAGCGGCGCGACGAGAGCGTCTCGGTGTCGAACCAGGTCTCGAGCACGTCGTTCACCTTGAACATCAGGAAGCCGCCCTCCACCGAGAAGCGCGCGTGATAAGTGTCTTCGCCGCGCACATCCTCGATGCCGAGGATCCGCATCTGTCCGGTGCCGACCTTGGCGCCTCCCACGGCGACCATGTAGTCGAGCTGCTCGCCCACTGCGAAGGGACGGGCGATGCTCTCGTGCGAAGCGGAGGTCGACGCGGAGTCGTCGCTCGCGACCGTCATGGTGTCGTTCGCCACCGGCTGCGAGGCGGACTGCCCGTACGTCGTGGCGGGTGTCGCCGCGGCCAACACGATGAGAGACGTGCCGACGGCGGAGAGAAATCCAGCAATCATGATCGGGAATCAGTTGTGACCCGACGGGCTCTCCTGGTCCAGCCGAATCGGTACAGGTCCATGGCGCCCTCGAGTGCACGGACTCGGGTAGCGCGTGGACGGAGATCGTATCTGGCATCCAGCGTCACGGTCTCGATGCGCCTGCAGAGCGGCGCCGCCTTCACGAGCAGCTCCGCGTTCGCCGCCCACCCCTTCGCTTCCACGATCGGCTGGTCGCCGGCGGAGCGGACGAGATCCTTGAGCACCGCGATCCGGTAGAGCCGGAAGGTGCCGAACGGATCGCGAACCCCGGGCACCTTCACCACCGGTCGCACCAGCCAGGGCGCCATACGGCGCAGACGTCTAACCGCCACGGGCGCGCCCTCGTTCCCCGCGCGCTCGGCAATGACCATGTCGGCACCTCCCTCGAACGGCTTGCTCAGCTCGGGGATGTGCTCGGGCTGGTCGGTGAAGTCGGCCTGCATGGTGATCATGGCGTCCCTGCGTGGATAACGCGTGCTCTTCACCACGTTTCGCACCAGCGTGTCGAGCGCCGCCGCGTAGCCGCGCCGCGTCTCGTGCGTGAGGACGGTGAGCGGAAGCGACTCCGCGTACGCCTGCAGCGTCTCCGCGGTGCCGTCGGTGCTCCCGTCATCGAGCACGACTATCTCGTACTCGCGCGGGTGCTCCTCGAAGACCTTGCGGATGCGCCATAGAAGAAGGCCGACCGTGGGCGCTTCATTGAACGCCGGAATGCAGATATAGAGCATTGGTTTCCTGATAGATGATACCGCAGCCGCAGAGAGTGGTTCCTGTCCTGGTGGGGCCACTTTTCCAGTCGCGGCTCTCTGGCACGTGCGGAAGCGCACGCAAAATGAGTGAGCCGGGAGCGCAGGTCAAACAGGTGCGTTCCGGAACGTACGTCCCGAAAGCGGTGCACAGGCAGCGCTCGGCCCGTGCGAGTGCCAGCACATTGCGCTTCGCGCCGGCGATCGTCAGCAGGGAAACGGGTCGTTACGCCCTCGCCACCCGAGTGGCACGACCGGTGTATTAGAGTCAGCAGTGCGATTCACGGAGGACACGCATGATACTCGGCAACGTTCGTGCTTCGCTAACGCGCAACGATGCGCAGCTCGCGCTCCGGCTGATCTCCCGCGGCTCGGCCACGGAGCTGGAGAGCGCCGAGGAGGCGCTGCGCGGCTCGGGAATCGACGCCCTGCTCGATGACCCGCGCCTGCTTCCCGCTCTCATGGAGTCGCGACTCGGAATGAACGTGTCGCTTCCGCTCTTCTGCTACGTGGTGGTGCGCTGCGCGCTGCGCGGCGCCGGCGAGAACGACCGCGCGCTCGCCGACTACGTGGCCGCGATCCTGCTCCACTTCGGCGCGAAGGGGCGCGCGGAACGGATCGCCGACAGCGACGACCAGAGCTACGACACCGTTAGCGCGCTCCTCGATGAGGTGAACGGCGCCGACGCGCGGCGCACCTTCCTAGTGCGGCAGCACATGGGGAACTACGCTCTCTGGCTGAGCGGTCTCTTCCCCGACTACATCGAGCAGCGCCGCTGGCGGCGCGGGGGCCCCGACCTGGAGTACTACGAGGACATGGGCCGCCGCGGCTTCGAGCTGGCCGCGGACCACCGCCTGGCGCACGAGCATGGACTCGACACGCTCTTCCGCGAGGTAGCCGAGCGCTTTCCCAGGCTCCGCGTGGCACTGAACGGGGTGAGCGATACACTCCTCTTTCCCTCGAGCAACTCTCCCGAGCGGTTGATGCGGCAGGTGCGCGACGAGGCGCGCTGGAAGCTCACGTGATCGGTGGCATGATCCAGTTTTCGCTTGCGCCCGACGGTCGGCTGCACGTATCCTAAGGGTCCCCACCAGCGTGTCGAACGTGCGTTCGGCAGCGTCTGCCGAATACGCTCGAACGGGGGAGACTCCTGCCAAGGATCAGCCGTACTCCAGGGAGGGCCAGTACCATGCCGACATACGAATATCACTGCCGCTCCTGCAACCGGAACTTTTCCGTTCGCGAGCGGATGGATGAGCACAGCGCGAGTGGCACCGTCTGCCCCGAGTGCCGCTCGCGCGATGTGGAGCGCGTGATCAGCGACTTCTACCCGCGCACCCCGCGCAAGTCGTGATGCGTGCGAGCGCGTAGACCATGTTCGAGAGGCTGCGGCAGTCGCTGCGCGACGCCATGAGCCGTGCCTCATCGCCCGAGGAGGGGCGTGCCGTGCTCGCGATGATGCGGGATGCGCTGGTGCAGGCGCGCATGGGAGTAGCGGAGGTGCGCGATGCTCTCAGGGAGTCGCGCACCCATCTCGCGCACGAGCAGAAGGAGCTCGCGACCGTGCGCCGCCGCCGCGAGCTCGCCGCCGGTATCAAAGACACCGAGACCGTGGAAGTGGCCGACCGCTTCGAGAAGCGGCACCTGGAGCGGATCGCGGTGCTCGAGCGGAAGATCTCCGCTCAAGAGAGCGAGCTCGCTCTTGCACAGAGCGAGCTGGATGAGATGAACGCCCAGTACCGCGCGATGCAGGCAACTGGTGCCGGCCCCACCATGGCGCCGCCGCCCCCGGCGGGGGAGGGAATCGGCCCCGAACCTGATACGCTCCGCCGCGAGATGGACCGCGCGGCCAGGGAGGCGGAGGCGGAGCGGCAGCTCAGCGAGTTGAAGAGGAAGATGGGGAGGTAGGAAAGGGAAAGCGGACAGCAGACAGCAGAAAGCAGTGAACGGCCTCGGGGTTGAGGGCTATCTCCCCACGAGCCGTTCCTGCTTTCTGCTTTCTTGTGGTTCCTGCTGTCTGCTTTCTTCCCGCTACGCCTGCACGCTCGACGTCAGTCGCTTCAGAACGGGGACGAAGAGGAGCATCAGCAACGCCGCTCCGATTCCGATCACCACGAACATCGTGAAAAAGCTGGCGTGCGTGGAGCTGAAGTCCTGGATCACTCCAGCCAGACCGCTCATCTCGGGACGCACCACACCCTCCGTGGGCGTGAAGCTCGCCAGCCAGCCGGCGATCTTGTCGGCCACGCCGTTGGCGAGGAACCACACTCCCATCAGGAGCGACGCGAAGCGTACGGGGGCGACCTTCGTCACGTACGAAAGACCCACCGGTGAGAGACAGAGCTCGCCCCAGGTGTGGAAGGTGAAGGCGGCGACGAGCCACAGGGGGCTCACCAGGGCTCCCGTGTCGGCCCTGCTGCCACCGATAACCAGGAAAACGAAGCCGAGCCCGAGCAGAGCGAGACCCAGTGCCATCTTGAGCGCGGTGGACGGCTCCCACCCCTTCTTACCCAGCCAGAGCCAGAGCCAGGCGAAGACCGGCGCGAAGATCAGAATCACGGCGGGGTTCACCGACTGGAACCAGCTCGACCTGATCGTGAGGGAGCCGAGCTGCAGGTTGGTGTTGCGGTCGGCGAAGAGACTCATCGAGCTCCCCGACTGATCGTACGCGGCCCAGAAGAACACCACGAAGAAGGCCACGATGAAGAGCGCGATCACCCGGCGGCGCTCCTCGCCGTGCGAGCCGAGTATGGCGAGGCCGAGCGCGGCACCGATGACGAGTCCCATCACGATGCCGAGCACGCTCCAGCCGGTAACGAGGCCGCCGATCACGAGCCCCGCCGCTCCTCCCGCCGCGGACTGCCAGAGCGACTGTCGATCCATCGACTCACTCAGCGCACCGGGCCTGGCCGCTTCCTTCTCGCGCAGCCCGATCCCCGGCAGGTACTTGTCGCGGAAGGCGACGTAGACGATGAGCCCGAGCACCATACCCACACCCGCTGCCGCGAAGCCCCAGTGCCAGCCATAGCGCGGCGTCTGCGCCAGGTAGCCGCAGACGAGCGGACCGAGGAAGGCGCCGAGGTTGATCCCCATGTAGAAGATCGTGAAGCCTGCATCGCGACGCGAATCGCCCTCGCGGTAGATCTGCCCCACCATCGTCGAGACGTTCGGCTTGAAAAAGCCGGTGCCGATGACGATCAGCGTGAGCCCGAGGTAGAACATGTTCATCCCCGGGAACGCCAGCGAGAAATGCCCGAGCGCGATGATTATCCCGCCTATCACGAGCGATCGGCGCGTGCCGATGAAGCGGTCCGCGAGATAGCCGCCGATGATCGGCGTCACGTACACGGACATCGTGTACGTGCCGTAGAGGTTCGCGGCGCTGGCGGTGTCCCACTGCAGCGCGTTCACGAGGTAGAGAATGAGCAGGGCGCGCATCCCGTAGAACGAGAAGCGCTCCCACATCTCCGTCATGAAGAGGAGGCCGAGTCCGCGAGGATGGCCAAGGAGGGCCCGGTCATCCAGGACCGGCGGGCGATCGGTTGCGGTGGTCGCGATGTCGGTGATGGATGACACTTGGCTCCTCAGTTGGAGGGGTTGGGTGCGTTCGACGGCGGGCGCGGCGCGTGCAATGCGACCAGCGGGATGAAACGCTCGGGCTCCAGTGTGCCGCCCGCCGCCTGCTGGTCGGCCCAGCTAACGCTCGTGGGCGTCTGCTTGATACACGCGACCCGGTGTCCAGGCTCCTTCTCCTCGAGCGGCGGAGTGATCCGCGCGCACGCGGCATCCTTCCGCGGGTGGGTGCAGCGTGGATGGAAGGGGCAGCCCGACGGCGGATTCGCCGGCGAGGGAACGTCGCCGCTGAGCACGATCCGCTGTCGCTTCGCCGTCGGGTCGGGAACGGGCACGGCGGAGAGCAGCGCCTGCGTGTACGGCATGAGCGGCTCGCGGTAGAGATCGGGCGCGCTCGCCAGCTCGACGATCTTTCCCAGATACATCACGGCCACGCGATCGGCGATGTGCTCCACTACCGACAGGTCGTGCGCTATGAACAGGTAGGCGAGCCCGCGCTGGCGCTGCAGATCCTGGAGCAGGTTGATGACCTGCGCCTGCACCGACACGTCGAGCGCCGAGACCGGCTCGTCGCAGACGATGAACCTCGGCTCCACGGCGAGCGCTCTCGCTATCCCGATGCGCTGGCGCTGGCCGCCGGAGAACTCGTGCGGGTAGCGCGAGGCGTACTCGCCGCGAAGGCCCACTTCCTCGAGCAGCTCGCGCACGCGCCGGTCGGCCGCGGCGCCCTCGGCGAGCTTGTGGATCGTGAGTCCTTCCCGGACGATGGCGCCCACCGACATCCGCGGGTTGAGCGACGAGAAGGGATCCTGGAAGACGATCTGCATCTGCCGCCTGAGCCGCCTGAGCGCTTCGCCGGAGAGCGCACGCACATCCTGGCCGTCGAAGACGATCTCGCCCGCGGTGGGCTCTATCAGGCGGAGGATGCTCCGTCCAGCGGTGGTCTTCCCGCACCCCGATTCACCAACGAGTCCCAGCGTCTCGCCCGGAGCGACGTCGAAGGAGATCCCATCCACCGCTTTCACCGTCCCCACCTGCCGGCGCAGGAGCCCGCGTGTGACGGGGAAGTGCTTCGTGAGCCCGCGTACCGAGAGGAGCGGGCGCTGATCTCCGTTAGCCGCGGTCACGCTCTCGTCGCCGCCAGCGGTTCGTGCGGCTTGGCGCGGCGCTCGGGCTCATCGGCCAGGTGACAGCGCGACACGTGCTTCTCGCCGATCTGGTAGAGCGGCGGCGGCTCGGCTGCGCAGCGCTCCCAGGCGAATGGGCAGCGGTCGTGGAAGCGGCAGCCTGATGGCCAGTGAGTGGGCGGCGGCACCGAGCCGGGGATCACGGCGAGCCGCTCACGCTCCGCACCGACCCGTGGCATGGCGGCGAGCAGTCCCTCGGTGTACGGATGGTGCGGCGCGGCGAAGAGCCGGCTCACCGGCGCCTCTTCCACCACCTGGCCGGCGTACATCACGAGCACTCGCGTGGCCGACTCGGCGATCACTCCGAGGTCGTGAGTGATGAGGAGGATGGACATCCCGATCCTCTCCTGCATCTCCGCCAGCAGCTCGAGGATCTGCGCCTGGATGGTGACGTCGAGCGCGGTGGTGGGCTCGTCGGCAATGAGCAGCGCGGGTCCCATCATGAGCGCCATCGCTATCATGACTCGCTGGCGCAGTCCGCCTGAGAGCTGGTGCGGGTACTCCTTCGCGCGCTCCGCCGCGGCGGGCATCCCCACCGTGGAGAGCATTTCCACCGCGCGCTCCCACGCTTCGCGCTTCGACGCGCTCGAGTGCACGCGCGCCACTTCGGCCACCTGATCGCCCACGGTGAACACGGGGTTGAGCGACGTCATCGGCTCCTGGAAGATCATCGAGATGCGGTTCCCGCGGATCGCGCGCATCTCACGCTCGGGGAGCGTCATGAGGTCGCGTCCCTCGAACTCTATCCGGCTCCCCGGCTCGATCACGCCGGGGCGATCGATGAGGCGCAGGATGGAGAGCGAGGTCACCGACTTGCCGCAGCCTGATTCTCCCACCACACCCACGGTCTCGTGCGGCATCACGTCGAACGAGACGCCATCTACCGCGCGGGCGACGCCGGAGGGGGTGTGAAACCAGGTGCGAAGATCGCGAACGGAGAGGAGGGGCGCGGTCATCACCCGTCAAGCTGGCGAGGGTCCAATGCATCGCGCAAGCCATCGCCGATGATGTTGAAGGCCATCACGGTCGCGACGATCGCGAGTCCAGGGAAGAGCGATACCCACCATACCGTCGCGATCTGGCTCACGCCATCCTGGATCATGTTGCCCCAGCTGGGGAGGGGCGGTCGCACGCCGATCCCGAGATACGACAGCCCCGCCTCGATCACGATCACGTTCGCGATCCCGAGGGTGGCGGCCACCACCACGGGAGAGACGACGTTCGGGAGAATGTGCCGGAGGATGATGTCGCGATCGCGCGCGCCGAGCGCTCGGGCGGCCACCACCATGTCGCGCTCCTTGAGCGCCAGGACCTCGGCGCGCACCAGACGGCTCACGCCGAACCAGCCGGTGAAGCCGAGCACCACGATGAGGGCCGCCACGGGGACCGCGCCCCAGAGCACGAGGAGCGTGATGAGTAGGAGGATGCGCGGCACGGAGAGCGCGGCGTCTATGATGCGCATCATGACGGCGTCCACGCGCCCGCCGTAGTAGCCTGCCGCCGCGCCGTAGAGCGTGCCCACGGTGGCCGATAGAAGGATCGCGAGGAGTGCTATGGAGAGCGAGACGCGCGCGCCGTAGAGTAGCCGGCTGAAGACATCGCGGCTGGCGAAATCGGTCCCCATGAAATGTGCGAACGATGGGGGGAGATTCTTGAGCTCGACGATATCGGGTGTGGCGGTTGGCGAGTATGGGGCGAGCCAGGGCGCGAGCGCAGCCACCATACTGGCCGCGACCACCAGCCAGAGCGCCACCATCGCCACACGGTCGTGGTGAAAACGCGCGAGTGCGCGACGCCACGGGCCGGCATCGTCGCCGGCGCGCGCACCCGCGCGCTCGAGCCAGCGGCATAGCGCCACCGTCAGCACGGTGCAGAGCACCCAGGCAGCCACGCGGCTCGAGCTCATTCCTCCAACCGGACGCGCGGATCGGCCCACGCGTAGAGCAGGTCGGCAATCAGGTTGCCGAGCACCACGAGCACGCTAGTGACGATCACCACGGCGGTGAGGAGCTGGTAGTCGCGCGTGGAGATCGCGTTCACGGTGAGCGTTCCCATCCCGGGCCAGGAGAATACCGACTCCACGAAGACCGACCCGCCGAGCAACGCGGGGAGCGCGAGTCCAAAGAGGGTGATTACCGGAAGGAGAGCGTTGCGCAGCGAGTGCCGCCAGACCACCGCGCGCTCATCGAGTCCCTTGGCACGCGCGGTACGTGCGAAGTCCTGCCTCGCGACCTCGAGTAGCGCGGACCGCTGGAAGCGCGCCACAGCGGCCGTCACCAGCAGCGCGAGAGTGGCCGCTGGGAGGACGAGATGCCAGAGCCGATCGACCGCGCGCGCCCACGGCCCCATGAGGCCGTACATGACCGGGTCGAACATCCCCGATGCCGGGAAGAGACGCAGCCAGTACGCGAAGACGAGCAGCATCATCAGCGCGAGCCAGAAGTCGGGCATCGAGTAGAAGAAGAGCGAGCCGATGCTCAACCCCCAGTCGATCGGCTTACCCTTCCTGCGCGCCTGCACGACGCCCAACACTATCCCGATCGTGAAAGCCAGCACGATCGCCACGCCCATGAGGAGGAGCGTGTTGGGGAGCGCCTCGGCGAGCACCGCGCTCACCGGCCTGTGATGCGGGAAGGAGAAGCCGAAGCCACCGCCCGCGATGCTCAGCAGATAGTGCCAGTACTGCTGGTGAAGCGGGAGGTCGAGCCCGAGGCGGTGGATCCAGTACTCCCGCACCGCCGGAGGCGTGAGCGGATCGGTGAGCGTAGCGCTGACCGGGTCGCCCGGGGCCAGGTGCAGGAGGAGGAAGGTGAGCGTGGCCACTAGCCACACGATCACCACCCCCTGCGCGAGGCGGCGGAGCAGGAGGGCGATCACTCGCCAGCGGGCGTCTCGCGCGAGAGTCCCACGCGGTCGCGCGCGATGCGCTCTCCCTGGGGGATGTACCAGTCCTTCAGGTTGAGCCACCAGCCGTTGGCACGCATTCCCACCGGGTGGATGCGCTGCTGCATGGCTGCGTAGCTGAGCGGCTCGAAGAGCCAGATCGCCGGCGCGTCGTCGGCCAGGAGCTGGTACGCCTGCCGGTAGTACGCGCCCGCCTTCCGCGGATCCATTTGCGATGCGGCGCTGTCTACCAGCGCATCGAAGCGCGGGCTCTCGTACGAGCCGTAGTTGCTCCCTTCCTTCGCGGCCTCCGTGCTCCAGAGCTGCCGGATGGTGCTCGGCACACCGTCGGACGACATGGTGTTCATGGACGCGTCGAAGCGCCGCGCCTCCTGCCTGCTCCCGTGGGTGGGGAAATCCATCTGCTCGATCTCGGCGCGCACGCCGACCTTCTTGAACATCTCTTGCATGATCACCGCAGCGCGCATCCGCGGGGTGCTCGAGCTGGGAACGATCATCGTGAAGCGCAGCGGCACGCCGTTCCTCTCGCGCCAGCCGTCACCGTCCGCGTCGCGCCAGCCGGCCGCGTCCAGAAGGGTCGCCGCGCTGTCCGGATCGTATGGGATCTGCCGGATGGTGGAATCGTAGGTGCTGAGCGCCTCGGTGAAGGGACCTATCGCTGGAACCGCGAGCGTGTCGTAAACACTCCGCGCCAGCTGCACCCGGTCTATGGCCATCGTGAGCGCGCGTCGCACGCTTCGATTGGCGAAGATTGGGTGCGGCCGCTTCTGGTTCTTCGGGTCGCGCTCGTTGAAGAGAAGGAAGCCGTAGATCAGCGAGGGGTAGCGCACCGTCTTGATCTCGGGGTGCTTCGAGAGCTGCTCGAAATCACCCGGCCGCAAGTACTCGAGCATATCGGCATCGCCGGAGAGAAGACGCATGAACGCCGCGTTGTAGTCGGGCGCGATGCTCCAGATCACGCGGTCGAGGTGCGGTCTGCCGAGATGGTAGTTGGTGTTGGCCTCCAGCTCGATCACCTGCCGCGGAACCCAGCGCACGAAGCGGAACGGGCCGCTACCCACCGGACTGCGAGCGAAGTCGGAGCTCTCGAGCTGCTTCCTGTCGGACTTCGACAGAAGATGCTCCGGGAGGATGCGCATCTGGAATGCAGCAGTGGCGAACTGCTCCGGCGATCTGTGCGAGAACCAGAAGACAGCAGTGAGCGAGTCGCGCACCGTTACGGAGTCGATTTCCGCCAGGAGCGGCGCCACCAGCGAGCCGACGGTCGAGTCGGTGTAGAGGTCGTAGGTGAACACCACGTCCGATGCGCGCACCGGCGGGCCATCCTGCCACCTCGCCATCGAGTCCAGCCGGAAGGCGATCGAGAGCGAATCCGCTCCCCAGCTCCACGAATGCGCCAGGCGCCCCTCCCAACCCACGTCACCGATCATGTTCAGCTTCTCGCCCGGCTCGGCGAGGTGCTCGAAGATCTGCGCCTCCACCTGCGCGCTCGTCACGTTCATCGTGAGCGGCGGGAAGAGGATCGTCGCGTCGCTGCCGCTCGCGATCACGAGAGTGCCGCCATCCTCGCCACCGCGCACGGCGGGGCCGTCCTGCTGGCAGGCCGACGTGATGGTCACGAGGAGGGTGAGGATTACCGGTGCTGAGGCGCGCATCTCACTCGGGGAATGCGGGATTCGAAATGCTGCGGGGATCGAAGCTCATATCGTGCAGTCGGGGATCGTCGGAGGGCATAACCGCGAGATCAGCGGCGCCAAGTCCACTCGGCGCCGCGATAACGCTCGCCCGCCCGGTGTGCGTCGCGCTCGACGAGCGGGTCCACTTCCAGGAGCTCCGCCCCGGGAAGCGCGGAGGAAAGCGCGTCCGCAACTTCGTCGAAGGTGGGTACGCGGCCGAGCAGCTCGTGCAGGGTGGCTGGCGGCGGCGGAGCTACCATGGGCGTGAGCAGCAGCGCGCTCGCGAGCGCCTGATCGTCATCCACGAGTACGGAACCGTGCTGCAGCATTGCGTCGCCCTCCCTCACCTGTGCGCTCCCCACCAGCTTCCTCCCTCCGGCGACGATCTCGCCCTTTGTCGGCACCATGAAGCAGGGCGAGACGCCCGGCCTGGGGGCCGCGCCGTGCGGGTCTGCCTCGCTCGCATCTACGCCGAGGCGGCGCAACCCATGTATGAGAAGACGATTGATCGCCACGTAGGATTCGCGCAGTGAGCCAAGCCGGGAAACGGGTGCCGTCACGCTGTAGGTGACTTCGCGATGGTGCAGCACCGCGCGCCCGCCCGTGGGGCGCCGCACGAAGTCTATCCCGCGTGCCCGTGCTTCTTCGATGTCGTACTTGTCACGGGCAAGCTGATTCCGGCCGAGCGAGAGGGTGGGGCTCGACCAGCTGTAGATCCTCAGCACCGCTTCGTCCACTCGGCCCGCGCGCAGCATGAGCGCCTCGTCCAGCCCCATGTTCGACGCCCCATCCAGCGGTGGCGAGACCAGCACGCGCCAGCGGACGCCGGAGGTGGCATCTGCCGCCGGCTCCTGCAGCGAGAGCGCCGTGGGGTGAGGGGAGGGGTTGGGAGGGAGCGACACCTGGTCTGATCCGTAAGGTAGTTCCCTTGGGGAGCATCGCGAGATGCTATCGAAGGATAGCGACCGTGTGATGCGAGCGGCAAGGAAAGCGGGACGCGTGCCCACGCGGGGCAATGGAATTTCACCCCGCGGAACTACAGATTTCGGGGCGCGGCGCTCGCCGCACCCGTTCCGGCGCCGAATCGAAAGCGAGCGTCGTCCACCTGCTCTGCATATCACAACTCAGCGCTCCCGTTCATCGCGGATTCCCGTGGCGCGAACACGGTTCTCGAGGAAGCATATGACCACCATGACCACCCCGACGTCCGCCGTCGGCTCCGATAGCTTCGTGGCCCGCCACATAGGCCCGAGCGAGGACGAAATTGCCGAGATGCTCGCCGCGCTCGGCTTCGATACGCTCGACGATCTCGTGGCGGCCACGATTCCGGCGGGAATCCGGATGAAGGGACGGCTGGCGATCGGCGAGGGGCTGAGCGAGGCCGAGGCGCTGCGTGACTTCCGCGCCGTCGCGGCTCGGAACGAGGTGTACCGCTCCTTCATCGGTCTGGGCTACTATGGCTGCATCGTCCCGCCGGTGATTCAGCGGAACATCCTCGAGAACCCGGCCTGGTACACCGCTTACACACCCTACCAGGCGGAGATCGCGCAGGGGCGCCTCGAGGCGCTGTTGAACTATCAGACGATGGTCATCGATCTCACGGGCCTTCCGGTTGCCAACGCCTCGCTGCTGGACGAGGCGACCGCCGCGGCCGAGGCAATGCAGCTCAGCTACAGCGTGAAGGGCGGCGACGGGAAGCGGACCTTCTTCGTCTCCGAGCATTGCCACCCGCAGACGATAGACGTGGTTCGCACCAGGGCGCTTGCCCGCGGTTTCGACGTGGTGGTGGGCGACCACGAGAGCTTCGACTTCGGCTCGAACGTGTTTGGCGCGCTCGTACAGTATCCGGCGAGCGATGGCGCCGTGTACGACTACCGTGACTTCACCGAGCGCGCACACGCCGCCGACGCGCTGGTCACGGTAGCGGCCGACCCGCTGGCGCTCGCGCTCCTCGTGCCGCCCGGCGAGTGGGGCGCCGACATCGCAGTAGGGAGCACGCAGCGCTTCGGAGTCCCGATGGGCTACGGCGGGCCGCACGCCGCGTACTTCGCGACCCGCGACGAGTTCAAGCGCCAGATTCCCGGCCGCATCATCGGCGTCTCGCGCGATGCCGAAGGACGCCCTGCGCTGCGCATGGCGCTGCAGACGCGCGAGCAGCACATCCGCCGTGAGAAGGCGACCAGCAACGTCTGCACCGCGCAGGTGCTCCTCGCTGTCATGGCGAGCATGTACGCGGTGTGGCACGGGCCGGCCGGGATCGGGCGGATCGCCTCGCGCGTGCACGACCTCGCGAGCGGGCTCGCCGATGGACTGCGGCGGCTGGGCTACGAGATCACGCACGATGTCTTCTTCGACACCCTTCGCGTGGCGCTCGGCGGCCGCAGCACGGAGGAGGTGGTTCGCAACGCACTCGCGAAGCGGATCAATCTTCGCGTGATCGACGACTCCACGGTGGGGATCTCCCTCGGCGAGGACGCCACGCTCGAGGATGTGGACGACCTGCTTGCCGTCTTCAACAACGGGAAGAGCGCCGGCTTCAGCGCGGCCGACCTGGTGGCGAGCGCCGCTGCCTCGGCCGGCTTCGACGAGCGCTTCGCTCGACAGAGCGCGTATCTAACGCACCCGGTCTTCAACACGCACCACTCCGAGACCGAGATGCTCCGCTACATGCGGAAGCTCGAATCGCGCGACCTCTCGCTCGTGCACTCGATGATCCCACTCGGCTCGTGCACGATGAAGCTCAATTCGACGGCCGAGATGTTCCCCGTCACCTGGCCGGAGATCGGCGCGATGCATCCCTTCGCGCCCGCGGACCAGGCCAAGGGGTATCAGATGCTCTTCGATCGGCTGGGGAAGGCGCTGGAGGAGATCACCGGCTTCGCGGCGGTGTCGATGCAGCCGAACGCGGGCTCGCAGGGCGAGTTCGCCGGCCTCGTGGTGATCCGCCGCTACCACGAATCGCGCGGCGAGCAGCATCGCGATGTCTGCCTCATCCCGCAGTCGGCGCATGGCACCAACCCGGCCAGCGCGGTGATGGCGGGTCTCCGCGTGGTGGTGGTGCGCACCGACGAGAACGGAAACATCGACGTGTCGGACCTGCGCGCCAAGGCGGAGGAACATCGCGAAAAGCTGGCGGCGCTGATGGTGACGTATCCGTCCACGCATGGAGTGTTCGAGGAGGCGATCCGCGAGATCTGCGAGATCGTGCATGCGAACGGCGGCCAGGTGTACATGGACGGCGCGAACATGAACGCGATGGTCGGTCTCTGCCGCCCCGGCGACTTCGGCGCCGACGTCTGCCACCTCAACCTCCACAAGACCTTCTGCATTCCGCACGGCGGAGGCGGTCCGGGGATGGGTCCGATCGGAGTCGCCGAGCATCTCGTTCCATTCCTCCCCGGCCACGTGATGGTGGATCTCGGGGGAGAGAAGGGCGGTGCGGTGTCGGCGGCGCCGTGGGGGAGCGCGAGCATCCTCCCCATCTCGTACATGTACATTCGCATGATGGGCGGTGAGGGGCTCACGAAGGCGTCGAAGGTTGCGATCCTCAACGCCAACTACATGGCGCGCCGCCTGGCACCGAGCTATCCCGTGCTCTATCAGGGTGCACACGGCACCGTGGCGCACGAGTGCATCATCGATCCGCGCGCCTTCAAGGCGTCGGCGGGAGTGGACGTGGAGGACATCGCCAAGCGGTTGATGGACTACGGCTTCCACGCTCCCACGGTGTCGTTCCCCGTGGCTGGAACGCTGATGATCGAGCCGACCGAGAGCGAATCGAAGGCCGAGCTGGATCGCTTCTGCGATGCGCTCATCCAGATTCGCACCGAGATCCGCGAGATCGAGGAGGGCACCCTGGACCGGGATGACAACCCTCTCCAGAACGCGCCGCACACGCAGCGCGGCACGATCTCCGATTCGTGGAGCCACCCCTACTCGCGCGAGCGCGCTGCCTTCCCGGCCCCCTGGACTCTCGACTGGAAGTTCTGGCCCTCCGTCGCCCGCATCGAGAGCGCCTACGGCGACAGGAATCTGGTGTGTGCCTGTCCGCCGGTGGAGGCGTACGGCTAGGGTTCAGAACAACAGGGTTCAGGGTTCAGAGGGATAAGGGAACAGGAAACAGGAAACAGGTACCGGCTCGTGGGAAGAAAGCTCTCTTCTCCGAGGCAGTTACCTGTTTCCTGTTTCCTGTTTCCTTCACCCTGCAGTTAGCAGTTCCTGAACCCTGAACCCTGTTGTTCTGAACCCTGCCTCTCTCACTCCCCCACGTGCGTCCGGTACTCGTCCGGACCGAGGAGTTGATCGAGCTCGGCGGTGTTCTTGACGCGGAGGCGGATCATCCAGCCTTCACCGTAGGGGTCGGAGTTCACCAGGCCGGGTTCCTTGTCGAGGCGGGAGTTGACCGCTTCAACCTCGCCGCCGAGGGGGGAGAAGAGCTCCGAGACCGCCTTCACTGCCTCCAGCGTTCCGAATACGTCCGAACGGCCGAAGACATCGCCCACCTTGGGAAGCTCTACGTACACGACGTCGCCGAGCTCGCCCTGCGCATAATCGGTGATGCCGACGAGAACTATATCGGCCTCATCGGTGCGCTTCACGTACTCGTGCTCCTCGGTATAAAGCAGCTCGCTCGGAATATCGGACACGCGCTTCTCCACTCGAGAGGGTCAATGGCGGGCGAAGTTAATCCGGGGGCTGGATGGGTGTCAAGCAATGCTGCATCGTTCGCCGAGTATCGATCATGGAGGAATGGTGGAGGAGACGCTTCGCGAGGAACCGATCGCCGCCCACGCGGTCGCCGATGAAGGAGATGCACGCGCGGCGAGGCGCGTGGAGTGGCATGACGCGCTGGGAGAACACTGGCGCGCAATTCTCGCGCTGTACGTCGCGATCGTGTTCGTGCTCGCGGCGTTGATGCCGCTCGACGACATCGATCTCCCGATTCATCTCGCGATTGGCGAGTGGATAGCGCGGCATCACGCCGTGCCGTTCACCGAGCCGTTCGCATGGACGCGGATGGGCGCGCCCTACTTCGCGTACTCGTGGCTCGTGCAGCTTGGCTCGTACGGGCTCCTCGCGCTGCTCGGCCCTCTGGGGCTGCACCTTCTGTACGGCGCGATCGCGGCCGCTTCCGTGCTCGCGGTAGCGGCGATGGGAAGGGCGGAAGGGTGGCGGCCGTGGCCCACTCTGCTCCTGGCCGCCATCCACTTCGTGGTGCTGACGCGCGTGACCCCGTCGCTGCGGCCGCAGGTCGTGCTGTATGCACTCGTGCCGCTCGCGTGGGCCGCTGCGTCGACTCTGCGCAGGGGGGATGAACGAAGCACGCGCTGGGGGATCGCGGCACTGTTCGTGGCGAGTGCGCTCGCGGCGAACTCGCACATCCTCTTCGCGCTCACCGGGGCGCCGGTGTTCGTGCTGGTGCTGGATCCGCCCGCGCGGAGGAGGACGGCGATCTACGCGGTGCTCGCCGTCGTCGTGGGGTGGTTGTTCTCACCCTATGGTCTGTCGTGGCTCGAAGTCTTCCGGCTCAACTTCGCGCCCAACCCGCTCTTCCGTTATCCGTCGCCGATCTCGGAGTACCAGCCGGGGTTCAACGCGTCGCCGCTCATCGGCGCGTTTCTCGCGCTCGTCCCCTGGTTCGCCGCCGGCTCACCGCTCTTCCGGACCGACGGCACGCTCACTTCGCCCGCCACGCGGCGCTGGTTCGCGATGGCGGCGATCTGGCTGGTAGGGCTCATTGCCTTCTCACGGGTGGAGAAGGCGATCACGATCTGGTGGCTGGTATCGCTCCCACTCGCGGGCGCCACGCTCTCGCGCATCCCCGATCCGCGCTCGCTTCTCCGCGCGCGAGCGCGCGTAGCCGCGCTCGCGGTGATCGGGCTCCTTCTCTGCGCCGAGCACGCGATCATGGGAGGCGTGATCCGCTCGCGCGAGGGAACCGTGGCGAGTCGCACGCTCCCCGGACGCTGGGCGGTGGAGGCGGAGCCGCTCGCGGCCTGGCTGCAGTCGCACGCGAGGCCCGACAGCCGCGCGCGTCTCTTCACGACCTTCAACTTCGGGAGCTACCTGACCTGGCGCTTGCCGGAATATTCTGCATCCATCGATTCGCGCACGATTTTCCCCGACTCGGTGGCGCTCCCGGAGGCGTACATAGTAAAGGACCTCGCCGATTCCGCGCTCGGCCCCTGGCGCTCGGCGGACGTCGCGATCGTGCCGCTCGACTACTCGGTCGCATCCGCGATAGACCGTTCCCCCGAGTGGGTACGACTCGCTCGTCCGGACAGCGCGCGCGCCAGGCGTGCACTCCTCGGCCTCTGGGCGCGACGCGCCTGGTGGGACTCGGTGCATACGGATCGGTGAGTGGCTGGGCTGGTTCGGCTCGGCGGCCTGGTTCATCGCGCTGACCTGCGGACGCGGAGGTCGCGGAGGGGAACGGCGAGAGGACGCGGAGAGAGCCCTGCGTGACGAGTACTCCGGTCCTCTTCAGAGTTCCGGACAGGGATGGCTCAGTGTGAATAGGGGAACTGCTCCCCCGCCTCTGGCTCTGCCCCGAGTGGGCAGGACTCGAGAGAGCAGGAGCAGTTCCCCCAAAACTCACCTGACTCTCACTTGCAGTGATGCCGGAACGGAGAGCGGAGGCCAGATCGAAGAGGAGCCCCTCCGCGTCCTCTCTTTACCCCTCCGCGACCTCCGCGTCCGCAGTTCCACGCGATGAACCGGGCTGCCGAGATGAAGCCAGACCAGCCAGCCACCAGCCGGTCACGCCATCGCGCTACCAGCGGCGGCGCGATCGAGCACCGACCAGAGCTCGTCCACCTGCCGCTCGAGAGCCGACAGGTCCGAGTCGTTCTCGATCACGAAGTCGGCGCGGGCGCGTTTGAGCGCGGCCGGCATCTGCGCGGCGATCATCTTCATCGCCTCGTCGTGCGAGAGCCCGCGATCGCTCACCAGCCGCTCGAGCCGCATGGATCTCGGCGCGTCGACGAGCACGAGGAAACTGAATTCGTCGATGAGCTGACGCTCGAAGAGGAGCGGGATGTCGCACACCACCAGGCGCTCTCCCCGCGCACGCGCGGCGGCCACCTCTTCGGCGCGCAGCCGAGCGACTTCCGGATGCACTATGCCGTTGAGAACCTCGAGCTCCTCGGCGTGCTCGAAGACTATGTCGCGCAGCGCGGCGCGGTCGAGCGTGCCCTCTTCCGTGAGCATCCGCTCGCCCCAGCGCTCCACTATTGCACGCAGCGCCGGGGTATCCGGCTCCACCGCGCGACGGGCGAGGATGTCGGCGTCGATGACCAGTGCGCCGCGTTCGGCGAGGAGCCGGGCGACGGTGGACTTTCCGCTGGCGATGTTCCCGGTGAGACCGACGAGGAACATGGGCTTCACTCGCGTGGACGCCCCGGACGTCCGCCTCTCGGGCCACGCTCACTGCGCTCTCCCCGCCCGAAGCGTTCGCCCCGATCGGCGCGCTCACCGCGGCCGGCGCGCTCACCTCTCGGGCCTCGGTCGCCCCGCTCGCCTCGGTCGCGGCGCTCGCCTCGCTCTGCGCGTTCGCCGCGCTCGCGCGCCGGAGGACGGCGCACCGAGCGCTCGCCCCGCTCGGGCGGCGCGCCCTGATCCACCCGGGCAACTATGCGCCGGCCGCGGAGCGTGACCCCCGTCAGGCGCGATGCGATCTGCTGCGCGCGGTCGAGCGGCACCTCCACCAGCGAGTGATTCTCTCGCAGCTCCACCTTCCCGATGCGACCGCCCGGCACGCCCGCCTCGTTGGCGATCGCGCCCACCAGATCGCGTGCGGTGATGCCGTCACGTTCGCCCGCGTTCACGAAAAGTCGCGTGCTGCGCGGCGTTTCCGACGCCACCGTCGCCGCGGCGGCTCGCTCACGCGCGCGCTCGCGCTCCAGGAGCCAGAGGGCGGCACCAGCCACTTCAGCGCCGTCGTATTCCACGAGGAGCGGCTCGATGGCGAGCACCTCGCGAGTCGGTACACCATTCTCGAGCGCGCGCCGAAGCTCGTCGCGCAGCTTCTCCTCGCGCGAGCGCGCGCTGGCTGCCGCCCCCGTGAGCGTGTAAGGCGTGAGCTGCCCGGTCCCGCAGAGAGCGCGCAGAGTGGGTTGCTGGCGGGGAGTGATGAGCGCGACGATCATCGGCTCGCCCTCCGCGAGATCGCGCAGCACGCCTGGTGTGGGCGGCAGCTCGAAGAGCACCAGGAGCGATGCGCCTGCCACGGCCTCCCCGCGTGTGAGCACCAGCGGCGAGTCGGCGCCTTCGTAGCCGAGCGAGCGTATCAGCGACTCCACCTTCGCCGCGGTCTCATCTGCGTTGGCGTACACCGCCGCGCGGGGAGGATCGATGTCGTCGAGCAGCCGTCTGAGCGCGGCGGGGCGGGTCTGGGGAGCGACGATGGTGTAGCGCGCGTCGATCGGTACGCTTTCCAGCCAGTCCAGCTCCGTCGCACCGCTGCGTCGTGGGCGGCGGGCATAGCGCTCCACCAGCGCATCCACGGCATCGGTAGTGCGGGATGTGACGATCGCGCGGGCCGCTTCCTTCGGGACCTCGGATACCACCGCCTCGAGCGCTTCCGTCAGGCCGGCATCGATGATGGCATCCGCCCAGGCGATGACCAGAGTCGTAACCGAATCGAGCTTGATGCGCGAGCTCCGGACGAGTTCGAGTATCTCATCGGGAGCGCCGGAAATCGCGCTGGGTGTGCCCGATGAGAGGAGGCGGGCGGCGCGCCGCGCCGTGGTCACGGGGAGGACCGGAACTCGAACGTCCTCGGGTGAGCGCGCAGCGACCGCGGCGACCGCGATGGCGACCTCGGCGTCCGGAGTCAGCACCAGGAGCTGGATGCCGGAAACGTCGCGCTCCACGCGCCCGAGCGCGGGTGCAATGAATTCCGAGACGGCGGCCGCGTCGTGCGCGACCTCGTGAAGAACGTTCTGATTCCGCCCTACGCCGGCGCGTTCACCCGCGCCGGGACCCGCGTTCCGATTCTCCACCCATTCCTCCATTGTCGATTGGCGCGACGCCGCCCGGGCGACTAAAGTATACAACGGTGCACATCATCACTCCACACGCAGGAAATCGCTCGTGACCGCAACCAGCACTCGAGGCACGTTCATTCCGTCAGCCAACATCGCGCAGCTCAGGGAATCGGCTACCATCGCCGTTTCCGCACGCGCGAAGGCACTTCGCGCCGAGGGCCGCGATATCATAGATCTGGGGGCCGGCGAGCCGGATTTCGACACTCCCGAGTTCATACGCCGTGCCGCGCAGGCTGCCATCGACGCCGGCGCCACTCGCTATACCGCCACCGAAGGGATACTCCCGTTGCGCCAGGCGATCGCGCGCCAGGCGAACGACCTCTACAAAGGGGAGAGCGAGATCGCCGCGACCGACGTGGTCGTTTCCACCGGGTCGAAGCAGTCGCTCTTCAACGCCTGCTTCGTGCTCTTCGGAGCTGGCGACGAGGTGCTCATTCCCACGCCGAGCTGGACGAGCTACTACGAGATGGTGACGCTCGCTCGCGCCGAAGCCGTGCCCGTGTACGGCGATCCCGCCAATGGTCTCAAGGTCACGGCAGAGAGCCTCGCGGCGGCGGCGACTCCGCGCACCAGGGGAGTGATGCTCAACTCGCCGTGCAATCCCACGGGCGCCGTGTACGATCGGAGCGAGCTCGAGGCGATCCTGGCGCTCTGTGATGATCGCGGTTGGTGGCTGATCAGCGACGAGATCTATCGCCGCATCTCCTACGGGGACGGGCCGGCGCTCTCGCTCCTCGAGCTGGCGTCGTCGCGCGAGCGGCTGATCGTGACGGACGGTGTCGCGAAGGCGTACGCAATGACGGGCTGGCGGATCGGGTGGACGATCGCACCTCGCGCCATCACGAAGGCGATGACGGCGCTGCAGTCGCACATCACGTCGAACGCGTCCGCCGTCTCGCAGCACGCCGCGCTCGCCGCGCTCACCGACCACGATGCGGCGGAGCGGGCCATCACAAACATGGTCGCCGAGTTCCACTCGCGCCGCGACGCGATACTCGCCGAGCTCGCCGAGGAGCCGCGGCTCGGTTTCGTGCGCCCCGAGGGCGCTTTTTACGTGTACCTGAACGTCGGCGCCGTGGGCAGCGGCGATTCGGATGCCGGCACCGCGTTCGCGAAGGAGCTGCTCGAGCGACACGACGTGGCGGTGGTGCCGGGCGCCGCGTTCTACACGCCTGATTGGGTACGCCTCTCGTACGCCGCGCCGCGCGCGCAGGTGCTCGACGGGGTGCGTCGCACCATCCAGACCTTTCGCGACATGCTCGGCTGACCGCCTCGCGCGAGAGTGACGTCGCGCACGGCGTGTGCGAGCTGGTGCGCGCGGCATTCCGCCGGGACGATCTCTTTCACTTTCCTCCGATTCCATGATCACTACCATCGTGTTGATCAAGTGCGATCCGAAGTCGATCCCGCAGTGCGCCAGGCGGCTGGCGGGGATCGAAGGTGTATCGGAGGTCTATTCGGTATCCGGCGCGTGGGACATCGTCGCCATCGTGCGAGTGAAGGAGTACGAGCGGATCGCGCACGTGGTGACGGAGGAGTTCCCCAATGTGCCGGGGCTCGAGAGCACGCAGACGCTCACCGCCTTCCGCGCCTACTCGAAACAGGACCTCGAGCAGGCATGGGACATCGGCGTCGAGTAGCCGCGCGAAGAACCGCGACCGCGATGAGCGACGAGATCAACGATTACATAGCCGGGCTGTTCGCGAGTGAGGACGACCTCCTGCGCGAGCTGCGCGAGGAGGCCGCGCGATCGGGGATGCCGGCGATCTCCGTTCCGCCGGAGACCGCGCGATTCCTCCAGGTGCTGCTTCGCGCTGCTGGCGCCACGAGCGTGCTCGAGGTGGGAACGCTTGGCGGCTACTCGGCGATCTGGATGGCGCGCGCGATGGGTGAGGGAGGACGCATCCTCTCCCTGGAGATAGATCCCGAGCACGCCGCTTTCGCTCGCCGCTACATCGAGCGCGCCGGACTCTCGCACGCCATCGAGGTCCGGGTGGGGCCTGCTCTCCAGCTTCTCCCCACGCTCGATGGTGAGAAGTTCGACGTCGTGTTTCTGGACGCGGACAAGGAGCCGCTCCCAACGTACCTCGATTGGGCGCTGCGACTGCTCGGGCCCGGCGGGCTCGTGATAGCCGACAATACGCTGCGCGGTGGAAAGGTGGTCGACCCCTCGGCCGACGACCCGCAGCTCCGCGCGATCCGCGAGTTCAACAGAAAGCTCGCCTCGAGCCCGCGAGTGACGGGGCTCGTAGTGCCGATCGGCGACGGGGTGGCCGTGGGAGTAGTCGACCAGTAGCCCGGCCAGGTCGCGTGCCCCGACTCGCGCGCGAATGACTGCGCGCGGGGATCAGACTCCAGCTCGCGTCACTCCCGCGTGGCCCAGAGAATCGCGTTGAAGAGCATCTTGAAGGTGCCCTCGGTCTGCGCGCGATTCTGCACGCGAAAGCCGAACATCACCACCTTCCCCTTCCCGCGAATGAATGCCACCGCCGCATCGCGGCGCTCGAGGCGATCGAGACCGGTGGCCCAGCCGGAGAGGAGGATGTCCTCGCTCGCCGCGGGGTAGGTTGCCACCGCCAGGCGTTGCATGCCCGGTGGCGGAGGCGAGGTCTGGTAGGCGATCGCGTCGTCCACGAAGACCGCCGCTTCGCTCGGCATCCCGTAGTTCACCGGATTGCTCTCGTCGAGCTGCGCGAGCAGGAGCGAGCCGGGCACCGAGAAGTCGTCGCCGTCCACGTTCTCGAGCGTGTTCCTCACCGGAAGGTTCATCTCGTCGGCCACGAGCTCGCCCGAGGCAGCGAGGGTGATCAGCGTACCGCCCGCATCCACGAAAGCCTGGAGCGCCGCGAGCCCCTCGTCGCCGATCCCGCCCGCGTACTCGGGAGGAAGCTCGTTGACGGCGCGACCGCGCCCGGCCGCAGCGGAGCGTCCCGTGAGGATGATGCTCTTCGACACCGAGGGGAGGATGATCGCGTCGAACGACGCCCTCAGCTTCCCGGCCTTCATCATCGCGTTGTCGATGCTCCTGGGCGCGAAGCCGTACTGGTCGAGAACGAAGCGCGTCCACCCTTCGTCCATCGAGGCGTTCCAGGGCTTGTAGAGTCCCACGCGCACCGGCCGCTGAGTGGCGACGGCAGTCGGGTTGTTTCGTGGGAGCGCGGTGAGGGTGACGTGATATCGCGACGCCAGCCCTGCCAGATCAGCGCTCTTCGGGATGATGAACGTTCCCGCAGGGAAGCTGACACCGTCGCTCCCCTGAAAGCTCTGCGTGGCCACGCTCACCCGCCCCCCGCTCGCCAGGATGGCGTTGACCACGCGGAAGGCATTATTGCTGTTGCGCCCGAGCGCGTATGTCGCGCCATCGCCGTCGAGCTTGCCTTCAGGCCAATCGGAATCGCCGATCGGCTTCGCTGCCGCCGCTTCCGCGGCCGGTACGGTCCCCTTCGTCACGTCCACGCCCATCAGGAGCGGGAGCGACCAGGTGGTGACGTCGTACGGGCGCAGGATCGGACCGTCCGCTGCGGTCCTGACCTCCGGGTACCGCTGCGTTCCCAGCAGCTCCGCGATGAACTTCCCGTACGGCTGCGCGGTGGGGATCAGGAACTCCGAGGGGGTCACGAGCACCTCTGCTCCGTTCTCGTCCAGGAGATGCGCGAGTCTCGCAGCCGTGACTTCGTCGTGCTCGATACGCGGGATGCGCCAGTACCCATCGGGCTGGCCGGCCGCGATCTGCTCGCGCGCCATGGCCACCGTGCCACGCATGAAATCCTGCGGGTGGTCGCCCACCGTCTCGAGCATCGCGTTGGCCGCGATGAGCTCGTAGTCCATGATGTCGCGCAGCCGCCAGACGCCGCCGGGCCACGGGTTGGGGAAGTTGGTGGTGACCGTGTACTCCGCGAGCCCTTTGCCGCCACCCGAGAGCTCGTTACGATCGAACTGGATCGGCGTGGCCATCCGCGCCGACGCCAGCTCGATGATCATCGCGAAGATGTTCTTGAACTCCGGGTTGCTGTCCACCGAGCCAGGGTAGTAAGCGTCGAACACGTACTGCGAGACGACGCCCGATTTCCCCGCCTGCTCCAGCCGCCACGCCATGTTGCTCCCGATCAGGTTGATGCCGCGCCACATGAGCGGGCTCACCGAGGGCGCTATCGGGTCGGCGTACGGCGGGACGAAGATGCGTGGACCGGAGGAGCCCATCTGGTGCACGTCGAGCCACACCTGCGGGTACCACTCCTTGTACGCGGTCCGCGTCATGGCCTTCGTTTCTTTCTGGGTGAGCATGTACCAGTCGCGATTGTTGTCGTGGCCCGCGTAGTGATGGTAGAGCCACGGCATGCTGCCACCCTCGTAGGGGGTGCCGACGTACTTCCGGTACCACTCGGTTTCCATTATCTGGCCGTCGGGATTGAGCGACGGCACGAGCAGCAGGATGACGTCGTTCAGCCGCCGCTCGGTGTCCGGGTCGGTGGCGGTGACGAGCTGATAGGCCAGCTCCATCACCATCTGCGACGAGGCGATCTCGGTGGAGTGGATGTTGTTGGTGAGGAGGATGATGGTCTTCCCGGCGTGCACGAGCGAGTCCACCTGCGCCTTCGAGAGGCCGCGCGGGTCGGCCAGTCGGCGCGCGCTGTCCTGGTATCGCTTCCTGTTCCGCAGGTTCTCGGGGCTCGAGATCATCGCGAGAATGAAGTCGTTGCCGAGGGTCGTCTCGCCCATCTTCTCGAGCTCCATGCGCGGCGAGCGCTGCGCGAGGTGCTCGAAGTACGAAACGATCTGGTGGTAGTCGGCGAGCTTGCGGTCGGCGCCGACCTGGAAGCCGAGGAACTCGGTCGGGGTGCGGAGCTCGGTCGAAGTTGCCGACTGCGCCGGGGCGGTCCCAGCGACCGCGGAGGCGACGAGTGCGGCGCAGGCGAGCGTGTGTCTCATCATGCGTCGGGCTTTGAGCGGGAGTGGCGGGTCGGGCTGGAACCCGGCGAACGGCGAATTATCCGCCAGGGCGTGGCGGCGTCAAGGATGGTGGAGCCTGGATGCGGCTCCGGTGTACCTTAACGCATGCATGCAGCAGCCACATCGCGCCTGGCGGGGGTGAGCATCTCCTCCCGTCTCCAGGAACCCATCTCCCGGTGAGGGCGTCCAGCGACGCCGGCGCGCACCATCAGCGACGCGCCGCGCGCGGTATCGGGATCCTCGCTTTCGTTCTAGCAGTGACCACGCTTCCGCTCCAGGCGCAGCGTTCGCGTGCCGTCACTCTTCGAATCAAACCACACGTCGGAGACACGCTCTACACGCGCTTCGAGCAGACCGTGGAGATGAGCGGTACCGCCCACGTCGGCTCGGCGGATACCACCATGACGATGAAGAGCACTCTGCTCCTCCTCTCGCACCTCATCGTGGACGCCAGCGATAGCAGCGGAGCCACGGTCACCGCCGTCACCGACTCGGTCGCTCTCAGCTCCTGGCGCATGGGTCGGCCGGTACCGTCGGAGACGGCGAGGCGCGCCATGGAGGGGAAGCGGATCCAGCTCCAGATAGCGCCCAACGGCTCCGCGACCGTCCTCGACGCTCCCGACGAACTGGCCTCGGATGTACGCGCGGCCGTTTCCGCGATGCCATCCACACTCCCCGACCGACCGATGAAGATCGGGGCCACCTGGAATCAGACCACCGCCATCCCCGTATCCGCGAGTACAGAGGGAGGGCGGGGAGCTACCGGCCGCGCGGCGACGCTCACCGCCACCTTCCGGCTCGATTCGCTCTCCCGCGACGGCAACATCGCCTTCATCTCGATGCGCGGCGTCCTCCAACGCGACAGCACCGCCGCCCCCATCTCTCGCGGACTCCGCGTGGTCTCCAACGGTACCATCACCGGCTCTCTCTGCGTGGACCGCGCGCGCGGCTGGTGGACCAGCTCCAACGCCACCATCACCCTCGAATCCGTTCTCACCCCTTCTTCCGACACCACACGCACCCACCCCATGCGCGTCCTGACCCGGATAGAGCAGACGATGCATACGGGGGAGGGGTGGTGAGGGAGGGAGTGAGGAGAAAGCAGAGAGCAGAAAGCAGAAAGCAGTGAAAACCCGAGCGGTCATGACTACAGGGTTCAGGAGGCAGGGTTCAGGGTTCAGGTACCACCTCGGAGAGTGGATCTCGATCGTCGGGCAGTTCCCGAACTCCGAACCCCGAACCCTCGAGCCGTTCCTGCTTTCTGCTCTCTGCTTTCTGCTTTCTTCTCTCTCCTCCCCCTCTTCCCTGCCTAACACTTAGATTTAAGCGTGCGCCTCGTACATCTCGCGGATCTTCATCTCGGCTATAGGCAGTATCATCGGCTGACGCCCGCTGGGATCAACCAGCGGGAGGCGGACGTGGCTCATGCGTTCAAGGGGGCCGTCGACCGGGTGATCGAGCTGCGGCCGGACGTCATCGTCATCGCGGGAGACATCTTCCACACGGTGCGCCCGATGAATCCGGCCATCATCGACGCGTTCCAGCAGTTCTATCGGCTCTCCAACGAGCTGCCGGATGCCGTGAAGGTCATGGTGGCGGGGAACCACGACCGGCCGCGCGCGAGCGAGACGGGGTGCATCCTGAACCTCTTCACGCGACTCGGCTTTCAGGTCGTGATAGATGAGCCGAGGCGGCTCACCTTCCCCGATCGCGATCTCTCCATTCTCGCGGTGCCCGACCTCCCCGGCGCGCTGCCGCCGCTCACGCCCGATCCCGAGGCGCGGCACAACGTCCTGGTGCTGCACGGAGAGGTGGAAGGGATGCTCCCGCCGTACATCTCGGCAGCCGATCGCGCGGCCGTCGAGATACCGCGCGAGGCGCTCTCCGCCCCGAGTTGGAGCTACGTGGCGCTCGGGCACTTTCACGTCCACCGCGAGATCGCGCCCAATGCGTTCTACTCCGGCTCGATCGAGTACACATCCGCCAACCCTTGGGGCGAGCTGGTGGAGGAGCGCGATGCCGGTTTACCCGGTAAGGGCTTCATCGAGTACGACCTGGATGCGGCCACGCACCGATTCCACCACGTGGTGCCCGCGCGCTCGCTCGTGGATCTCGAGGCGATCTCGGCGCGCGGACTCTCGGCCGCGGAGCTGGACGCCCGTATCCGCGAGCGCGTGGACGGGTGCGCTGGCGGAATAGACGACAGCGTCGTGCGACTGGTGGTGCGCGACGTTCCTCGGCACATCGCGCGCGAGCTCGATCACAAGGCGCTGCGCGATTACAAGCGGCGGGCGCTGCACTTCCATCTCGATACACGCCGCCCTGAGCTCCTCCGTACTTCGGCGAGCGGGGCACCCGGCCGGCGTCCCACGCTGATGGAAACCGTCGAGTCGTATCTCGCCCGGCGGCCGATGGACGCCGACATAGACCGGAGCGCGGTGGTGCAGCTCGGCCTCCAGTATCTTCGCGAGGCCGACTCCGAGGCGGAGCGTGCGGCGCCGGCCGTGCCGGCGGTCGAGTAGTGAGGCTGAACTCCCTCTCGCTCACGAACTTCCGCCAGCACGCGGACACCCGGATCGAGTTCGATACGGGGCTCACCGGCATCATCGGACCCAACGGCTCGGGGAAGACCACGATCCTCGAGGCGATCGCGTGGGCGATCTACGGCAACCCCGCAGCGCGGGGGACGCGCGACTCGATCCGCTTCAATCGCGCCGGTCCCCGCTCGAGCGTGCGCGTGGAGCTGGAGTTCGAGCTCGGTGGCCACAGCTACCGCGTGGTGCGTGGACTCACCAACGCGGAGCTCTACCTCGACGGCTCGGGCAGCGCCATCGCCAACTCGATCAGCGGCGTCTCCGAGCTGTTGACGCGCCGGCTCGGGATGACCCGTGAAGAGTTCTTCAACACGTACTTCACGGGGCAGAAGGAGCTGAGCGTGATGGCCTCCATGGGGCCATCGGAGAGGGCGCAGTTCCTATCCCACGTCCTCGGCTACGAGCGACTGCGCGCGGCGCAGAAGATCCTGCGCGAGCGGCGCTCGGAGGTATCGGCGCGCATCGCGGGCCTTCGGCAGGGGATGCCGGATGCGGACATCGTGCAGGGCCAGCTGCGCGAGGCGGAGAACCGCAGCGCGCACGCGCTCGACGCGGCCGCCGCGGCCCGGAGCCGCAACCAGCACGCGGATGATCGGCTCTCGGAGCTGCGCCCGCGCTGGGAGCAGATGCAGCGCGAGCGCGAACAGCTGCAATCGCTCCTCTCCGAGCTGAGAGTCGCGGAGGCGGAGGAGCTCTCGCTCCGGCGCGACACCGAGCGGCTCACGCGCGAGCTGGGAGAGATTTCGGTGGCGCGCACCGAGCGCGAGCGGCTGATGCTGGAGCTGGCCCCCTATCGCGAGCTGCACGCGGAATTCCAGCGGCTCGAGGTGCTGGCGCGCGAGGAAGGTCGCCGGCAGACGCTCATGGCCGCGCGCAGTGCGCTGGAGCAGGAGCTCGCGCGGCTCAGCGAGCGGCGATCGCGCATAGAGAGCGCGCCACGCCTCGAGGCGGAGGTGAACCAGGCGCTCGAGGCGAAGCGCGCGGAGGTTGAGCTGATAGACGGTCAGCTCGAGGCGCGCCGCACCGAGTGGGTGCGCGACAGGCAGGAGGCGGAAACCAAGCGTCAGGCGCTCCGCGATCAGTACGCGGAGCTCCGTCAGCAGCGCGATCGGCTGGCGGCTGCGGGGGAGGAAGGGGCATGTCCCACCTGCTCGCGCCCTCTCGCGGGCACTTTCCGCTCGGTGCTCGAGCTGCTCGACAGCCAGATCGAGACCGTGCGCGTGGACGGCAATTATTACAAGGGACGCGTGGAGCAGCTGCACGAGATGCCCGCCGACCTCCGCGAGATGGACGAGAAGCGTCGCGCTCTGGTGCAGGAAGCGACCACGCTCGAGCGGCGCAACATGAAGGTGCAGCTCGCCGTGCAGGAGCTGGCGCAGATCGTGGGCGACATCAGCGCCAAGGAGGAGCGAATGGCTTCTCTGGCGAGCGAGCTCGATGCGATTCCCGCTGGCTACGATGCGGCGAGGCACGATACTGTGCGTCGGGAGCTCGACCGCCTCATGCCGCTCGATGCGAAGGCCACCCGCTACAGCGCGCAGATCGAGCGCGAACCGGCGCTGCAGCGCGAGAGCAACCACGTGCGCCAGCAGAGCGAGGCGCTCGCCGAACGGCTCCAGCATATGCGCACCGAGCTCGAGGCGAAGACGGTCTCCGAGGAGGACTACACGGCTCTGCGCGCCGAGCACGAAGCGGCGAGCCAGGAGTCGCACGCCGCTTCGGTGGCGCTCGCCGCCGCGGATAGCGAGGCCACCAGCGCCGCCGCCGCGCTCGAGGTAGCGCGACGAGCCATGCGCGAGCTGGAGGATCGGCAGCGCCAGCTGGGCGAGCTCAACACCCGGAAGCGTCTCCACGATGAGCTCGATCGCGCGTACACCGATCTCCGCACGGACCTCAACTTCCAGCTCCGACCCGAGCTCTCGGAGCTCGCCAGCGCCTTCCTGGCCGACCTCACAGACAGCCGCTACACGGAGCTGGAGCTGGACGACCAGTACAACGTGGTAGTGCTCGAGGACGGTCTCCCCAAGCCGGTGATCTCCGGCGGCGAGGAGGATCTCGCCAACCTCGTCCTGCGTCTCGCGATCTCGCAAATGATCGCGGAGCGCGCCGGGCAGCCGTTCAGTCTCCTAATCCTCGACGAGATCTTCGCCTCGCTCGACGACCTGCGCAGGGCGAGCGTGCTCGAGCTTCTCCGCCACCTGCAGGACCGCTTCGAGCAGGTGATCCTCATCACGCACGTCGAGTCGGTCCGTGACATGCTGGATCATGTGATATCGGTTCGATACGATGAGGAGAGTGGCTCGTCCGTTGTGAGTGCACAGGACGGAAGCACGGCAATGGCGGACGACGGACTGCGGGCCGCGGAGTCGCTGACAGAGATCAGGGTGGCGGGTTGATGGCAATCGCGCGTAGCTGGCGCACGGGACAGAAACCGGATGGACCGTTCGAGGCGCGTCTCTCCGACGTGCCCGCGCTCAATCGCGTCTTCAGCGACAGCTTCACGGAGCGCTACCGGCGCGACGGGCTCGTTGGAGTGCGTGTGCCGTCCTTGAACCCGGCCATCTGGCGCTACGCCATCGAGGATGCCGATGGCGGCGCGATGCTCTGGCGCGACGAGCGCGACGACATCGTCGCCTTCAACGTGGTGCACTGCTCCGGCCGCGAAGGGTGGATGGGTCCCCTCGCCGTACGCCCCGACGCGCAGGGAACCGGCGTAGGCACGCGCATCGTGCGCGCCGGAGTGGACTGGCTTCAGGCGAGGCAGGCATCCCCGATCGGGCTCGAGACGATGCCGCGCACGATGGACAACATCGGGTTCTACTCGCGCATCGGCTTCGTTCCCAATCGCCTCACGATCACGATGACCATCGACTCGCTGCACGGGAGCCATCCGCCCACGCTCCTTGGCCGCATGGGCGCGCGCGAGCGCGACGACACGCTCGCCGAATGTCGCGCGCTGCTCGGTGGTCTCCTCCCTGGTTACGACTTCACGCGCGAGCTTCTTCTCACGAGCGAGCTGGGACTGGGGGACACGCTGTTATTCCGTGAGCGAGGGAAGCTGGTGGGCTTCGGGCTCTGCCACACCACGCCGTTGGTGGAAGGGCGCATCCGCGACGAGACGCGCGTGCTCAAGCTCGTGCTCGCGCGCGGCGCGCTCCTGCGCGAGGCGGTGACGGCGCTCGCGGATTTCGCGCGGCGGCACGGCACGCGCCGCGCCGCGTTCAGGGTTCAGACCGAGTACCTGGGTGCCTACAGATCGCTCGTGGCCTTCGGAGCGCAGGTGAGGTGGACCGATCTTCGTATGACGCTGGAGGGCCATCCCGAGCGACGCCCGGAGGTCCCGAACGGCTGCGCCGACGACGAAGAATCGGAGAGCGAGCGCGGTCTCGTCTGGAGCAACTGGGAGATCTGACCCGGCTACTGGCGCGGGCGTCGCAGAAGGGATCCGATCGCATCGCCGAAGGTGATGCGGCGCAGGTAGGCGAGATTGTGCGGCGTGAACGATAGGGGCGAGATTCCGAGCGCCGGCCACGCGGGTGCGCCGCTGATGGTGTTGTCGAGGGAGAGGAGGTCGAGGAGACCAGTGGTGACCGGTGGATTGGGGAGGACACGCTGCGCGACCGCTACCAGTGGACGGATCAACGGCACCGGTACTCCCACGAGCAGACGCTTGCTCCTCATGGCCACCAGCACCCGGCGTACCATCTGACGAAGCGTGAGAGCTTCAGGTCCGCCCAACCCGTAGCTCTCGCGCTCCGTGTCGGCGCCGTCGAGAGCCGCGCCGATGGCGCGCGATACATCGTCCACCGCCACGGGCTGGAAGCGTGCCTTGCCGCCTCCAGGAAGCGGATAGATGAGCGGCGAGAGTCGCACGAGTCGGGCGAGCACGTTCACGAACTCGTCTTCCGGCCCGAAGATCACCGACGGCCGGAAGATGGTCCACGCGCAGTCGCTCGCGCGAACCCGGTCCTCCGCCACTCCCTTGCTGCGCAGGAAGCGATACGGCGAGTCGCTCGCCGCGCCGTTCTGCGACATGTAGATCAGCCGCTGCACGCCTCCAGCGTGCATCGCGTCGAGCAGAGTGGTGGTGGCGTCGCGGTTCACCGATTCGTAGCTCTCTCCGCGCCGCTCGATGGCGATGGCGGCGAGGTGCACCACGGCGTCAACGTCGCCGAGCGCGTTGCCGAGCGCCTGGCGATCGCGCACGTCGCCGCTCGTGATCTCGACGCCCGCGATCGCGAGGCGCCTGAGCGCCTTTGCGCGGTTGCGCACGAGCGCGCGCACCTGCCATCCGCGTCGCGCGAGTTCGCGGCAGGTGTGCGTGCCCACCAGGCCGGATGCGCCGGTCACGAGCACCGTGCGGTTCCCCCGCCACGCCTCCGGCTCCTGTTGCTCCTCCTCCGCCACCGCCGCCGATCGCACCGGCGCGTTTGCTTGCCGCTCCTGTACCATCACGGTGCCCTCCGCCAGTGACCACTACCCGCCTGGTGATCTTCGTGATCACCTATCTGCTCATCGCGATCCAGCAAATTCCCGGGATCAGGATCAATCGTCCAGCCGCCTCGCTCATGGGCGCCGTCGCCATGGTGGTGATCGGCGGTCTTCCCCCCGGCGAGGCGTACGCGGCCATCGATCCCAACGTCATTGTCTTTCTGCTCGGCGTCCTTCTCCTCACGGCCTACCTGGATCTGGGAGGCTTCTTCGAGTGGACTGCGTCGCTCGTCATCGAGCACGTGCACAGCGCCCGCATGCTGCTCGCAGCCATCGTTGCCGTGGCTGGTCTGCTCTCCGCGCTCTTCATCAACGATACCATCTGCCTCGTCTTCACGCCCATCCTCGTGATGATGCTGCGCTCGCTGGAGCTCCGTGCCGCGCCATTCCTCCTCGCTCTCGCCTTCGCATCCAACGTGGGCAGCGCGATGACGGTCACGGGCAACCCACAGAACATGCTGATAGGCGTTTCGAGTGGGATCAGCTACGCCTCGTTTCTCACGGCGATGGCGCTGCCCGCGCTGGGCGGTCTGCTGATCGTATACCTCGTGATCGCGCTCGCCTTCCGCAAGGACCTCTCCGCGAAGCTGCGCGTTAGCGAGCGCTCGCGCGGCACGATGGACAGGTCGCTGGTGATCAAGGCGCTGCTCCTCTTCGCCGTCGCGCTCATCGGATGGCTCGCTGGCTACTCTCTCCCCGGCGTGGCGATAGCCGCCGGCACGGTGATGATTGCGATCGCGCGGCGCGACGCCGCCGAGGCGTTTGCACGGGTGGAGTGGTCGCTCCTGCTCTTCTTCGCCGCGCTCTTCGTGGTGATGGGTGGCGTACGCGATCTTCCACTCTTCCAGGATCTCACCGTTCGCGCAACGTCGAGTTTGCACGGCGCGCCGTTGCACGATGCTGTCTTGGTGAGCGGGGTGATGACCGTGCTCTCCAACCTCGTCTCCAACGTGCCCGCCGTGCTGCTCTGGCTCCCGGTCGTGCCGTACGCGCCGAACGAGCGGCTGGTCTGGCTCGTCATCGCGATGAGCTCCACCTTCGCCGGCAACCTGACTGTGCTCGGCTCGATGGCGAACCTGATAGTGGCCGAGCGCGCGAGCGCGCGCGGCGTCGTGCTGCGATTCGTGGATTTCCTGCGGGTGGGTGTGCCGATCACCATCCTGACCCTTGCGTGGGGGATCGGAGCGTTGCTTCTGGTGCGTTGAGCATGCCTGACAGGCATGAGCCCGCTCGAAACGCGCCTCTGCCTTGCTCGTCTAGTCTCGACGGCGCGCTCCGCCGCCACGCTCCACGACTCCCCAGATGAGCAGGAAGACGCCGAGGGAGAGGAAGATGTGAACCCACCCCGGCCCCTCGAACGCGAAGGTCATGATCGCCCAGAAAACGACCATGAGTATGGCTGCGGGAATCAGGACTGCGCGGTACGCTTTTTTCGAAGAACTACTCGATGAAACAGCGTGTTTGCTCGATTGACTCGCTCTCACGGTCATACTACATTTTGCCGAGGAAAGGGACGAGGAGACTTAATTTTTGAGCCAACAAGTCTCTCGGGTGGGTGCGATATTCTTGGTTGACGCCATGCCCCAGTGCGGGGAAGGCGGAAGGCCAGGTGAGGACCTCATACATTCGACGGGGCTTCAAAAACCCTCTTCGTTCCAACAACATAACGAGTCCCGCCCTCCGGCGGGACTCGTTATGCTTTGCGACCCGGCCAAACCGGCATCGGGGGTCACTCGACGAGCGCTTCGGCCTCCCTCCGTCTGCCGCGCAGGAGGTGCCAGAAGATGGCCGGGGCGGTGGGCCGTAACCTCACCCACGACAGCACCAGGATGGCGGCCCATATCAGGTAGAGGAGCGTAACCTCGCTCCGCCAGCTCGCTTCCAGGAACTGCGCGAGCCAGAGCGCGAAGAGCAGGAGCGCATCCCACCACTCGAATTTCATGCGCACCAGGAGCAGCACGGCCACGAAGCTCTGTGCCACCGTGAGAAGTATCTCCTCGCGCTGAGTGCCGTCGAAGGGAAGGGACGCCGGCCGCCCGCTGGAGACCGAGTACACGAGCGGAATCATCGCGGCGAGGACGGTCCACTGGTTGACGTTGCTCGAGAGCATGTTCATGAGAGCCATTGGTGCCGTGCTCACCCGCTTGGCCCAGTGGAACGCGGATACCTTCTCGGGGAACTCGCTGATGAAAGGCGCCACCCACTGGACGAACACGAACTCGCTCACGCCGAGCGCCGTCGCCACGGCCAGCATGGACTCCAGAAAGGGCTCGGCGGTCGCGTAGATCAGGATCCCGCCCGCGACGAAGAGGAGCGCGATCGCAGCATTCCGTCGCCACCCGCGCCTGCTGTACGCCCAACGCGATACGCGCGGCGCATCCGCCAGCGACTCCTCGCCCTGCGGCGGGAAGCGCCAGAGCACCGCGAGGTACGCCGCGTACATCGCCACGAGCACCACGGCGTCGATCACGCCGAGCGAGCCCTTGTACCAGATCCAGATGAAGTAGACGAGCGGCGGGAGTGTGGCGAGCACCTCCACGGAATGCTCCGCGTCGAGGTGGATCGGCTGGAATCGACCGCCGTCGCCGCTGCGGAAGAATGCAGCCACGAAGTAGATCATCGGCCACCCGAGTCCCACGAGCAACCGGATGGCGCCGGTGAAGTTCGCGATGGCCAGATGCGAATGACACCCTGGCGGAGGTAGCGACACGAAGCAGGCTGCCGTGTCGCCGCCGGCCTTCCAGGCGACCACGGCTTCCACCGCGAACTCCGGGAGAGTCTGGAGCCACGCGAGGATGGCGAGCGCCAGCCCTTGCGATATGAGAAACTGCGCGGCCTCCGCGCCCCACGCCACGAGGAAGGCGCTGAGGAGCATGCTCGGGAAGGTCCAGAGCGTAGACCATGCCGAGGATGCCAGTCCCGCCGCAGCGCTCACGATCAGTTTGAATTTCAACGCCGCGTGATTTGCGTGAGAGATGGCCCTGGGGCGCCGAGGTCACCGGGGCGCGATGCAACGACACCACGCGCCGAGTACGTTTCACTGTCGGCGCACGCGATGTGCGCTGGAAGGTTGACCGAGCGGAAGCTAGACCGGCGATCAGAAGCGCTCAAGAAGCCACAGTCCATGGAGGCGAGTCCGAGAGATGGCCGACAAGAAGCGTTCCAACAGCAGAGTCGACGGTCCACGTCGCGCGCCCGACGAGGTTACGCGCCGCGCGGAGCCGCCCGCGAAGCCGCTCGACCAGCGCCGGAGGGTGCAGGCGAGCGATGTGCCCATGCCGGCCGCAGACATGGGGCTGGATCTCGATTCGGCGCCTGCGCATAACACCAGGTTCGAGGGGCTCGTGCACAACGTACTCGAGATCCTCGGTGAGGATCCCGACCGGCCGGGGCTCGTGAAGACCCCCGAGCGCGTAGCCAATTCACTGACCTGGCTCACGCGCGGGTACGGGATGGACGTGAACGAGGTGGTCGGCGACGCGGTGTTCGCGGACCCGTACTCCAGCATGGTCATGGTGCGAGACATCGAGCTCTACTCGCTCTGCGAGCACCACATGCTCCCCTTCTTCGGGAAGGCGCACATCGCCTACATCCCGGATGGGCGCATCGTCGGACTCTCCAAGCTGCCCCGGATAGTGGAGGTGTTCGCGCGGCGGCTGCAGGTGCAGGAGCGGCTCACGGAGGAGATCGCGCAGGCCATCCAGGATGTGCTGAACCCCAAGGGTGTTGGCGTGGTGATCGAGGCGTATCATCTCTGCATGATGATGCGCGGGGTGCAGAAGCAGAACTCGCAGACGGTGACATCGGCGGTGCGCGGGATCTTCCGGAACGACGCTCGCACCCGCGAGGAGTTCCTGGCGCTGGCGCACGACGGAACAGCATCGCACCGGTGACCGATCGGCTGCGCGGTCTGGTGGCGCTGGTTACCGGCGCCACGCGCGGAATAGGACTCGCCACCGCACGTGCGCTGGCCGCCGAAGGCGCGCGAGTAGCGATGCTGGCACGAAGCGCGGCGGTGCTCCGCGAGCGCGCCTCGGAGATCGGTGGCGGGGCGATGGCATTCCCGTGCGACGTGGCCGATGCCGACGCGGTAGGGCGCACGCTCGCGGCGGTTCGGGGCGCGCTGGGCGAGCCGAGCATTCTCGTCAACAACGCGGGGGTCTTCGAGCCGCGCCCCGTCGAGGAGATCTCGCCCGACGACTTCGCCCGCACGGTGAATGTGAATCTGGTGGCGGCGTTCGCGCTCGTTCATGCACTCCTCCCCTCGATGCGCGCGGCGGGCACTGGCCACCTGATCACCATTGGATCAGTGGCCGATCGCACCGCCTTCCCCGGCAACGGAGCCTACGCAGCGAGCAAGTTCGGCCTGCGCGCGCTGCACGAGGTCGTGCGGAACGAGCTGCGCGGGAGCGGCGTGCGCGCCTCGCTCATCTCTCCGGGCCCCACCGATACGCCGATCTGGGATGCCGTGGAGAGCGGGTCGTCGGCGGCGCGGAGCTTCCCCCAACGCTCAGAGATGATCCCGCCGGACGCGGTGGCCGCGGCGGTGCTCTACGCGCTGACGCAGCCCACCGAAGTCAACATCGACGAGCTGCGGCTCTCGCGATCGTAGCGGCCCGTCATGTTCATCGAGCTCGTGGGATCGCTGCGCTGCGTGCACGCGCACGAGCTCTCGTGGCTCGTGGCGTCGGCGTACAGGATGGAGGAGCGCGACATCGTGAGCGGTGAGCTGGGCTGCCACATCTGCGGCGCGCGCTATCCCGTGGAGAATGGAGTTGCCGACTTCCGCGAGCTTGGCTCCGCAGCCGCTGCTTCCCCCGAGCGTGCGCCCGGCGCCGCCCCTGCTGCGGAGCAGCTCTACGGCACAGACCCCACCGAGCTCGCATTACGCGCGGCTGCTCTCCTCGAAATCACCACCCCCGGCGGAGTCGCAGTGCTCGCGGGCCAATGGAGCGTCGCCGCCGAGCCTCTCGCCAGTGGCGAGCTCACCGAGCGAGTCCACGTCCTCGCCCTCGACCCCGTCACCGACCTCCAGAGCGGCAGCGGACTCTCCATAGCACTCACCGGCCACCGCCCCCCTCTCCGCCCCGCGACGGTGCGCGGAGTGGCCCTCGATGAATCCCACTCCGACCCCGACTACGTCGCCTCCGCCGCCACGTCCCTCGTTCCCGGCGCTCGCCTCCTCGCCCCCCTCTCCGCCCCACTCCCACCCGGCCTCTCCGAGCTCACCCGCGACGACCGCTTCTGGCTCGCGTCGAAGGGGAGGGAGGTGAGAGTGCAGCTGCGGAGGAAATGAGAGAAAGCAGAAAGCAGAGAGCAGGAAGCAGTGAACTACCTCGGGGGTGAGGGCCTACCCTAGGAGCCGTTACTGCTTTCTGCTCGCTGCTTTCTGCTTTCTCTTCAGATCACTCCCTCCCATACATCTGATCTATCATCTCCCTATACCTCCTATCCACCGCGCGGCGCTTGACCTTCAGGGTGGGGGTCAGCTCGCCGCGCTCGATGGAGAATTCGTGGGAGAGGAGGGCGACTTTCTTTGGGGTTTCGAAGTTGGCGAGACCGTGGAGGGTGCCGAGCACTTCGCGCTCCATCTTCGCGCGCACCATCGGCTGGGTGATCAGGTCGGCGCGGTCGGAGTAGGTAATGTTCTTGTAGGTCGCCCACTTCTCCAGGTTGTCGAAGTTGGGGACCACCAGAACCACCGGATACTTGCGCTTGTCGCCGATCATGACCGCCTCGGTCACGTACTTGTTCGTCTTGATGGCGTTCTCGATCGGCTGCGGCGCGATGTTCTTCCCGCCGGCGGTGACGATGATGTCCTTCTTGCGGTCGGTGATACTCAGGTAGCCGTCGGCATCCAGCTCGCCAATGTCGCCGGTGTGGAACCAGCCGTCGGACTCCAGTACCGCGCGCGTGTCGTCGGGGCGGTTGAAGTAGCCCTTCATCACGTTCGGTCCGCGCACCATGATCTCGCCGTCCTCGGCGATCCTCACCTCCACGCCGGAGATGGGCTGCCCCACGGTTCCCAGTCGGAAGCGGTCCGGGGTGTTCACCGCGATCACCGGAGATGTCTCCGTGAGACCGTACCCTTCGAGGATCACGAGACCGGCCGCGTAGAAGAACTTGTTGATCTCGGTTGCGAGCGGTGCACCGCCCGACACGAAGTAGCGCAGCCGCCCGCCCACCCGCTCGGCGAGCTTGGAGAAGACGAGCTTTCGAGCGATCGCGTAGCGTGCGGCCAGCCACGGTCCGGGCCTGCGGCCGGCCAGCGTCTCGTCTGCCCACCGCTCGCCCACCTTTCTCGCCCAGAAGAAGATCTGCTTTTTCGCGCCGCCGGCGGAGAGCGCGTTATCCAGCACGCGCGCGTAGATCTTCTCGTAGATGCGTGGTACCGAGACGACGATGGTGGGGCGGACCTCCCCGAGGTTGTCCACTATCGTGTCCATGGACTCCACGTACGCTATTGAGACTCCCACGGCGAACATGAGGTAGTCGAACATCCGCTCCAGGATGTGCGAGAGCGGGAGGAAACTCAGTGACACGTCGTCGGCGCGGAAGGGGATCGCTCGAGTCACAGCGGCAACGTTGGAGGCGATGTTCCCGTGCGTCAGCATGGCGCCCTTCGGCTCGCCCGTCGTGCCCGACGTGTAGATGATCGTCGCCACCTGGTCGGGGCTCACATCGATCGCTTCGCTTCGATAGCGCTCGGCCGCTCCGCGACTCTCGCCATCCACGCCCCCGCCAGCCGCGGCACCCTTCGCCTCGAGCGCGGCGAGCGTGAGCTCCACGCCGTCGCTCTCCGTGGCATCGAATCCGATCACCCACTCGAGCGAGGCGAGCTTCGGACGGATCGATGCGATGGTGCGTGCGTGCTCCGCATTCGACACGAAGATCGCCACCGCTCCGGAATCTTCGAGGATGTGCAGCATCTGCTCCGCGGGGAGGGTGCCGTACACCGGAACGTCCACGAATCCCGCGGTGAGGCAGGCGTAGTCGGCTATCGCCCACTCTGGCCTGTTCTCGGAGAGGATCGCGATGCGCGAGCCGCTCGGAATTCCGAGCGCGCGCAGCCCGAGCCCGGCGTTGCGCACCCGCTCGACGAGCGTGCGGTGCGACACCGGCTGGTAGCGGCCGCCGACCTTTACCTGCAGTGCATTCGCGCGGTCGTGCCGCTCGGCGGCATCGTAGAAGAGCTGATTGAGCGTGACCGGTGAGATGAGATCCTCACCACGATCCTCCCTGGGGGACACGGCGCTAGCGGACATCGCTTCCTCCAACGAGATGGGGACCTTCGCTTACTGCGGTACCTGAATGGTGCCTACTGCGGCACCTGTATGGTATAGTGCACCACGAAACGAATCGGTGTAGCCGGCCCGCCTGGTTGCGCCGCCCGGGCAGAAACGATCACCGAGTCGGTGTCGGGGGCCGCGAAGGGAGTGATGCGCAGTGCCTGACTCGTGGACCCGTCGGTGCCCGTGGTGACGAGCAGCGTCGGTTGCCTCGACGATCCATTGACGAGCTGCACCTTTGTGGAATCGCTGTTGTCGTATCCAGCGGGGTACTCGAAGTTGTAGCGCACCAGGTAACTCGGGACGCCGATCGTGTCCGTCCCGGCTACGTGCACCAGCCGGACGCGCAGGTTCTGCAGCGTGTCGTGTCCGGTGGTGAAGTCGATGGTGTAATTGAGCGTGTCGACCAGCGAATCGAGCGGAACGATCGCGGTGGGCGACAGGACCACCGTGAGCGAGGTCGGTTCGGATTGTAGACTCCCCACGTGCGCAACGACTCTGGTCTGACCGGTATCGCGACCCACCACTATTCCGGTCGTGGTGTCGAGCGTAATGCGGTGGAGCGAGTCGAGCGCCAGGAAGTGGATTGGCGCATCCGGGATCGGTTCGCCCTTCGAGTTGTAAACGGTGGCCCTGAGCGGAGCGACGTTTCCGGATGTGTCACGCATGGTATCGCCCACCACCACCGAGGGGAGCGGCGGCGCGAACGACTCGATCGCCACAGGCACCGAGGGCTCCGTACCGACCTTGGTGCACGCCCACGTCGCTGCCACGCCGATCGCCGCCGCGATCGCGGATAGCCGGAATGCCGCTGCGCCTCTGCCGCCGCCGGTCACTCGAAACGCTCCGCGAGTACGGTGGCGAGGTTCACGTAAGCCTGCGCGGCAGGGTCGGCTGGCGATCGGAGTACCACGGGCTGGCCGGCGGCGAACGCTTCCGACGCGGCGCTGGTGCGAGGCACGACGACGTCGAACACCATGTTGCGCGGGAGATGCTGCCGCACGTACTCCGAAACGCGGCAGCACGCCTCGCTCTTCGCGTCGAACATGGTGAGCACGATTCCGTCGAGCGTGAGATCCTCGTTCACCGCGACTATCTCCTGGATCCCGCGAAGGATCTGCGGCGTGGTCTGCAGGGCGAGCGGCTCGCACTGCAGCGGTACTACTACGTGCTGACTCGCCTCTAGCACCCGGTGTACGACCGGCCCCAGTCCCGGGGGTGTGTCCACGATCGTGATGTGTGTGCGCTGGCGCGCGAGCGACAGGAGGTTCGGGAGCAGCTCGGTATTCTCGATCCGATGCTGATACCCCGTGTGGCTCGTTTCGGTGCTCACCGTCCCGGCCAGTATGACGCGGAGCCAGGGCAGAGCCGTGGGGAGTATCACCTCGCGCAGCGATCGCTCACCGGCCACGTAGTCGGAGATTCCGTGGAGCGAATGCCCGCGGCGCAGCCCCACGCCGTATCGCACCGCGCCCTGGGGGTCCACGTCCACGAGCAGCGTCTTGAGGCCGCGACGCGCGAACGCGGCGGCGAGGTTGACCGCTGTGGTGGTCTTGCCGACGCCCCCCTTCTGGCTGACTACAGCGAGGACCTGTCCCACTCGCTACTCGGAATCCGCGGCCGACCCCGATGTGCCGGCGGCTCCGTCCTTTCCCTGGCTCGCATCGTCACCGTAGGAGCCCTCCGATCTGATCCGCGAGAGCGTCTCACGCGCGTGACGCACCCAGCGTTCCGCCTCGGTGTTGGTGGGCGGCTTGGCGAGGAACGTAGTGAGGTGTCGCTCGGCGCCCACCATGTCTCCCCGCTTCAGGAGCAGAAAGGCGAGACCGTAGTGCGCGCCGCTCAGCTGCGGGTCGAGCTCCAGCGCGCGCCTGTAGCAGCGAATCGCATCATCCAGGCGTGCCGTCTTGGAGTATGCGATCGCCATGTTCTGCAGGATGCGCTGATCGTTCGGCTGGTCGCGCAGAGCGAGCCGGTACGATGTGAGAGCCGCGTCGTAGTCTCCCTGGCGCTCCAGCGCCAGCGCTTCGCTGAGATAGTCGAGGCGCTGCGGCTTGGGGGGTTGCGACGACTTTCCACCCGTCAGGCGGCTCCACCAAGACATACGGTCGCGGCTAGGGTATAGGACGACTTTGGGAAGGTAAATCTGTACGGCGATGCAACATGAGCGCCCGTATGGACCTCTCGAAACGGCAAAGTTACCGTCTGCTCACGAGCGCGGCAACTGCGCTGTCCCTCTCGCGCGAGAGGACTTAGGTTGATCTGGACCGGATGATGGACCACAGCTACGGCTCCGCCGGACGTTCAAATCGGGGGGAACCATGTCGCCACGTGGAAGAGTAGACGCGGCTCGAGGCGTACTCGAGGTGGACTGGCCGCTTTTCGGCGAGCTATCTCGCGCGCTGGCCTTGAAGGTCGCACGCGCCTACGACCCGGAGATTGTCGTGGGCATCGCTACGGCCGGAGTCATTCCGGGCGCCGTGGTGGCCGCGATCCTGGGTCGGGAGTTCCACTCGCTGATCGTGAGCCGCCGCTATCACGCCGAGACCATCCGGGAGACGCCGGCGATCCTCGGCGCCGCTCCCCCCGAAGTGCGCGGCCGCCGCGTTCTGATCGTGGACGAGACGTGCGACTC
>DASSNL010000094.1:0-7715 GCA_035688075.1 Gemmatimonadaceae bacterium
CACTTCCAACGGAGTGCAGGCGGTGGTGGTGGACGGGCTGGGGCACGGCGCCGAGGCGGCGAGGGCTGCCGATGAAGCGCTGCGTATCGTACGCGAGTGCGCAGGGTGGTCGCCGGCGCGAACGATCGAGGCAGCGCACGGTCCGCTGCGCGCCACGCGAGGCGCGGCCATCGCCGTGGCGGAGGTCGTGGCTTCGGAGCGGGTGCTTCGCTTCGCCGGTATCGGCAACATCAGTGGCACGATCGTCGCGCGCGGCGAGAGCAAGAGCCTCACGTCGTACAACGGCACCGTGGGCCTCGCGTTGCGCAAGGTGCAGGAGCTTACCTATCCATGGCCCGACGGCGCTTACCTGGTGATGCACTCGGACGGGATAACGTCTCGTGCGCGCCCCGACGCCTATCCGGGGCTCATCGAGCGGCATCCGGCCATAGTGGCGGGGGTGATCTTCCGTGACTTCTATCGCGGGCGTGACGACGCTACGGTGCTCGTCATCCGCGAGCGAGGTGAGTGAGGGCACGGCATGGCCACGATCCCGCTCATCACCCTCGAGCTCAGGTACGAGCACGACGTGGTACTGGCACGCCAGCGCGGCCGGCAGATAGCGCGGCTCCTCGGCTTCGACTCGCAGGATCAGACCAGGATCGCCACCGCCATCTCCGAGCTGGCGCGCAACGCCTTCGAGTACGCTGGCGGCGGCAAGGTGTCGTTCGCCGTAGAACGTGAGCCCGGCGGCGTGCAGCTGCTGATGGTGCAGATTCGTGACGAGGGACCGGGGATCCGCGACGTGCAGGCGATACTCGACGGACGCTATCGCTCGCCCACCGGTATGGGGCTCGGCATACTGGGAGCGCGGCGCCTCACGGAGCGCTTCAGAATCGACTCTGTGCCCGGCCGGGGAACCACCGTGGAGATAGCGCGCACACTCAAAGCAGAGTTACCGCTGCTCGGCGCGGCCGACGCGGTGCGGATCGCCGACGATCTGGCGCGCATCACGACGCAGGGTCCCTTCGAGGAAATTCAGCGGCAGAATCAGGAGCTCCTCCGCGCGCTGGACGAGATCCGTACGCGTCAGGCACAGGTCGAGAAGTTGAACGCGGAGCTCGAGGCTACCAACCGCGGCGTGCTCGCGCTCTACGCCGAGCTCGACGACCGCGCGCAGGACCTGAAGCGGGCATCGGAGCAGAAGTCCAACTTTCTCTCCGACATCAGCCACGAGCTCCGCACCCCGCTCACATCCGTGCAGAACCTCGCGCGGCTGCTCCTCGATCGCACCGATGGTGACCTCACCCAGGAGCAGGAGCGCCAGGTGACGCTGATCACCCAGGCGGTGGACACGGTGACCCAGCTGGTGAACGATCTGCTGGACATAGCCAAGATCGAAGCGGGCCGCATGACGCTGCGCCCCACCGACTTCACCGTGGCCGAGCTGTTCGGGGCGCTGCAGGGGATCTGCCGCCCGCTGCTCGTTTCGGATGCTGTCACGCTTTCGTTCGAGGATCGGTCGGGCGGCAAACCGCTGCGGACCGACGACCAGCGTCTGGCACAGATCCTCCGGAACTTCATCTCGAACGCGATCAAGTTCACCGAGCAGGGCGAGATCCGGGTGGTCGCTACCGCGGACGGAGCGGGCGGGGATGAGCTGCTCCGCTTCTCCGTGAGCGACACGGGTCTCGGTATTGCACCCGACGACCGGGAGCGCATTTTCCAGGAGTACGTGCAGGTGGACATCCCTTCACAGCGGCGCCGCCCCGGGACCGGGCTGGGTCTTCCGCTCACTCGCAAGCTCGCTTCGCTGCTGGGTGGCAGGATCGAGCTGGAGAGCGAGCTCGGACACGGCTCCATCTTCAGTGTGGTGATACCGCGCCGGCACTCGGGGTGGAGCGTACCAGAGGTGGGGGAGCGAACATTGCCGTCGGCCGGAGCGGGGCGGCGCGACGCGGCGTGGACGAGTTCCTCCGAGACGCGGAGCCTGTAGGATGTCCACCCTTCCCGAAGGAGCCATGCTCGACGAATTCGCCGGCAGAAGACCCGGGGCCGCGGCACGACCCGATGATGATGAATTACAGCGCGCGTCGGGCGCATCGACGGCGGATGCGCCGAGGGTGCTCGTGGTGGACGACACCGAAGGCAACCGCTACGCGGTCGCGCGGCTCCTGCGCGGTGCCGGGATGGAGGTGAGCGAGGCGGCCACGGGAAGCGATGCGCTTCGCCTCGCGAAGGAGCTCCCCGACCTCGTGGTGCTGGACATCAAGCTCCCCGACATGACCGGCTACGAAGTATGCCGGCAGATCAAGAGCGCGCCCACCACGGCCTCGATCCCCGTGATGCACCTCTCGGCGAGCTACACGGAGAACGCCGACAGGGCGTACGGACTGGAGGCGGGGGCGGACGCGTACCTGACGCACCCGGTCGACCCGGCGCTCCTCCTGGCTACGGCGCGCGCGCTCATGCGGGCAGGGCGTGCCGAAGCGGGCTTCCGGCGCGCCGCCCGCGAATGGCGCATCACCTTCGACGCCATTCGCGATCCCATCTTTCTCATAGATGGCGAGGGCGTGCTGCGGCGCTGCAACCTGGCGGCCGCCCAGCTGGCGTACCGCGAACCGAAGGATCTGGTGGGCGAGCCCTGGGAGCGGGTGCTCGCCGGGCTCGGCCTCGAGCAGAACGAAGCGCTCCGCTCGCTCGCACAGGTGGAGCAGAGTCTGCGTGACGTCGAGGTGGCGGTGGACGACCGCTGCTTCAACATCTCCACCGAGCGGACGGTAGGCATCTCGGCTACGGACACGCTCAATGTTTGTGTGTGGTCGGACGTCACCGCGCGCGTCGCCGCGGATCACGAGCGGAACGAGCTTCTCCAGCGCACCGAGCTGGCGCTCCGCGATGCGGAATCGGCGCGGAGAGAGGCCGAATCGGCCAACCGGTCGAAGAGCGAGTTTCTGGCCGTGATGTCGCACGAGCTGCGTACTCCGCTCAACGCGATAGCCGGCTTCACCGAGCTTCTCTCGCTCGGCATAAGGGGGCCGGTGACCGAGGAGCAGCTCGGGGATCTCGAGAAGATCCGGCGCAGCCAGGTCACGCTCATGGGACTGATCAACGACCTCCTGAGCTTCGCGAAGCTCGAGAGCGGGTCGGTTCACTACGAGGTGAGCGACATCGCGGCCGACGAAGCGCTCACCATCGCCGGCGAGTTCGTGGAGCTGCAGCTACGCACCAAGGGGATTCGCTTCATCCACGTACCCTGCGATGCCAGCGTGATACTTCGCGGCGACCCGGAGAAGGTACAGCAGATTCTCCTCAACCTCCTCTCCAACGCCATGAAGTTCACCGACCGCGGCGGGAGCGTGACGGTGTCGTGCGAGCGCGAGGGGAGCGTGGTGCACATCCACGTCACCGACACCGGCCCCGGCATTCCTGAAGACAAGATCGAGAAGATCTTCGACCCCTTCGTGCAGGTGGACCAGCGCTTCACGCGCGAGCACCGGGGGGTGGGCCTCGGCCTCGCGATCAGCCGCGAGCTGGCGGTCGGGATGGGCGGTGCGCTGAGCGTGAGGAGCGTCGTGGGCGAGGGGACCACGCTCACGCTCACGCTGCCGGCGAAGGAGTGAATGGAAAGAAAGCAGAGAGCAGAAAGCAGTGAACGGCTCGTAACGCAGCGTCATCCCCGCGAAAGCGGGGACCCATGTTCAGTCTGGCTAACATGGGTCCCCGCTTTCGCGGGGATGACGGCTTCTAGTTCCTTACAGCCCTCAGCCCCGAGGCAGTTCACTGCTTTCTGCTTTCTGCTGTCTGCTTTCTGGTAGTTCCTGCTTTCTGCTGTCTGCTTTCTGCCCTCTTTCTTTGACACGCCCGGGGGCGTCGGGATACAATAGCCGCGACTCTTCCCCGAGGTCATCATGTCGCGCATCTCGACGCTGGCAGCCGCGATCGCGCTGCTCGTCCCTTCCCTCGCAGTCGCCCAGTCTCGATCCGCATCCGAGACGGCGGCCATTCCCCCGGCAACCTACTCTGCGCTCCACTGGCGTACCATCGGCCCCGAGGGCAACCGCTTCTCGGCGGCGGTTGGAATTCCCGGCGATCCGCTCACGTACTACGTAGGCGCCGCTTCGGGCGGAGTGTGGAAGACTACCGACGGCGGCACTCACTGGGCGCCGGTCTTCGACGACGAGCCAGTCCAGTCGATAGGGTCGCTCGCCGTCGCCCGCTCCGATCCGAACATCGTGTGGGCCGGCACCGGCGAGGGGTTCATCCGCTCGCACATCTCCATCGGGCAGGGCGTGTACAAGTCCATGGACGCGGGGAAGACGTGGAAGCTCATGGGCCTCGAGAAGACCGGACGCATCCCGCGCGTGGTCATCGATCCGAGCGATCCGAAAACCGTCCTCGTCTGCGCGCTCGGCACCGCGTACGGGCCGCAGCCGGAGCGCGGCGTATTCCGCACCACCGATGGCGGTGCCACGTGGACGAAGGTGCTCTTCGTGGACGAGAATACCGGCTGCTCGGATCTGGCGATGGACCCGAAGAATCCGCGCGTCCTCTTCGCGGGGATGTGGCAGATCGAGATCCACACGTGGGGACGCACCAGCGGCGGACCAGGGAGCGGGCTTTTCGTCTCGCGCGACGGCGGCGTCACCTGGAAGCGTCTCGAGGGACACGGCCTCCCCGCGAGCCCCGTGGGGAAAGTGGCGGTCGCGATCGCGCCCTCGAATCCCGACCGCGTGTACGCGATGATCGAAACGGGCGACGGGATTCCATGGAACGGCAAGCCGACGCAGAACGGTCAGCTCTGGCGCACGGACGATGGCGGTGAGAACTGGACCCTCGTCTCTCGCGATCGGAACGTGATGGGACGCGCGCACTACTACTCGCGCATGGCCGTGGCATCCGACGATCCAGACGAGGCGTACTTCCTCACCGCTTCCTTCTCGAAGACCATCGACGGCGGCAGGACCATCGAGACCGTCCGGCGCGGCGAAGCGCCGGGCGGCGACCATCACGACATCTGGATAGACCCCACGAATGCCGACCGGCAGATAGTGGCGCACGACCAGGGGCTCTCGATAACGCAGAACCGCGGGAAGACCTGGTACCGCCAGCGCCTCCTCAACGCGCAGATCTACCACGTGACCGTGGACAACGCGATCCCGTACAACGTGCTCGGCAACAAGCAGGACGAGCCGTCGTACCGCGGGCCCTCCAACTCGCGCGTGATGCGAGGGCGCGGCGCCGGGATATCACGCGGGATGTGGCACTCGGTGGGCGGCGGCGAGAGCGGCTGGGCGACACCCGACCCCGTGGACCCGAACATCATCTGGTCCACCGCGTCCGGCTCCGGGATGGTGGGCGGCATCGTCGTTCGATTCGAGGAGAACCGGCGCCAGTTCCGCAACGTGGAGGTGTGGCCGCACGAATCCAACGGTCCCGCTTCCGGGGTGAAGTATCGGTTCGTGTGGGACTCCCCACTGCAGATCTCCCCGCACGATCACAACACCATCTACGTGGGAAGCCAGCACGTCCACCGCACGCGGAACGGCGGGCAGTCGTGGGAGGTGATCTCACCCGACCTCACGCTGAATGACACGAGCCGCATGGGAAGCTCGGGTGGGCTCACGCCCGACAACATCGGCGTGGAGTACGCCGGCGTCGTGTACTCGATCGCCGAGTCGCCGGTGGAGAAGGGGCTCATCTGGGCGGGCACCAACGATGGACTGGTGCAGCTAACCCGCGACGATGGTAAGAGCTGGACCAACGTCACTAAGAACATCCCCAACCTTCCGCCGTGGGGCTCGGTGCGCAGTATAGCACCTTCGCGCTACGACGCCGGCACCGCTTACATCGTGGTCGACTTCCACCAGATGAACGGCCGCGACCCGTTCGTCTACAGGACCACCGACTACGGGAAGACGTGGAAGAGCATCACCGCGGGAATTCCGAGGAGCATGCTGAGCTACGCGCGGGTCATCTACGAGGATCCGAAGCGGAAGGGGATGCTCTACCTCGGGACCGAGAACGCGATCTACCTCTCGTTCGATGCCGGCGATCACTGGCAGCCGCTGCAGAACGATCTTCCGCACGCTCCCGTATCGGGGATAGTCGTGCAGGAGAACTTCGACGACCTCGTGATCTCCACGTACGGTCGCGGCTTCTGGATCATGGATGACATCGGGCCGCTGCGCGAGCTCACGCCGGCCGTGCTCGCGGAGAACGTGCACCTCTTCACCGTGCACCCCACCTATCGTTTCCGTCCGATAACCGCGCCGTCCACCACGTACGACGACCCCACGGCCGGCGAGGACCCGGAGTACGGCGCGTCGCTCGACTACTACCTGAAGTCGCCCGTGTCGGGGAAGAACGGCGTGAAGCTCACGATCCTCGACTCACAGGGTGACACCGTGCGCACGCTGAAGGGAAGCAACAAGGCAGGAATCAACCGCGTCTACTGGGACCTCCGCTACGCGCCCACCACCGAGGTGCGGCTCCGGAGCTCACCGATGTATGCCGACTACATCGTCCCGGGCCCCGACGGACGCGAAGCCCCGGGCACGGGCACGCTCGAGATCCTCGCGCCGCCGGGCACCTACACCGTGAAGCTCGATGCGGGCGGAGCGGAGCAGACACAGAAGCTAGAGGTGCTCAAGGATCCCAACTCCGGCGGTAGCGCGGCCGACATCGCGGCGCAGATGCAATCGCTCTTCGCCATCCGCGACGATCTCGAGGCCGCAGCCGACGCGGTGCACCGCATCGAGGCGGCGCGCACGCAGCTCGCAGCGCTCGAGAGCACGGTGAGCGACAGCGCCGTCACGAAGGCCGCGCGCGATCTTCAGCAGAAGTACATCGACCTGGAGATGAACTTCGTGGACCTTCGGCTCACCGGCCGCGGCCAGGACGGCGTCCGCTTCGCATCGAAGCTCATCGACAAGATCGCCTACCTCGGCGACGAGATCGGCGGCAGCGACTTCAAGCCCACCGATCAAGCCGAAGAGGTGCGCCAGCTACTGCATACGGAGCTCGGCACGCAGCTCGCGGCTCTCGATGCCCTGCAATCGAAGGAGCTCACTGCATTCAACGAGATGCTGCGCCAGAAGAACGTGCCGTACGTAATTGTCGGGAACAGGTAACCCTACTGGTGTCAGGCGCATCTGGAAGCTGCGCACGCGGAGGTCGCGGAGGGGTAAAGCGAGAGCGCGGAGGACCGCGGGGAACGCGGAGATGAGAGGCGCACGCTTGGAGCTCTCCGAGCAGGGGTCTTTGGGGCAACTGCACACGCTTCGAGCTCTCTGAGCAAGAAGCTTTGGGGAACTGCTCCCGCTCCTCGCGTCCTGCCCAGGCGGGCAGAACCAGAGGCGAGGGAGCGGTTCCCCTTTTTTTCTTCTCGACTCGTAGAGGTTGGTAGCCTGACTCCTTGTGCAGTTCCCCTCCGCGTTCTCCGCGCTCCTCCGCGCTCTCCGCGTTGTCTCAGTTCTCCGAGAGGAGCCAGGACCTCGCAATGCCCCCAGAACAGCGCCTCACGATATCCACGTCCCCAAGCACATCCCGAAGGCGCCGAGCAGAAGGACTAGCAGCGAGATGAGCCCCACGAAACCGGCGACGATGCGAGTGAGCGTGACGAAGGGCGTGGGGATGCGATGCCCGCGGATGGACGGTAGGGCCTTGCTCCGATCGAGGATTCCCCACACGCCGGCGCCGAGCAGCACGCCGCACGCGGCGACGGCTGCCCAGGG
>DASSNL010000063.1:0-11975 GCA_035688075.1 Gemmatimonadaceae bacterium
GGTGGCCTCCGGCACCGTGCCAACGACCTCCGGCCGCTCGGCGATGCGCGGGATGAGCGAGTCGACCGCCTCGCTACGCTGCCCCGGCGAGCCGGCAGCCAGCGGGCGGAAGCCCGCGGTGACGACGTGCCTGCTCATCTCCGGAGCGAGCGGCCGATAGCCGGCGATCACCAGGGAGAGCATCGTTCCGAGGAGCACGAGCAGCGGCTGCGAGAGCGCGATCTGCGCCACCACGAAGCCGCGCTGCAGTCGGGAGCGGCTGCTCGTTCCGGTGCCGGAGTCGCGGAGCGCGCCCGAGACACCGGTGCGCGTCGCGTGCAGCGCGGGCGAGAGGCCGAAGAGGATCCCCGTGGCCACCGCCATCACCAGCACGAAGGCGAAAGTCCCCGGATCGGGCGCGAGATTCACGCCATCGATCTCCGTCTTCATCTGCCAGATGAGCACCCACCAGGCGAGCGTGAGACCGATCGCGCTCCCGACCAGCGCTAGCAGAGTGGACTCCGTGACCAGCTGTCGCACGAGCCGCGCGCGCGATGCGCCGAGTGAGAGTCGCACGGCGATCTCGTGGCGGCGCGCCACCGCCGCGGCCACCATCAGCGAGCTCACGTTGGTGCACGCGACGAGGAGGATGAGGATGCCGATGCCGATGATCATCGTGATCCCCAGGAGCATCTCGTGGCTGTCGTCACCGGGTGGCGGTGCCTGCATGCGGAGGACCTGCGCGGTGCGCGCCATCCCAACGCGCGCGGCCGAGTCGGGGAGCGCGTTCGCGACCACCTGTCGCGCGAAGACAGTGGCCCGTTCGGCAGTCGCCCCGGGCGCCAGGCGAGCGAAGAGGGCGAGCGACGCCGAGTCGGTGAGCCAGCGGTGCGAGATATGTCCAATCGCGGCTCGCGCGCTCAGCGGAATCCAGAGCGCCGGTTCATCCATGTTGCGAACCGCGCCCTGGAACCGCGGCGGCGCCACGCCCACCACGTATACCGGTACCTCGTTCACCAGGACCCACCGTCCCACGGCCGCGGAAGCGTCGCCATAGAGCTGCTCGGCCATCGCGTACGACATCACGGCGGTCATGTCGGGCGTGTCGCCTGCCCCCCGCCGGAATCCCTGGCCGGCCACGAGCCCCACGCCGAGCACCCCGAAGAAGTTGGGCGTGACGAACTGCGCGCCGACACTGCGGGCGAAGGTGCTGTCGCCTCCGAGAATGGCTTCCTCCTCGGTCCACGCGGCTACGCCGCTGAAGATGTCGCGCCGAGCGGCGAGCGCCCCCAGCTCCGGCTGCGAGAAGCGCCGCTCATCCCAGCGGGCGCTCCTGGTAGGGCGCTCCTGCGCCCAGATCCGCACGTGCGCGTCGTTCGCGGGCACGGCGGGCGCCGGACGGAGGAAGTACGCCTGGAAGGTGGAGAAGATCAGCGTGTTGGCGCCGGTGCCGAGCGCTAGCACCGCGGCGATGATGGCGGTGGTGGCCTTGTGGCGCGCGAAGTAGCGGAGGGCGAAGCGCAGGTCGCCGGCCAGCGCGCCCACCCAGCGCGCGCCGCGAGCGTCGCGCGCCTCCTCCTGGAGCACGGCGACGTTGCCGAATTCCCGACGCGCCGCTCGGCGCGCGTCGGTCTCGGACATCCCTCGAGCGACGTAGCGCTCGGTGGCACGCTCGAGGTGCTCGCGCATCTCGATGTGCATGTCACTTTCGAGGGCGCGGCGGAAGAAGATCGCGCGCAGGTTCAGCATCGCTCGGCGGAGCGCGTTCGCGGGCGTTGGCATGCTACACTAGACGTCCTAGAGGAGAGTGGAGTTTCAGCTGACCACTTGGCCCGCTCGCGCCCGTCTCGGCGCGCAGCGTCCGAGTCGGCGGAGCAACAACCGGCGTCTATGCGGTTCGCAGGATGGCAGCGAGCGCGCCGGAGAAGCGCTGCCAGCTCTCGCGTTCGGCTGCCAGATGCTTCCGTCCCGCGGCCGTGAGGGAGTAGACCTTGGCTCGGCGCCCCTTTTCGGTCGACGCCCACTCGGCACGCACGAGACCACGCGATTCGAGTCGATAGAGCGCTGGATAGAGGGAGCCGGCGTTCACGTTCAGGACATCCTTCGAGATCGCCTGGATGCGGAGGGTCAGCTCGTACCCGTTGGTGGGCTCGGCCCTGAGGAGTTGGAGTACGATGAGATCGAGCGTGCCCTGGAGTAGCGTAGCCTTGCCGGCGCCGGTCATTGTCACCTCAGCTAGACGGTCTAGTGGAGGCTCACGATACCACCGGTTCCACTAGTCTGTCAAGTGGAGAGCGACACGTTACCTCGGCACAGGTACCTTCACCACGAAGTACAGAAGCTCTCCCGGACCGACGTGGCTGATCCAGTGCGGGACGCCGGCCGGGACGATGGCGAAGTCGCCGGCGCGGATGCGCCTCGTCTCTCCGGCCGCGATGCTCCGGCCGCTCCGGGCGTTCCTGATCGCGCGCACGAGCACGGCCTCGTCGAGGAAGGTCAACGGGTCGAGCATTCGCGCACCGGTCGGCGCCGGTGGCTGATCGTCCAGAGCCGACAGATCCACACGACCGCGAGAGTCGGCTTTGCGGCAAACGATCGTCGAGCTTGACAAACATGGCGCGTCGGTGCGGGATGGACGGTCCACCGCGTCGGTTCCCATTGAAGGAGGGACCAATGTACGTCCTCATCGAACACAGCATCTCCGACCCGGACAGCTTCTTCAGCACGGCCGAGTCGGCCCTATCGCAGATGCCCCCGACGATCAAGCTCCATCACACCTTCCCGAGTACGGACGGCACGCGGGCAGTCTGCGTGTGGGAGGCAGACACGATCGATGACGTCCGCGACTTCATCGAGCCGTCAGTGGGACGATTCAGCCGCAACGAGTACTTCGAGGTGCCCAACAAGGAGGGTGTCGTCAACCCACGCGGAGAGCGTGCACAGATCCCTGCGTGAGCGCGCTGAGCCGTGATGCTGTGTGAAGGGGCCCCTGGGCAGTCAGCCGGAGGCCCTCATCACGGTACCGGTTTCCACGACGGCCCGGAACCGTAGCGCCTTGGCGTCCCGATGATCCTCTTGTCGGAGCCATCCGCGTTCATCACGTAGATCTGCAGCGGATTGCGATCGATCGAGCAATCGTAGGCAATCTGGTTACCGTCAGGAGACCAGGATGGGCTGGCGCAGCGCGGAGGAGTCAGCACCTGCTCGTTCGTGCCATCGACACGAATTACATGAATCTCCTGAGACCCATTTGCGTCGTGGTACTCGAAAGCTATCCGACTTCCGTCCGGCGACCACGCCGCGTAGTCGCTCGACCCGCTCGTGTACGTCAATCGTCGCTGACCCGTCCCATCGGCATTGACGATGAACAACGCCACGTTGCCGTCGGGGCCGGAAGGAAAAGCGGAAAAGACGATCTGCTTTCCGTCGGGAGACCACGCGGCTCTGAAGTCACCCGTGGGGTTTGCTGTGAGACGGACTGGCGATGAGCCATCGGCATTCGCGATGTATACCGCGAGAATACCGTCGTGCTGAAGATCGAATCCGGTGTACAGTAGCTTCGTACCATCGGGCGACCATCGCGGGTCGTAGCCGTAAGCGAGTACGCGCGCGTCCGACCCATCCGCATTCATCATCCACGATATCGGCTCGCCTCCGAGGCGATCGGATTCGAATGCGATCATGGTGCCGTCGGGAGACCAACTGGGCCACTTATCATGGGCACCGGAGCTGGTGAGCTGAACCTGATTGGTGCCGTCTGCATGCATGAGGAAGATCGCGGATCCGCCGTTGACATCGTCACCCGAGCTGAACGCAATGATCCGCGTGTCGGGGCCTGGTGGAGAGACGGCGTCGTCGCCGCAGCCTGGAAGGGCGACGATCATCAGACCGAGGAGGAGGTGAGCGGAGGAGCGCAAAACGTTGCGCGGCCCCTCAAGCCTGCTCGGCGGCGAGACCTGCCTGCGGCGCTGGCAGCGCCGCAAGACCAGCCTCGATGTCCAGCGCTTCCTTGCGCACGCGCAGATCGAGATACAAGAGCGCTTGCGGCACCGCAACGACGGGTGTGAGGAGCATTGCTGTCATCGTTCCGGAAAGCATGCCGGCGAGGTGTGCAGGCATGGCGCCCCCACCGAGCGCCTTGATGAATGCACTTACGGCGTCGGTGACCAGCGAATTGGCTACGAAGCTCATCACGTAGGGCACCCCACGCACCCGAGCGCACGCCAGCGGTATCCGGCCGTCAGAGTGCGCGCCCGCCGGAGCGCAGCTCGCGCTCCCAGCTTCGGCCCCGCCGCGATGACCGCGGCCAGCACCGCGTAGCTCGCGAGCACATACAGGCCCGGAACTACGACCAGCAGCAACCCGCCAAGAACTAGCGCTGCTCGATACGTTCCTGCTGCCACGATGGGCCAGAGACGACGACGCACGAGACCCAGGGCCGCACGAGGGGAGGCGTCCCCTCCCTCGAGAACTCGCAGGAGCGCGGCGATCACCGCGACGTCGGCCGCAGTACCCACTATACCGGTGGTGAGCACCATGACAAGCAGCGGAGCATCGGAGTCCGGTGCCCGGTAGACGATGTCGAAGGCGAAATACGGCAACAGGGCCAGGACCGCCACATCGACAAGCTTCCAGTAATGCCGCCGAACCACCTGTGCGGCGACATCGATCAGCTCGGACGCACTGCGTGGCTGTAGTAGTTCGGTGGGAAGCATCAGGGCTGCCACGAATCGGTGAATTGTCGGTCTTTTTGGGAGTGCTCGAGCGGAGCACGACATACACTCGCGAAGATGGGCCATCCTGGCCGAGGCCGCCAGACTCACGCACAGGATTCAGCCACGATCCAGTCACTGTCGTGCTCCCCACCGACGATTCCCACCGGTGTTATCTTCGCTTCTCCAACCTTCCACCACCCGCCTCACCGCCTCACCCTCAGCAGAACCGATGTCGACGCTTCCGCAGTCTCTCGTCTCCACGATCTCCCGTGAGCTCTCCCTCTCCACCCAGCAGGTTGCCGGTGCGCTCGCGCTCTTCGATGAGGGGAACACCCTCCCATTCATAGCTCGCTACCGCAAGGAGGCCACGGGCGGCCTCGATGAAGTGCAGCTCCGCGACGTGCGCGACCGCGCCCAGTACCTGCGCGAGCTCGAAGAACGTCGCGCCGCGATCACCAAGAGCATCGACGAGCAGGGGAAGCTCGACGCGGAACTGAAAGCGCGCATCGATGCGGCCGACACGAAGCAGGCGCTCGAGGATCTCTACCTTCCCTTCAAGCCCAAGCGCCGCACGCGCGCCATGATCGCGCGCGAGCGCGGGCTCGAGCCGCTGGCCGAGCTGTTGTGGAACGGGCAGCACGATGTGACGGCGCTCGAGCGTGAAGCGGCGGCGTTCGTAGATCCGGCGAAGGAAGTACCGGACGTGGAGCACGCACTTGCGGGTGCGCGTGACATCCTCGCCGAGCGTGTGGCGGAGGACGCCGATCGGCGCGGTCGAATTCGCGACGTCACGAGGCGTGAGGGCGTGGTCCGGTCGCGCGCGCTCACGGGAAAGGAGAACGAGGTCTCCAAGTTCCAGGACTACTACGACTTCGGCCAGCCGCTGAAGGAGATCCCGTCGCACCGCATGCTCGCCATCCGGCGCGGCGAAGCCGAAGGGTTTCTCATCTGGAGCATCGAGGCACCGGCCGAGCGCATCGTGGAAGACATGGAGCGCGAGCTGGCGGCGAGCAACCGCGCACGGGAGCAGATGCGGCTAGTCGTGCAGGACGCTTACAAGCGGCTCATCGCTCCGTCGGTGGAGGTCGACCTGCGCATGGAGCTCAAGACCCGCGCTGACGAAGAGGCGATCGCGATCTTCGGGCGCGGGCTGGAGCAGATCCTGCTCGCGCCGCCGGCCGGTGAGCATGTCGTGATCGGTCTCGACCCGGGCTTCCGCACCGGTGTGAAGGTAGCCGTCGTATCGCGTACCGGAGCGGTACTGGCTACCGACGCGCTCTACCTGCATCAGTCCGACCGCTTCGCCGCGTCGCTCCTCGCTTACGTCGCACGGTTCGATGTCGAACTGATTGCGATCGGGAACGGCACAGCGTCGCGCGAGACGGAGACGCTGGTGCGCGAGACGTTGCATGAGCGGGGGCTCACCCGGCCCACCGTGGTCGTCGTCAACGAGTCGGGCGCGTCGGTCTACTCGGCGTCGGACGTGGCGCGCGAGGAGCTCCCCGACCTCGACGTGTCTCTGCGCGGTGCGGTCTCCATCGCGCGCCGGCTGCAGGATCCGCTCGCCGAGCTGGTGAAGATCGACCCGAAATCCATCGGCGTAGGCCAGTACCAGCACGACGTATCTCAACCGCGGCTCAAGCAGCGGCTCGACGAAGTAGTGGAGAGCTGCGTGAACCGGGTGGGCGTGGAGGTCAACACCGCGTCCGCACCGCTCCTCTCCTACGTGGCGGGGATCGGACCGTCGCTCGCGGCGAACATCGTGAAGGCGCGCGACGAGCGCGGCGGCTTCCGCTCGCGCAGGGAGCTGATGGACGTCCCGCGACTCGGCGCGAAGGCGTTCGAGCAGGCGGCCGGCTTCCTTCGCGTGCGCGGCGGGAAGCACGCGCTCGACGCGTCGGCGGTACACCCCGAGCGCTATACTCTCGTGGAGCGCATGGCCCGCGACCTCGGCGTGCCACTCGCGGAGCTGGTGGGGAACGAGAAGGAGGTCGGGCGAGTGAAGCTCGAAAGCTACGTGGCGGAGGACGTCGGTCTCCCGACGCTCGAGGACATCCTCGCCGAGCTGCGGAAGCCCGGCCGCGACCCGCGCGAAGCGTTCGAGCCGCCGGCCTTCCGCGACGATGTACGCGAGCCGAAGGATCTCTCGGCGGGGATGGAGCTCGAGGGAGTCGTGACGAACATCGTCGCGTTCGGAGCGTTCGTGGACATCGGCGTGCACCAGGACGGCCTGGTGCACGTGTCGCAGCTGGCCGATCGGTACGTGAAGGATCCGAACGCGGTGGTGAAGGTCGGGCAGAAGGTGAAGGTGCGCGTCGTCTCGGTGGATCTCGAGCGGAATCGCATCGCACTCTCGATGAAGAAGGAGAATGCGCAGGGTGATCGGCCGAACCAACGTCGGGGATCGCGGCCGAAGCCGCAGGCACAGTCCCAGGCGCCGCGCATCCCGAAGCCCGGCGAGATCGCGCCGAACGGGATGAGGTTCCGGTGAACGACGGGGTCAGGTCTTTGATTTCGAGCGGGCTGGGCATCCGCCCAGCCCGCTCGAAATCAAAGGCCCGACCCCGTCGCCGGAACGGCAGCTTCCTCCCAAGAGCCGATTAGCGCTCGAGGAACTGCCGGAACGCTGAATGAGGCCGTTCACATCGGACCGCCCCAGCAAGCGCATGCCGTAGCGACGATGACGGCGCCGGCGATTGCGAAGCGAAGCGCGCGCTTGCGTACGGTGACGAACGGAAGGGCGGCCACTATCAGTGCCGCCGCCCACTGCGCGGGCGTCAGCCCCAGGTAACGGGCGTCGGCAATACGCAACATGTCGAATGCGAAGCGCACCGGGAAATACAGTACGGAGAATGCGATGAGGTAGAAGCCGGCCGGCCGCCGCCGGCGGTCAAGGTAGATGAACGTCGGGACTACTACGAGCACCAGAAACAGGAGCTCGTAGAGGCCAAGATCGTGAAACCCCATCGTCGGTGCAGCCGATGGAAGCGTCAGGCCCGCGGCATTGTAGACGCCGCCGATGTAGTTCCGTGCCGCCTCGGTCTGGAGGCTGATCGAGAGCGGAAAGCTCGTTACGACTCCCGGGTGGTCGTGCGCTAGCGTGCAGCCGAGGCGGCCGATTGCCAGAGCGGAGGGGAAGACGAACGCGATCGCGTCGAGGTAGGCGAGCTTCGCTCGCCAATCCATCTCCCCAAGGCGTGTCGAGAAGAAGAGCAGACCACCAGTGATCCCACCGAGCATGCCGCCGATGGAGCTGATAGGGTCCCAGATGCGGAGGAGGAGCCAGGGGTCGGTGCGAAGCTCGTCCGGGAAGTACAACAGTACCGAGTAAAGGTGTGCCCCGACGATCCCGCCAACGATCATCCACCAGCCGAGCCGCTCCCCGACGACGCGATCGAGAGAGGCTCTGTCGAATCGCCGTTGCACCATGGCGAGGCCGAACCAAACCGCTATAGCTACCGCGATGCCGAAGCCGTGGATGGTCAACGGACCGACGTGCCAGACAGGTTGTTCGAAGTATGGGAGCATCAGTATCTCGCTTGAATGTGTATTCAGCCGCTCATCGCGGGTCACCACATCAATCGACGGATCCTTCGTATCGACCAGCTCGAGATGAAAAAGCTGACCTCCCGCGCGAATGCCGGCGTAGAGCCAGGCGATCACCCAGGATGACTTCCATTACTCTCGCGCTGGCCGAGCCGCGCTGATTCGTCCGCCCTCTCGTGTTCAAGCTCCCGGAACGGCCCAGCGGAGCTGGAACTCCAGCTCCTGCACTCCACCGGCACGCTCGTGCTCGATGTTGAACGACACGTCCGCCGGAATACGAAGTCGCTCGTTGGCCACCTGAATGTTGAACGGCGCGCCTGCCTCCAGGGCGTCGGCGAGCCGGCGGAGCTTCGCGACGAACTGTGCGCGGGAGTAGGTCCGTTCCAGATCTCGATCACGGCGAGTGGGCATGGTATGCAAGGCTCCGGATATGGTCCCAAATGGCTCGGCTCAGAGACGGTACGATGAGAATCTGTGCTCCCCGCCTGCCGTCGCGCCACCACGATCTCCTTGACACATCCGGGCAGGTGGTGAATACTCTCTCCTAAGCACACTAGGAGAGCCCCGTGACCCGGAAAGTGCAGCTCCTCCCCGGCACCCTCGACATCCTGATCCTCAAAGCGGTGTCGCTCGGCAAGCTGCACGGCTACGGCGTGCTGCTTCGCATCGAGCAGATCTCCGGCGGCGCGCTCGAGATCCAGCAAGGGGCGCTCTACCCGGCGCTCTACAGACTCGAGCACCAGGGCCTGATCGCGGGCGAATGGGGCACCTCTGACAACAATCGGCGGGCCAGGTACTACCGGCTCACGGCCGCCGGCCGGAAGCGGCTCGGCGAGGAGACGGCGAGTTGGAACCAGCTCGTCGATGCGATCGCGCGCGCCCTCGCGGCCAAGCCACTCGAGGCCTGATGATCGCCACCTTGCTCTCGCGCGTGCGTTCGCTCTGGCGTGGTGTAGCGCGCACGCACTCCCTCGACGCCGAGATGCGGGAGGAGTTCGAGCAGCATATCGAGATGCGCACGGCAGACCTGGTGCGCTCGAGCTTCTCGCAGGCCGAGGCCGAACGGACGGCGCGAGCGGAGTTCGGTGGGAAGTACCAGTACACGGCGCTCGGCCGCGAGGCGCGCGGCCTCCGGTGGTTCGACTCGCTGCGTTTCTCGTGGCTGGACGTCAAGCTCGGCGCCCGGATGCTGATCAAGTATCCTCTTCTCACGCTGGTGAGCGCGCTCGCGATGGGTGTCGCGATTGCCATCGGCGCGGGGGGATCCACGGTGATCTCGCTGATCAATACCGACGCGCTACCGCTGAACGAGGGCGACCGGATCGTCGGCATTCAGCTATGGGACGTGGCTTCGTGGCGGCCCGAGCGCCGTATCCTTCGCGACCTTGCCGCCTGGCGCGGTATGCGGACGCTCCAGGACGTCGGGGCGTTCCGCCCCGCGATCCGAAACATCGTCGCCGCCGACGGCGGTGCGGAGGTGGGTCGCGGTGTCGCGATGAGCGCCGCTGGGTTCCGTCTTGCGCGCGTGCAGCCGCTGTTGGGACGCTACCTCGTGGACGACGACGAGCGACCGGGTGCGCCCCCGGTCGTCGTCATCGGCTACGACGTGTGGCGCAGCCGCTTCGCTGCAGACTCGGGCATCGTCGGTCGAACAGTGAAACTCGGCGATGAACCGCACACTGTCGTGGGCGTCATGCCGGAGGGGTTCACGTTCCCGGTCGACTTCGATCTGTGGGTACCACTGCGAATCGATTCGCTGGGCTACGATTGGCGGGAGGGCCCCTCTCTCTTCGCCTTCGGACGGCTTGCACCAGGCGCCACGTTTACACGAGCGCAGGCGGAGATAGAGACGTTGGAATCGCGCATCGCGAAGGCGCACCACGACTCCCACGCGACCCTGCGCCCGCGGGTGATGCCGTTCTCACGATCGTGGTTCGAGCTCGACTCCCCGGACGCTGTGCTGGCGCTTCGCAGCGCACAGCTCTTGATGGCGTTGCTGCTGGTGGTCATCTGCGTCAACGTCGCGATTCTGGTCTACGCACGAACCGCGACTCGACAGAGCGAGATCGCAGTACGCAGCGCCCTCGGTGCCAGCCGTGGCCGCATCATCACGCAGCTCTTCGGTGAAGCATCGCTCCTCTCGGCACTCGGCGCCGCCGTGGGACTCGTTATCGTGTGGGGGGTCGCGTCGCGGCTGGATGTAATGCTCGCCCAGGTGGGCGTGCGCCTGGTTCCATTCTGGCTCCGCTTCGACGTTTCCGATACGACGCTCGTCTGGCTCCTCATCCTCGCCGCGATCAGCGCCTTCATAATCGGCGTGATTCCCGGACTACAGCTGACCGGCCGCCGCGTGCACCTCAACCTCCAGCGACTGGCCGGCGGTCACGCTACCGTTCGCATGGGGCGGATGTGGACAGCGCTGGTAGTGATCGAGGTGGCGATCGCGGTGGCCATACTGCCGGCCGCGGTGCGCTTCGCGGCTGAATCGATTCAGGACGCTACCACCGGCCCGGGGTTCGCTGCGGCGCAGTACCTATCCGCATCGCTAGCAATGGCACGGCCAGACTCCGCAGCCACCACGCCCGAGGGAGACCGCGCCTTCCGGACACACTTCGCGAGTGCACGTGCCAGGCTGGAGCGCCGGCTCGAGGCGGAGCGTGACGTGCTCGCGGTGACGTTCGCCAGGGACGTACCCGGTTTCGAGGGCGCGCGCCAGATCGAGATCGAGGCGGTGACGGCGGCCGACTCTGCGGAATTTGCGGCCGACTCCGCGCGCGCCGTGGCAGCCGGTCGTCCGGAGGGGGTGGCCAGATATATCATCTCCCGGAGGACGCGCTTCGCCATCGTGGACGCGGACTTCTTCAGGACGTTCGGCATCCGGGTCCGTGATGGTCGCGACTTCGTTCCGGCGGACAGCGCCACGAATCAGGTGATCGTCAATCGCTCGTTCGTCGATTCCTTCCTCGATGGACGCAACGCGCTGGGCCGTCGGTTTCGCACCATCTGGCTTGAGCGCGACGAGACGAAGATCGATCCCTGGCTCGAGATCGTGGGCGTAGTCGACGATTTTCCCGCGAAGTCTGCGTTCGACACTCCACATGCGGCGACCTATTGGGTGGGGGCCGCCAACCAGATTCATCCCGCCATGCTCGCGGTGCGAACGCGCGGCGACCCCGCCGAGTTCGGAAGGCGCCTGCGCGCCGTCGCTCTCGACGTCGAACCCACCCTGCTGGTACGCGACGTCAGTCCGATGGACGCCGTCATCCGGGCGGAGCAACTTCCGCTGCAGTGGCTCGCGATCAGCCTCGGCGCGGTTACGCTGAGCGTGCTCATACTCGCCGCAGCCGGCATCTACGCGCTGATGTCGGTGACGGTCACGCGGCGGCGCCGGGAGATCGGTATTCGCGTGGTGCTCGGCGCGAGTCGTCAGCGGCTGCTGTGGGGAATCTTCATGCGAGCCGCTGTCCAGCTCTCCGCCGGTGTGGCAGTCGGCATCGGGCTAGCGGCCTGGCTCAATTCGTGGACCGGCGGCGAGCTGCTCGGCGCGTGGAGCGTAGTCATCCTGCCGGCGGTGTCCCTGCTCGCGGTCGGTGTAGGCGTTCTCGCGGCGATGATCCCGGCGCGCCAGGCCCTTGGCATCCAACCGACGGTGGTGTTGAAGGAAGAGTGAATGACGGTGAACGACGGGGTCAGGTCTTGCATCGTGCATCGGCTGCCCAAAGGCAGCCGATGCAC
>DASSNL010000108.1:0-10308 GCA_035688075.1 Gemmatimonadaceae bacterium
CGCGGGAACCGTGGGCACCATCCGCGAGAACATCGCCAGCGTGACCAACGCCATGACGGCCGGGGAGCGCGAAGTCACCAACGTGGGCGAGATCGCGACGCAGGCCGACAGCGCGCTGAGCGACATCCTCACCGGTATCGAGCGCGTGGCGCTCGTGATCACCGAGTCGGCGGCCGTCTCCCGCGAGCAGGCTAGCGGGCTCGCGGAGCTCTCGGAGAAGATCGAAAGCATCCAGTCGCTGGCCGGGAAGGCGGTGGCGCGCGCGGGCGAGGCCACCAGCGCGGCGGAGGAGCAGACCGCGGTGATAAACGGACTGGCAACGGCATCGCTGCAGCTCTCGCAGTCGGCGGGGCGGCTGCGATCGTCGATCAGCCGATTCGATGTGGCCACACTCACCACTACCCAGGAACAGCGACTTCCTCCTCGTCTTCCCACTCCTGCGCCTCGGAGTAAGGGGACGACAGCGGCGTAAAGCCGCGGAGGACCTCGAGGTAGGGGAGCATCAGCTCTTCGCGAAAGCGCTGGAGCATCCCCTCACCATCGTAGTGCTGGCGGAATCCGACCGCCGTCATGTGCAGCATGGTGCGCACGTGCCGCCCGAAGCTCTGCGGCGATGAGTACTCCAGGTGGTTGGCGACGTTGCAGACCGAGAGGCCGGGGTTCTCGAAGACACGCGCGGCCTGGACGAGACGCGCCATGGCGAGGTAGCGCTTGGGCGCGGGGAGCCTCGCCCGGAAGAAGCGACTCATCAGGGTGCTCGGCACCACGCGCAGCCTGCGCGCGAGCATGCGGACCGTGGTGATGCGAGGCGTGGTGGCGCGGAAGAGCATCTCGAAGAAGCGCCAGCAGTCGGCCGGAGCGCCAGCCAGATCGAGCGAGAGCTGGGCGAGCGCCAGGCGCTCGATGTCGGCCGCGCGGTCGGCAACGAGCATCTCGCGCAGAACTCTCCAGCCGGATGGTTGCGTCACGTCCACCAGCGATCGCACCCCCGACTGCCCGAGCGAGAGAACGGCCTGCGGCGTCTCCGAGCTGAAAGTGGAGAGGAGCGCCACAGCCGGCACCCGCGGAAACTCGCGCACGAGGCGCGCTACGCGCCCCACCTCGAGGTCCGCGCACCGGGAGACGGATACCAGCACCGCGCGGGCGCGGTGCTCGTAGAGGTCGCGGAATACGTCGTCGAGCGAGTCGCGGTGGAGCGTGTGGTAGAGCCCCTCCCCGGCCGCGTCCACCCGCTGCCGCTCACCAGGAAGGAGCATTGTGGCTATGGGCGTGAGCGCGGCCCGTGACGGTTGCTTGGAGCGCATGGGAACCCCTGTGAGGCGGATCGGTGAGCGGTGGCAGGCCTGGGCGCGCAATACCAGGCCGCGAACGGGGGTAGAATGCCAAGGTCGAGTCATTGCGCCGTCATCAACGGGCCAGTGATCGCTCCGGGCGCCGCGAGAGAGTGTCAGCGATATAGCGGAGCGGGTCAGCAGAGGAGACGGATCGTCAGCAGTGCAATGCACTGGCAATTAGTAGCAATATGCTACTAATTTCCCTCACCGCGGGAAGCGGCGCGCAGCCGGCCGATGGCCAGGCCGGTGTTATATTTCACGGTGGGAACGGTCGGCCGGACGGTCGCGTGGGGCTCCGTGCTCCGCGAGGAAAGTCCGGGCTCCAAAGGGCAGGCCGCCAGGTAACGCCTGGGCGCAAGCCGCCGAGAGGCGGCGGGCGACGGAAAGTGCCACAGAAAATACACCGCCGGTCGCGGCACCGGACCGGTAAGGGTGAAATGGTGGGGTAAGAGCCCACCGCGCGCCTGGTAACAGGCGTGGCAGGGTAAACCCCGGCTGGAGCAAGGCCAAATAAGCGGCGAGAGGCGGCCCGCCTCGACAAAGACGCCGCGGGTAGGCTGCTAGAGGGCGCGAGCGATCGCGCTCCCAGAGAAATGACCGTCCGGATGGCGACATCCGACAGGACCCGGCTTACAGGCCGACCGGACCCACTCCACTTCCACCCCTCCAACTCGCTCTCGAGGAATCGCCACCGGTGTCGAAAGCAATTCCCCGTCGGCTCTCCCTCTGCGCGCTCATCGGATCTCTCGCGGCGGCCTGCACCACCAGCGCCCCACCGCCGGCCACCCCGACGCCCGTCCCCACCCGCAAGGACTCGGCGCCCGCTCCGCCACCCGCGGTCGCGGCCCGCTGGACGCCCAGGCACGCCGCAGGGAGCTGGCGCTACGAGGTCCGCTCGACCGGAACTGTGTCACTGGTCGGTGATACGACGGCCGACTCGCTCCCGGTCGGCAGGATGGTTCTCTATACCGTATCGACAGAGCCAACGGGCGCGTCCGACGGCGGATCGCCAGCCTTCCAGGTAACCGGCTCGGTGGACTCCGTGGCAGTCATCATCCCCGAGCGGATCCCGACGCCCACCGCGGGGAGCAACAGCAAGCCGCGCTTCCAGGGAGCGATGGCCGCCAACGGCCACCTCACCACGCTGGCGAGCGACGCGACGACCCCCTGCCGGGATGCCATCGATCCACTCTCCGCCGCCGCGACGGCGCTCTTCGTCGCGCTGCCCGAAGGGATCTCGCCGAACGAGAGCTGGACGGACACGGTATCGACCACGACGTGCAGAGGTCGTATGCCATTGGTCACAACAGCTACGAGACAGTATAAGGCTATTGCCGATACACTATGGCAGGGGAGAGCGGCCCTGCTCCTCGTACGTCACGATTCGCTGGCCGTTCGAAGCAGGGTGGATAGCGCCACCGACACTACGACCACCATGGTCATGGATACGATCGCCACGGATACGTCGGACACCATGGAAGCCACGGGGAGCGGGCACGGCGACGTTACGCTGTTCGTGGATCCGCGCTCCGGGGTGCTCCTCCACGCGACGGGAACGAGCCACGCGGAGATCCTCGTCACCACCGGCCACTCGAGCTTTCCCTTCCGTGAGGATGTCCGGCAGACGATAACGCTGCTGAAGTAGCTGCCGACGGGGTCAGGTCTGAAATCGTGAATCGGTACGGTCGACGGAGCGACCGTACCGATTCACGATTTCAGACCTTGTATCTATGGGAGAGAGGCGAGTAGTGGTTGATGTGTAGGGATCGGAGCGCCAGCTCGATCGGACCGGGGTGGAGTGAGCAGCACGCAAACACCGTGGGTCAGCCGGAGCGGCGTTCCCGACCAACAGTCGCAAGAAGCCCGAACGGTTGTGGGGGACGAGTGCCGGAAAACAGAGATGGCACCCGAGCCCGAATTCTCACAAGGATGGGCCATGTGCGACGCCACTGCTTTGCCACTGCTCCATACTTACTTCATGCTCCATGTCCCCCGCCACTTCGAGGAGGAGAGCCGTGTTCGTTGGGATCGATGTAGCCAAAGAGGACCTCGCCATCGCCCTTCGCCCGAACAATGAGCACTGGACGGTGACCAACAATGAGCGCGGCGTGCGAGAACTGGTCACTCGGCTAGCCGAGATAAAGCCCGAGCTCATCGCCCTCGAGGCCACCGGGGGTCTGGAGCTCCTGGCCACGAGTGAGCTGGCCGCCGCGCACCTTCCCGTCGTGGTGGTCAACCCGCGGCAGATAAGGCACTACGCCAAAGCCACGGGCGAGCTCTCCAAGACGGACCGCATCGATGCCCGCATCATTGCACTCTTCGCCGAGCGCGTACGACCGGAGGTGAGAGCACTGCCCGACGAGGAGGCCAGGGAGCTCGATTCTCTCCTCGGCCGCCGCCGCCAGCTCCTGGAGATGCTCCAGGCAGAGAAGAATCGCCTGGGCCAGCTCCAGTTCTTCTCCGGCAAAGAACACAAGCAGCAGGTGAGGAAGAGTATCAAGAAGCACATCTCCTTCTTGGAGCGTGAGCTCCGCGTGGCCGAGAGCGACCTGGGAGATGCGGTCAAGAGGAGCCCCGCCTGGAGAGAGAAGGACGATCTGCTCCAGAGCGTGCCGGGTGTGGGCCGGGTGCTCTCCTTCACGCTCCTCTCCGATCTCCCCGAACTGGGCCGGCTCTCGAGGCGCGAGATCGCCAAGCTCGTTGGCGTTGCACCCTTAAGCCGCGACTCGGGCACCTTGCGAGGGCACCGCTTCATCCAGGGCGGGAGGGCGAGCGTGAGGGCAGCACTCTACATGGGCGCTCTGGTAGCGACGAGATACAACCCCGTTATTAGCGCCTTCTACCGGACTTCTACCGGAGGCTTCTCAAGGCGGGCAAGCCGAAGAAGCTTGCCCTCACGGCCTGCATGCGGAAGCTCCTGACCATCCTCAACACCATGGTGCGAACGGGCGAGCGCTGGGTAGCCGACTACCGCTCACCAGCACTCGCTCCATCGCTCATTGCCGCTTGACTTTCAAGACGGTTGCTGACCCCTGCCTGGCTCAGTCGATGAGCCGGATCTTCTCCCCGCGCCGCGAACGGTGATTCGGCGACGGACGCTCGTGGATGGTGAGCAGCTCGAGCGCGGTGCTCACCGGAACACCGCTCGGTATGCCCAGACGTACAGCCGATGCAGCGGGCTGTCGTCCGGATTCATCGGCCGTCCCGCTCTCTTCGCGAGCTCCTGTCTCACGTGCTGATAGAGCTCATCGGCGAAGAGCACGAGCGCAGCGATTCGCGCGGGCCACCACGGGATCACGCCGACGATCATCGCCAGGTAGCCGTGGTGCCATTCCTTCAGCCGGCGGAGATACCAGAGCGTGGCGAGCAGCTGCCCGGTGAGCAGTGCGTAGAGGAGCCAGTAGCCCACCTGGTGCAGCGCGGCCGCGAGCTCGCGGAGATTGGAGGCGAGGAAGTGCATTAGCCTCTCCGGTCGGCCAGATCGTCGAGCCGCTCACGGATCTCGCGCACGTCGCTCTGTAGCGATTCCATGTTGCGCTCTATAGCCGTGAAGCGCTGATCGCCCGCAGCGAACTGGGTGGAGGCACTCGCGATGATCTTCAGCTCGGGCTTCAGCGCCTTTCGGATAGCCGCCGTGAACATCGGCGTGAGAAGCCATTTGAGCGCGGACCCGAGCAGCACCATGACGGTGCCTATCTTGCCTGCGAGCTCCCAGCTATCCGTCTTCGGAAAGTCCATCGGCGTCGATGGCGAGGGGCAAAAGAAAACCGGCCCTGTCTTCTCCCAGGAGGGAGAAGCTAGAGCCGGTATGGGGCGGCATGGATTGTCGGGGCGGGCAGCTCCGCCCGCGCGCAACTAACGTACAATCGCAGGGCCCTCGGCGCCAGATGGACGACGCGGTGTCGTTTTCACTCTTGCGACGGTGGCCGGCATGCGTAGACTCTGGGCATGGCAACGATAGCCGAGCCTGGGATCGCCGAAGTCGGCGAGACCTACGAGCCGAAGACGGCACCGTCGCGACGTGCGCGGATCTCAATTGCTCTCGCCATCGGGGCGGGGAGCGTCATCGTCCTCGTGATACGGATGCACCTGATGGGCGGGAGCGCCGACTTCGATCAAGTATGGTTCGGTGCCCGTGCTCTATGGACTGGCCAGAACCCGTATGACCTCGTGGGGCCTGGCCGCGCCTTCGGTTGGCGCTGGCCGCTCTACTATCCGGCGACAGCGCTTATCGCCGTCTCCCCGCTCGCGTTCTTCCCGGTCGCGGTAGCGCGCGCGCTATTCGTGGGGATTTCCGCCGCGCTCCTGGCCTACGGCGTGACGCGCGAATCGTGGGCTCGGCTGCCGCTCTTTGCCAGCGGCGCCTTCATCGTAGCGGTGATGGCTGCGCAGTGGTCGCCGCTTCTCACGGCCGCCGCATGCCTCCCCACGCTTAGCTGCATCATATCAGCGAAGCCCAATATCGGACTTGGCGTCCTCGCTCGCGAGCCGGCCCGGGGCGCAATAGGGTATGCCGCTGCTGGCTCGCTCCTTCTCGCCGCGGCGAGCTTCGCGCTGCTTCCATCGTGGCCGATTGATTGGCTGCACGCGGTGCGCGCTGGGACCGGCTTCGCGGCACCGATCGCGCACTCTGGCGGCTTCCTCCTCTTGCTCGCGGCTCTCCGCTGGCGCACCCCCGAAGGACGCCTGCTCCTCGCAATGTCGCTCATCCCTCACAACGTGACACTGTACGCGACGCTCCCGCTATTCCTCATCCCGCGCACTTACCGCGAATCGCTGACACTCACGATACTGAACGGCGTAGCGGCTCTCGTTATCATGCAGGTCCTGCCAGCTCCGGAGAGCGCCAGCGATCTACGCCGCTACGGCGACGTGCTTGTTCTCCTCTGCTATCTGCCTTGCCTCTTTACGGTCCTCCGTCGGCCGAACGAGGGAGTGCTACCCGAGTGGATCAAGCGATTTGCGCTCCAACGCGCAGGCAGCTCGCCCGCTAGAACGTGACAGCCACGGTAAGCGCATCCGAGCCGGGGGTTGCGAAAGCTGGCGAGACTTACGACCCGCCTTCGACGTTCTCGAGCCGGGAATACATCCCAGCTCTGGATGGCCTGCGCGGCATAGCAATTCTGGCTGTCATGCTGCACCACTTCAGGGTGATGGTGCCGAAGTACGTCCTCGAGTATCCCTTCGTTGCGCTGGAATCGTGTGGCTGGATCGGAGTGGATCTCTTCTTCGCGCTCTCCGGCTTCCTGATCACAGGAATACTCATTGATACCAGAGGTGCCCCCGGCTACGCTCGCACGTTCTACGCGCGCCGCGCACTGCGCATCGTGCCGCTCTATCTCGTCGCCGTCTTTGTTTTGTCGCTCGTCTTCGACTTGGGTGATGTGAAGTGGTGGTACTGGACCCACAGCACCAACCTGCTCATAGCTCATGCCGGACGTTGGAACGTCACCGCAATTAACACGACCCACCTTTGGAGCCTCGCCGTAGAGGAGCAGTTCTATCTGGTCTGGCCGCTCCTGGTGGCCCTCTGTCCGCCACGCCGGCTCGGGCTGCTGTGCGTTGCCGTAGCAGCCGGTGGGGCCGTGTTTCGCGTGGTTCTTCTGGCTCATGGTACGTCGCCTGTCGCTATCTACACTCTGATGCCGACGCACATGGACGGGCTCGCGCTCGGTGGCGCGCTGGCTGTGGCGCGCAGGAGGACCGGAGCATGGAGTGCCCTGAGTCCTTGGGCTCGGTCGCTGGGCAAGATTCGCGCGCCACTCTGGGGCATCTTGGTTGCTCTTGCCGTCCTGGTGATGTTGGCGCTAAACCCGGGCGCGGATAAGGAGGGAGCTGCGATGCAGGCGATAGGCTATCCGCTGGTCGCCGTGGCGGCAGTGACACTGGTTGCGGCTACTATCGAGGCGCCGCCGGGGTCCGCGCTAGATCGCTGGCTCTCCTCGGCCATGCTCCGAACACTCGGCAAGTACAGCTACTGCCTGTATATCGTGCATTATCCGTTGGCCTATTTCCTCTTGCGGGCGAGGCCAGACTTCCGAGAGCTTGCCTCAGTGGGAGGCCCACAGATGCCCGGGCAACTCCTATTCTTCGCAATCGCCGGAGCGGCATCGTTCGCAATCGCGTGGGTCAGTTATCGGGTCCTCGAGAGCCCCTTCCTCCGCCTCAAGAGGCACTTCCCAATGAGGATCGCTAAGTGATGCATAGACTCCTCTGGTAGCTCAGTCGATGAGCCGGAGCGGCATGATGAGGCACATGTACTTGGCCGGGTCGTCCCAGGAGGCCGGCTCGATAGTCGCCGCTCGCTCCGGCGCCTTGAAGGCCATCCGGATCTCGTCGGTCGGCATGTAGCGCAGGATCTCGAGGAGATAGCTGGCGTTGAACCCGATGTCGAAGGGGTCGCCCTCGAAGTTGATGGGCAGCTCGTCCTGTGCCTCGCCCAGGTCGGGTGTCTGAACGCTGAACTTGAGCATCCCGGCGTTGAAGGAGAGCCGGATCCGATGGGTCTGGTCGGAGGCCACCACCGACATCCGCTTGAGGGCGCTGGCGAGTGCGTTTTTGTCGGCGAGAGCGATCTTGTCGTTGTCGCGCGGGATGACCTGCTCGTAGTTCGGGTACGGCCCTTCGATGAGCCGAGTGTAAACCGAGGTAACCGGCGAGCGGAATCCGAGGTGGTTATCACCCCGCGCGATCTCCAGTTCCTCTTCGGCCGGAAAAAGACGCCGAATCTGCTCGAGCGCCTTGGGCGGCACGATCATGTCACCGGAGAGGGAGCCGGAATCGCTGCTCAATGGGAGCTCCATCTTGGCCAGGCGATGGCCGTTCGTAGCCACCATGCGCATCTGGTCAGACTTGAGCTCCCAGAGCACCCCATTGAGGATCGGGCGGCTCTCCTCGGTGGAAACCGCGAACGCGGTATGCGAGATGAGCTTCTGCAGCTCCCCGGAGCGAATGCGCCAGCTGTCGGTGAACTTCACCGCCGGGAACGCCGGGAATTCATCGCGTGGCAGGCCGAGTAGGCGGAAGCGCGACCGGCTGCACTCGAGCGACACACGCTGCTCGCCGCTGGTACTGATCTTCACTGGCGCCGACGGCAGCTCACGCACGATCTCGGCGAGCTTCTTGGCGGGGATCGTGATGGCGCCTTCACTCTCGACGTCCGCGGTGAGGTCGGTGCTTACCGCCATGTCCAGATCCGTTCCGGAGAGCCGGATCCCGCGATCGGTGGTCTCGACCAGGATGTTGGCCAGGACGGGGAGCGTGGTCTTCGCCGGTACAGTTGCCGTCACCGCGGTAAGTCCGTCCTGCAACTTCTCGCGAGCGATGGTGAAGCGCATTCGAGGTCCTCGTTGTTGACTCTTTGCCGGCCTGTACTTCTGCTTTCTATAAGAATTAAAAGATAGAAGCAGTAGTAGAGCGTGTGGAAATGCGGGAAAGTCGCGGAAGTTACGATACTCGCTCAGCTTACAGATAGCTAGTGACTGTTGGCGACTCGGAGCTCCGTGCGCCGGTCAACAGCTGGTCCTGATCGCGTGTGGAGATTTGGGGATAGTCACGGGTTATCCACGGCTTTCCACGTTACGATCTCAGCTTTTCCAGAGCGGTTTTGAGGTTCACGACGCGCTGGGTGAAGAGCTCATCGTCCTTCATCATGAGCTCTACCTTCTCCAGGCTGTGTATGACCGTGGAATGGTCTCTTCCCCCGAAGGCATTCCCGATCTCCACGAGCTGCGTGCCGAGTAGATCGCGGATGAGATACATCGCCACCTGGCGAGGGATCGCGAGCTGCTTGGTGCGGCTCTTGGATCGAAGGCCGTCTACGGTCACCTCCCAATCCCTGGCGACAGCCTCCTGAATGCTGGTAGCAGACAGTGTGAGCTTCTCCGGCGATTCAGCATCACCGTTCGAGCGCAGCTTGTCGCGAAGTGCTTCACGCGCCAGCTCCACCGTGATCCCGCGGTGCTTGAGCGAAGCCACAGCGAGGAGCTTGTTGATCGCGCCCTCGAGCTCCCGCACGCTCGATCGCACGTGCTCCGCGATGAACTGGATTACCTCGTCCGGGATCTCCAGCTTCACGTAATCCTGGCGTGCCTTGTTCTGCAGGATGGCGATCCGGTGCTCGAGCTCCGGAAGCTCCACGTCGGCCACCATCCCCCACTGGAAGCGGCTTACGAGTCGCGCTTCCAGCCCTGGGATCTCGGAGGGTGGGCGATCGCTCGTGAGAATGATCTGGCGGCCCGCCTCGTAGAGCGCGTTGAAGGTGTGGAAGAACTCCTCCTGGGTGGCTTCCTTCCCCTTCAGGAAGTGAACGTCGTCGGCCAGGAGCAGGTCGGTCTCGCGGTAGCGCCGGCGGAAATCTGGCTGCGAGCGGTTTCTGATCGAGAGGACCATCTCATTGGTGAACTGCTCGCCGCTCACGAAGCGAATCCGCGTACCCGGGACGCGCTGCGCGATCTCGTGTGCGACCGCCTGCATCAGGTGAGTTTTTCCGAGGCCTGTGGCGCCGTAGATGAAGAGCGGGTTGTAAACCTTTCCCGGAGAGGCGGCAACCGCCTGCGCCGCGGCCGCGGCCAGCTCGTTCGACTTCCCGATGACGAAGTTGTCGAAGGTGTAGCGCGGGTTGAGGCTCGAGGTATCGGACGTCGGAGCGGCCGCCGAGCCTTCCTTTTTCTCCTCAGGCACCGGGGCTACGAAGAAATCCATCTGCGGTCGTGCCTGCCGCTCTTCGGTCACCTTGAACACGACAGTGAGCGGGTGGCCAAGTGCCACTGGCGCGACACTGGCAAGCAGGTCAGCGTGCTTCGACTCGTTCCACTCCGCAGCGAAGCGGTCCGGCGTACCGACGAAAAGCGTATCGCCGGTTACTTCGAGAGCTTCCGTGGGCTCGAGCCAGGTGCGAAAGCTCTGCTCGGGCAGCTCCGGGCGAACGCGCTCCAGGAGACGTGCCCACACTTCTGAAGGTGTGAGTTCCATG
>DASSNL010000128.1:0-20918 GCA_035688075.1 Gemmatimonadaceae bacterium
TCGGCGTGTACCAGCTCCTCTACATGGGGAGCGTTCCCGCGTACGCGGCGATCGCGCAGACCGTAGAGCTGGCGAAGCGACGTCACGGGATCGGCGCGAGCCGTCTCGCCAACGCAGTACTGCGGCGCGTGGATCGCGAGCGCGACTCGCTGAAGCTCCCCGAGAGTGGCGATCCGGTGGATGCGCTCTCGCTCCGCTACTCGCACCAGCGCTGGCTCGTCGCTCGCTGGGTGGCGCGCTGGGGCGCGGATGAAACAGAGCGGCTCCTTGCGATCAACAACTCCGAGGCGCCCACGGTGCTGCGCCCTTACGGCATCGTGCGTGAGCAGCTGGAGGCGACGCTCGAGTCGGCCGGCGCGCACGTGGAAGAGGTGCCGCTCGTTCCCGACAGCATTCAGCTCGGCTCCGGCGTCTCGCTCACCGAGCTCGGCGCGTATCGCAAGGGGCTCTTCTTCGTGCAGGACCCCGGCGCGACGCTCGTCACGCGCTACGCCTCCATCCCCGCCGATGCCACAGCGGCCGACCTCTGTGCCGCGCCGGGCGGTAAGGCGCTCGAGCTCTCGCGCGACGCAGGGCTCACGGTCGCCTCCGACCGGTCGGAGGGGAGGATGCGCTGGGTAGCCGAGAACGTGCGCCGCGTGGAAGCGAAGAACGTCCTCGCGCTGGTGGCAGACGCGCGCCACCCCGCCATCCGCCCGGTGGACGCAGTTCTGGTGGACGTCCCCTGCACCGGCACGGGCACCTTCCGCCGTCACCCGGACGCACGCTGGCGCCTCAGGATCTCCGACCTCGCCGTGATGGCCGCGCTGCAGCGCAGTATCCTGCGCGCCGCTGCCGAAGTGGTGAAACCCGGCGGGCTTCTGGTGTACAGTACCTGTTCGCTCGAGCCCGAGGAGAACGACGCTCAGATCGAAAGCTTCCTCGCCGAACGCGACGACTGGCGCCTGGAGCCACCGGCCGAGGGCGCGGTGAACCCCGCGGTGCTCGACGCCGGCCGGTTGCGCGTGCTACCTCAGCGCCACGGCGTGGATGGCGCCTTCGCCGCACGACTCCGGAGAGTTGGAGAGTGACCTCTCATCTCGATGAACTGAACGCAGAATACGTGGGAAGCGGAAAGCGACCCGGCGACGATGCCGGCGAGAAGTGGCGCAGGATTCTCAAGGCCGCGGCGCCGTGGGCAGGCGCGGCCGTCGGTGGCTTCGTGCTCGCGTATCTCATCGTCGCCCTTTTCATCTTCCCGCCCACCAGCGCGGCGAGCGATCTGAGCGTCCCCAACGTCACGGGGCTCTCCTTCGACTCCGCCACGGCACGGCTGCACGACGAAGGCTTCAAGGTCGCGCGCGGCGAGCGCCGCTTCGACGCGACAGCGCCCGCTGGGCAGGTGCTGGCGCAGACCCCGAACCCCGGCACCACGGAGCCCAAGGGGTTCACGGTAGTGCTCGATGTGAGTCGCGGGCAGCGGAGCGTGGAGGTGCCACGGGTCGTTGGACTGACGCGCGAGCAGGCGGTGGCCGAAATCCAGGATGCGGGCCTCGAGGTGGGCGAGGTGAAGAGCGTGGAGAACGCGGCGCCGCGCGGCCAGGTACTTCTGAGCTCTCCGGTGGGAGGCGCGAAGGCGCCCACGCCATCGAAGGTGGATCTCACGGTTAGCGATGGCCCCGGCATGCTCACCGTGCCCGACCTCATTGGCCAGGACTACGGACAGGCGCGCTCGCTGCTCGGCCAGCTCGGCTTCGAGGTGGGCGATGTGAAGTACGAGAACAACCCCGCTTTCCGCGCCAACACGGTGATCGGCCAATCGCCCGCCGCGAACAGCAGCGCGCCCGCGGGCACCACCATAACACTCACGGTGGCCGGGCAGCCGTGAACGACGTTCGCATCGTACCGTCCATCCTGAGCGCCGACTTCGCTCGTCTCGCCGACGATGTGAAGCGCGTGGAGGAGGGCGGCGCAGACTGGATGCACGTGGACGTGATGGACGGACACTTCGTTCCCAACATCACCTACGGCGTGAAGATCATTGAGACGATGCGCCGCATCACGAACCTTCCGCTCGACGTGCACCTCATGGTGGAGCGGCCGGAGTACTACTTCGAGAGCTTCGCGCTCGCTGGTGCGTCCACGCTTACCATCCACACCGAGGTGTCGCCGCACCTGCAGCGCCAGCTCTGTCGGATCAAGGAGCTCGGCTGCATGGCCGGTGCGGCGATCAACCCGTCCACACCAGTGAGCGCGGTGAGCGAGGTAGCGCGCGAGCTGGACCTTCTCCTCGTGATGACCGTTAACCCCGGCTTCGGCGGCCAGAGCTTCATCGAGCATTCGGTAGACAAGGTGCGGCGAGCCCGCGCACTACTGGAGTCGGCGGGCTCGCGCGCGCTCCTCGAGGTGGACGGCGGAATCAGCCGCGACACCATTCACCGAGTGTGGCGCGCGGGCGCCGATACCTTCGTCGCCGGCCACGCGGTGTTCGGCGCGAGCGACCCGGCCGCCGAGATATCCGCGCTCAGAGAGCGCTGCATGGAGACGGTATGACGATCAAGCAGCAATGGTCGATCGTCGGACTCTTCGTCCTTCTCATCGCGAGCGGTCTGTTCGCGGCCACGCGAATCTTCGGTGACCAGCTCTTCCCCGTCTCCGTCGGCTCGCAGGCACCCGACTTCCACGCCGTGACGCTCGACGCCACCCCCGAGCCGCGCACGCTCGACGACTACAAGGGGCAGGTGGTGCTCCTCAACATCTGGGCAACGTGGTGCGCGCCATGCCGCGTGGAGATGCCGAGCATAGAGAAGCTGCACCAGGCGCTCGGCCCGGAGGGATTGAAAGTGGTGGCGGTGAGCATCGACGCCGCCGGCCAGGACGACGCGATTCGCGATTTCGCGAAGCAGCTCGGCCTCACCTTCACCATCCTGCACGACGCCAGCGCAAAGACCCAGAAGCAGTACCAGGCCACCGCCGTCCCGGAGACTTTCATAATCGGCCGCGACGGCATGATCCGGAAGAAGCTCATCGGCGCCGTGGACTGGAACTCGGCGGCCAACCGCGCGGTGATCGAGCAATTGCTCCGCGAGCCCGCCAGCTGATCGGCGGGCCGCACCATCGGAGAACCACCCGTGCCCACCCCTCCCACTTCCAGCCAGCGCTCCCCGGGCTCCCCGGACTCGCCGCGCGAGCGAGCGCTGTCGATCTGGAAAAAGGTCGTGCACGCGGTGACGTGGCGCTTCCCGGTGAAGTTCTCCGCGCTGGCGCTCGCGCTCTCACTCTGGGTGATGGTGAGCGCGGAGGAGCAGACCGAGGCGTGGGTCAACGTGAAGGTGCAGATCATCACCGACTCTTCCGTGTCGCTGGTGAGCGACATTCCCGACGTGCAGGCGCTGGTGGGCGGTCGCGGGCGTGAGCTTCTCAAGTTGTACACGTCGGGACCGGCGATCAGGCGCGTGGTGGGAGCTGATACACCGAACGAGGTGTCGCTCGACCTCCGGCCGGGTGACGTCATCATCCCGGCGAACGCCGACGTTCGCGTGCGCGACGTGACGCCGCGATCCATCACGTTGGACTTCGAGGTTACCGAGCAGCGCTACCTCCCGGTGCGAGCGATGGTGCACGTGGTGACGGACAGCGGGATGCGCATCACCAGTGGACCGCGCGTGCTCCCGGGAAGTGTGCTCGTGAAGGGGCCGCGCCGGGTGGTGCGCGGACTCGGCTCCATCACCACCGACCGCCTCAACATCTTCGTCCACGATACCGATATCATTCGCAGCGTGAAGCTCGATACCACCGGGCTCGGCGTCACCGACATCACGCCTTCGGAGGTGCGCATCCAGGTCACGGCCGAGCGTGTGCCACCCCCGCCGCCACCCGCGCCTGATACCACGCCACCCGCGCCGCTGGACACCACGCCGGCCGCCGGAGCGCTGCAGAGCAGGGCTCGTGACAGCGTAGCTTCGCTCAGCGTGCCCGATAGTACCGCCGCGAATCGCGGCGCCGCCGACAGCGCCATGGCTGACAGCGCCATTGCGGATAGCGCCGTTGCGGATAGCGTCACGGTAGACGGTGTCAGCGCTAGCGGCGGCGCCACGTCGGACAGCTCGGAGGCGCAACCGTGACGCGCATACTCGGGATCGAGACATCGTGCGACGAGACGTCGGCAGCCGTGCTCGAGGGGAGCGGCAACGACGTCGTACAGCGCTCACTGGTCATCCTTTCGCAGGACATCCACAAGGTGTTCGGCGGAGTGGTCCCCGAGATCGCCTCGCGCGCGCATCTCACCGCGATCGTTCCCGTCGTGGAGCGCGCCCTGCTGGAGGCGGACGTCCCGAGCGATGGGAGCGGCGCGAGCGCCAACCTCGAGGCCTTCGATGCGATAGCGGTGACCAACGCGCCCGGGCTGGTGGGTGCACTCCTGGTTGGGATGAGCTACGGGAAGGCGCTCGCCTTCGCGAACGGCATCCCGGTGATCGGAGTGCACCACATGGAAGGGCATCTCTTCTCGGCGTCGCTCGAGCATCCCGATGCCGTGCCGCCCTTCACCGCGCTCCTGGTGTCGGGTGGGCACACGCTGCTGCTCGACGTTCCCGAGTGGGGAAGCTACCGCCTGCTCGGCGCTACACGCGACGACGCGGCCGGCGAGGCATTCGACAAGGTCGCGAAGCTGCTCGGGCTCCCCTATCCCGGCGGCCCGCACGTGGAACGGCTCGCGCGCGAGGGAGAGTCCGGGCGCTATCGCTTCACACGCCCCATGCTCCGCAGCGATCAGCGGCCCGGCGACCCGGATTACTACGACATGTCGTTCAGCGGTCTAAAGACGGCCGTGCTGAACGCCGCGCGTGGCGCGGATAGCGATAGCGACCGCGCGTCCATCGCCCGCGCCTTCCAGGATTCGCTGGTGGAGACGCTGGTGGAGAAGACGTGGCGCGCCGCGCGGGAGTACGGACGGAAGCGCGTCGTGCTGGGCGGGGGCGTCGCCGGGAACCGCACACTGGTGAACGCGCTGCGCGAGAGGGTAGCGGAAGGCGGCGCGGAGGTCTATGCTCCCTCCACGCGCCTCGCCGCCGACAACGCGGCCATGATCGCCCGCGCGGGGCTCTATCGCTTCGAGCAGGGCGAGCGGAGCGCGGCGGCGCTCAACGCCTACGCTTCCGCACCAATTCCAGGACTCGTCGCAGCATGACCGTACATCATCCACTCGCTTACAACATCGGTCCCATCTCGTTCACCGGCTTCGGGCTGGCGGTGCTCCTGGCCTTCGTGATCGCACAGGTCATCTCGCAGGCCGAGCTCGAGAGACGCGGCTACGACCCCGCGCCCATCGCCGATCTCGTATTCGCCGCGGTGATCGGCGGCCTGCTCGGGGCGAAGCTCTACTACGTCTTCCTGATGGGAGACATAACCACGCTCTGGAGCCGCGGCGGCTTCGTGTTCTGGGGCGGGTTGATCGGCGGGATAGCCGCGGTGATGTGGGTGATCAGGCTGAAGAAGCTGAGCATCATGCGCATCTCCGACGTGGCGGGAATAGCGATCGCCGCAGCATACGCCGTGGGCCGCACCGGCTGCTGGGCTGTGGGCGACGACTACGGCCGCCCCTGGAATTCTCCGCTCGCAGTGAAGTTCCCCGACGGCGCGCCGCCCTCCACCGCTGGCAACATGCACGCGCTCTTCGGCGTACCGGTCCCCGCCGGCGTGAGCCCCGACACGGTTCTCTCCGTGTACCCGACGCAGCTCATGGAAGTCACGCTCGGCTTCGTGATGTTTCTGATTCTCTGGAGACTTCGCGACCACGATCACGCCGAAGGGTGGCTCTTCGGGGTGTACATGGTGCTCGCCGGAATCGAGCGCTTCGCCATCGAGTTCCTTCGCGCGAAGGACGACAGGTTCTTCGGAATCCTGACGACGGCACAGCTCATCGCGATCGCTTTCGTGGTGGGCGGCGTGATCTGGATGAACGCCAGAAAGACGGTGCGCGCTGGCGCACCCGGCATCTACGCGACCGCTACCTGAGCGAGTGACCGGCGAGCGCCTCCGTCACGGTCTGATGTCCGAGTACGTGAGCACCGACTGCCCCACGGGTCAGATCACGCTCACTCTCGCAAGCGACGGCGGCTTCACCCTCGCGCTGGCGATCTGGGATCCGGTGGTGCGCGACCACGTCGGCTGGCGAACGCTCACCGGCCGCTGGTCGATCGAGGATGGGCATCTGGTGCTCGCGGCGCACGCGCGGAATCTCTCCTACGGCCTCATCCCCAGTGATGATGGCTCCGCCGGGGACGTCGCGGGCGTACCGGCGCTTCACTGGGAGCGAAGCAGCCTCCCCACCTTCGCCGACGGGTTCGATCTGGTGGCCAGGGGGTAGCTCCTTCGACCGGAGCACTCTTTCATGAATTACGGCGGACGATCTCCTCATTGAGCAGCGTCGCGAAGGAGACCCACGCACCGTATGGAATCATCATCGCGGCGGCCCTCCTGTCTACGTCGCGCGTCACTGCCGTGTAAGCACCGATGGTTGCGAGGAGCGCTACGATGTCGGCCAGCGCGGCCTTGGGCCGCCTGTCACCGAAGAAGAGCTTCGTCCACGCCGCGTTTCCGATCAGCTGTCCGCCCCAGAGCGCGAGTGCCGCGCTCCGCTTTCTTCCGCCTGGTCTTCGCCATACGCGCCATCCCGAGAGCGCGATCAACACATAGAGCGTCGTCCAGACTGGCGGAAAAACGGACTGCGGAGGATTGAATGGAGGCTTCTCGAGCCGCCGGTACCAGGCACGGGTGCGCCCATTCTTCGGGGAAAAGCGCGCGCCATAGATGGCGGCGCCGGCCACGAGAGATCCGAATGCCACCAATGCGGCGACCGACCCGGGTGCGCTCGTTCTGTCTATCCAGCGGCCGCGTACGCTCGCGCGGTCGCGCGAGCGTACGCGCGCACGAACTTCGGGGCGTTCTTCGGTGTCTGCGCCACCACGTCGGGTCGTAGCCATTCATGCCCCCCACTCAGGATTCACACGTCCGGACGGGCAGAAAGTGTGCTTGGCACGCGTGCCGGCGCCGTGGGACGGCGAACAGCCCGGTAGCGCGGCGCTCGAGATGGCAGGATGACGCAGCCCCTTGACGGAAGCCCCGCAAGAGTCCATCCTTCTATCCGGATAGACGAATGGATACGACTTCTACCGGAATTTTCGACGACCTCAGCACGCTGGCCGACCCCACCAGGGGGCGGCTGTTGTTCGCGCTCGAAACGCGCGAGCTCACGGTGAGCGAGCTCGCCGCGGCGCTGCAGTTGCCGCAGTCCACAGTGAGCAGGCACCTGAAGGTGCTCGGCGACGGTGGGTGGGTAGCGGCGCGAGCCGAGGGGACGAGCAGACTCTATCGCATGGACAGGGAGGAGCTCGCTCCCGCGGCCAGGAAGCTGTGGGATGCGGTTCGCGGATCACTCGGCCAGCAGTCTGTCGCGCGGCACGATGCGGTGCGGCTTCGCGCGGTGATGGCCAGACGGAGGAAGGCGAGCGAGGAGTTCTTCACCACCGCCGCGGGGCGCTGGGACGCCCTGCGCTCGGAGCTCTTCGGCGAGCGCACCGAGCTGGTCGCGCTCCCCGGGCTCATCGACGATTCGCTCGTGGTGGGCGACCTCGGCTGCGGAACAGGAGCGGTCTCCGAGGTTCTGGCGCCCTTCGTGGAACGCGTGATCGGGGTGGACGGATCACGCGCGATGCTCGCGGCGGCGCGCAAACGGCTCGCGGACCGCGAGAACGTGGAGCTGCGCCACGGCGAGCTCGAGGAGCTGCCAGTTGCGGATGGCGAGCTGGGGGCGGCACTGCTCGTGCTGGCGTTGCACCACGCACCGGAGCCGGCAACAGTGCTCGCCGAGACGGCGCGGGCGATCGCGCCAGGCGGGCGCCTCGTGGTGGTCGACATGCTGCCGCACGACCGCGAGGCCTACAGGAAGGAGATGGGCCACGTCTGGCTCGGCTTCTCCGAGAAGCAGCTCGGCGGCTGGCTCGATGCGGCGGGGTTCACCGGAATGCGTTTCATCACCCTCCCCGCCGATCCCGAAGCGAAGGGGCCCGCGCTCTTTGCGGCGACCGTGCGACGCGCGGTGGTGGCCGGGTCGAGCGCCACGGGCAGCGCGAACGGAGCGCTCGAGCAGCAGAGGCACGGCGGGTCGGGTGGACGCAGGCAGGCGGCGCGGACCGGCCGATGAACAGATCGACAACACTCAACCGTTGGGAGCAGTCATGAGCACCACAGTTTCGACAGAGCCCCGCACCACCGACAACGAGACCACGGCGCGCCCGCCATTCAAGGTGCGCGATCTCTCGCTCGCGGAGTGGGGACGCAACGAGATCCGTCTCGCCGAGCAGGAAATGCCCGGTCTCATGGCGCTGCGCGAAGAGTACGCGGGGAAGAATCCCCTCGCCGGCGCGAAGATCATGGGCTCGCTGCACATGACCGTGCAGACGGCGGTGCTCATCGAGACGCTCGTAGACCTCGGCGCCGACGTGCGCTGGGTGTCGTGCAACATCTTCTCGACCCAGGACCACGCCGCTGCGGCAGTGGTAGTGGGACGCAACGGGACTCCCGAAAATCCGAAGGGTGTTCCGGTCTACGCCTGGAAGGGCGAGACGCTCGACGAGTACTGGTGGTGCACCGAGCAGGCGCTCATGTGGCCCGACGGCTCTGGCCCCAACATGCTCCTCGACGACGGCGGCGATGCCACGCTCCTGGTGCACAAGGGCGCGGAATTCGAGAAGGCCGGCGCGGTGCCGGCGTTCGATCCCGACAAGGACCCCGAGGAGTGGGGCGTGATCCTCGACCTACTCCGAGCGCAGCAGGAAGCGAACCCAGATCGCTGGACGAAGGTCGCCGCGGCGATCAAGGGCGTCTCCGAGGAGACGACCACGGGCGTCCATCGCCTCTACGAGATGATGAAGGCGGGCACACTTCTCTTCCCCGCGATCAACGTCAACGACTCGGTCACCAAGAGCAAGTTCGACAACCTCTACGGCTGCCGTCACTCGCTCACCGACGGAATCCTCCGCGCGAGCGATGTGATGCTCGCCGGGAAGGTCGCGGTGGTCTGCGGCTACGGCGACGTGGGCAAGGGGTGCGCGCAGGCGCTACGCGGCCAGGGCGCGCGCGTCATAATCACCGAGATCGACCCGATCTGCGCGCTGCAGGCCGCGATGGAGGGCTACCAGGTCACCACGCTAGACGACGTCGTGGAGAGCGCCGACATCTTCATCACCGCCACCGGCAACCGCGGCATCATAACCGCGGCCCACATGGCGCGGATGAAGGACAAAGCGATCGTCGGCAACATCGGCCACTTCGATGACGAGATCGACATGGCGGGCCTCAAGCGCACGCGCGGCATAAAGCGCGTGAACATCAAGCCGCAGTACGACGAGTGGGTCTTCCCCGACGGTCACTCGGTGATGATCCTCGCCGAGGGCCGCCTCCTCAACCTCGGCTGCGCCACCGGCCACCCGAGCTTCGTGATGTCCGCCTCCTTCACCAACCAGGTGATGGCGCAGATCGAGCTCTTCACGAACACGTCGAAGTACGAGCGCAAGGTCTACGTCCTCCCCAAGAAGCTCGACGAGAAAGTCGCGCGCCTCCACCTCGACAAGCTCGGCGTGAAGCTCACCACCCTCACCCCCGAGCAAGCCTCCTACATCGGCGTCCCGGTGGAGGGACCGTATAAGGCGGAGCATTATCGGTACTGAGGAAAGAGAGCAGAAAGCAGAAAGCAGAAAGCAGGAACGGCAAGGGAACAGGAAGCAGGAAACAGGAAACAGGAAACAGGAACTGCAAGGAAGCAGGAAGCAGGAAGCAGTGAACGGCCTCGGGGGTGAGGACCCTCTCGCCAAGAGCCGGTACCTGCTTCCTGCTTCCTGCTTTCTTCCTTCCCCTCACCCCCTCGGCAGTTCACTGCTTTCTGCTTTCTGCTTTCTGCTCTCTTCACTATCTTCCCCCCATGGACCGCTACTGCATCATCGGCGCGGGGCCCTCGGGGCTGGCTGCGGCGCGCGCTTTCGCCGAAGCGGGGATTCCGTTCGACATTCTCGAGCGCAACCGCGATGTCGGCGGGATCTGGGACATGGCGAACGAGCGGACGCCGATGTACGAGAGCGCGCACTTCATATCGTCGCGCACGCAGTCGGCGTTCGACGACTTCCCGATGCCTGCCCACTACCCGGATTATCCAGGGTGGCGGCAGATCCGTGATTACATCCGTTCGTTCGCGGAACGCTACGGGCTGAAGGATGTGGTCGAATTCGGCGTTGACGTCGAGCGCGTCGAGCCCGCCGGCGATGCGGCGGATTCGTGGGACGTCACGCTCGGCTCGGGCGAGACGCGTCGATATCGCGGCGTGGTGTGCGCCACGGGACACAACTGGGATCCGGTGATCCCGTCGTATCCAGGGAAGTTCGACGGCGAATCGTACCACTCGTTCGAGTACCGCTCGCTCGCGGAGTTCGCGGGGAAGCGCGTTCTCGTCGTGGGTGGCGGAAACTCGGGATGTGATATCGCCTGCGATGCGGCCGCGGCGGCGAGCAGGGCGTTCATCTCGATGCGCCGCGGCTACCACTTCCTTCCGAAACACATCTTCGGTCAGCCGACGGATGCTTTCTTCCGCAGCGGGCCGCACCTCCCCGCGTGGTTGGCGCAACCGCTCCTCGCTGGCCTGCTGCGCGTGCTGGTGGGAGACCTCCGGCGTTACGGACTGCCGAAGCCGGATCACAAGGTGCTCGAGAGTCACCCGATCGTGAACTCGCAGCTCCTCCACTACCTGGCGCACGGAGACATCACCGCGAAGCCGGATGTTGCGGAGCTGCGCGGCCCCACGGTGCGCTTCGTGGATGGAAGCGAGGAAGAGGTCGACCTCATCGTCTACGCGACCGGCTACCGCGCATCGATTCCCGTGCTCGACGAGTCGCTCCTCCCCGCCGGTGCTGGAGTGGCGCCCTTCTTCCTCAACGTCTTTCACGAGCGCCCCAACCTCTACGCCGTGGGGCTGTTCGAGACCGACGGCGCAGCGTATCCGATCGTGAGCAAGCAGGCAGCGCTCATCGCGGCGCTGATCCGCGCGGAGAGCGAATCACCCGCTGCCGTGGAGTGGTTCCGGCGCCTTCGCTCGGGATCGCCTCCCGATCTGCACGGTGGCATCCGCTACCTGAAGTCGCAGCGTCACGCTATCTACGTGCAGTACGACGAGTACGTGCACTTCCTGGAGAAGACGCTGAAGAAGATCGCGCGGATGCCTCGGACGAGCGCCGCGGCGTCGCGCTCGGAATCGCCGACCACCGTTCCCGCCTGAACGCATCCCCGCCCTGAGCGGACCAGCGCCCGCTCTGCGCGGCCTACCTCCCGGGGAAGGACTCCTCTTCCGCGAAGTGAGCGTCTGCCCGCGCGGACGCTTCGCGCTGCACGCTCTTCTCCAGTTCCGCCAGGCGCTCTTCGAGTCGCCGCACGCTCTCCTCGAGCGCGGCGATGGGAACCGCGCGCTCCACGCCGACCTCCGGTGCGAGGTCCGTCGTCGCTCTGGTCGAGGCGGGCGCCGCGGGTGGTGAGGCCGGAGCGGGTGAGGCCGGAGCGGGTGAGGCCGGCATCGTCGGCAGCGTCACCGAGCGCTTGGGCCAGAAGGTCTTCGCGAGCGCAGCTATGAAGAGGACTACCAGAAGGAGCTGGCCGAGGAGCGTTTCGATCGTGGGATAGATCCCCATCGCCTCCACATGCGGGAAGCCGCGCAGCACGGTCATCGGGAAGGCGTTCACCTCCTGCAGCTCACGAATCCCCTTCCCCATGAACACGAACGCCATGTAGTAGAGGAGCACGCTCGTCACCGCGAAGAAGGGTCGCAACGGGATACGTACGCCGTAACGGTAGAAGAGCGTGAAGATGAGCGCGAGGATCAGCGCGCCGGCCACGATGCCCAACAATAGCGGAACGAGGAGCGACGAGCCCTCGCCGAAGAGCGCCTGGTAGAAGAGCGCCGTCTCGGCTCCCTCGCGATACACCGCGAGGAAGGCGACGAACGCGAGCGCCGTTCCACCGCCGTGCGCCAGCGCGTTGTTCACCTTCTCGCGGATGAACTGCTGCCACTTGGCTGCCTCCACTTTCGATATGAGCCAGTAGCTCACCGAGAAGAGCACCGCCACCGCCACCAGCATGGTGATCCCCTCGATGAGGTCTCGGCTCATCGGCATGGCGCGGAGGATCGTCTGCAATATCACGGCGGTCGCCGCACTCGCTGCCACACCGAGGCCGGCGCCCACCCAGATTGAGCGGAGCCGATCGCGGTTGCCCGTCTTGATGAGGAACGCGACTACGGCGCCCACCACCAGGATGGCCTCGAAGCCCTCGCGCACAATAATGAGGAGCGATTGCAGGAACGCCGCCCATCCACCCGATGTCGGCCGCGTGAGCTCGACCACCGAGGGGAGGTTCACCTCTATCGCATCGCGCGTTCTCTCGGCCGTGCGAAGATCGTTTGCCTTGATGGCGCCGCGGAAGTCGGCGAACTGTCGCTCCATGGAGGCCACGAGCCCGGGACTCTTCGCGCGAGCCAGCGACTCGAGCGGCTCGAAGGCGATGTAGGCATCGAAGCCACGATCGTTCGCCTCGTCGGTCCGTCCCACGCGCGCGGCGGCGAGCGATTCGTCGAGCTTCGCCAGCACCGCCTTCGCGGCCGCTTCTCCGCTGCTGTCCACCGAAGCGCTCGCCGTGCTGGCCACGCTCACCACGCCACCGCGCAGGGGGAGCGAGCGAACGTAGGCGACCATCTTCGCCACGTCGCTGTCGCTGAGATGCGGGCTGGCGGGCATCGCGCTTCCGGCCACACCCCCGCGGATCGCCGCGGCTATCTGTACGTCGCTACGCTCCGCCTGCCAGGCGAACGATCCGATCTCGGGCGGGAGCTTGCTGAGCGCGCGCGTGGCTACGCCGTCGAGGGCACCCGTGGGGCCGTGACAGGCAGCGCACGATTGCACGAAGAGCCCCTCACCTTCGGCCACCTGGCCGGGCGTGGCGTGTAGACTCTGGAGATACGCCACGACTTCCCAGCGCTGCTGCGCGCTCAGTGTGGAGCCCCACGCCACCATCTGCGTGCCCGGCACACCTACCGAGATCACGCGGTAGAGCAGCGCCGGCGTGGCGTCGGCCATCGTGGCCGCATCGCCGATGGCTGGCGGCGCTGGATCCATGCCCTTTGCGGCTGGGCCGTCGCCCATTCCGGCCTCGCCGTGGCAGGAGGCGCAGTTCTGCTGATATGTCTCGCGGCCGGCGGCTATGCTCAGCTCGCCCGTGGGAAGCTCGAGCGCCCCCTCGGCGCCCAGCGCCGCGGTGAAGCGCTTGTGGATCTCAGCGATCTCGGAGGGCGGACGCTTCGCCGCGACCGCGGCCGAGAGCGAATCCAGTTCGGCGCGAACCGCAGTGGCGCGCGCGCCCGAGAGCCGCTCCGCAACGCCGCGGGCGCCGGAGAGGAAGTCGACCGCCTCCTGATACTCCTGCTGGGAGATCATGCGTCCGCCGGCGTCGATCCCCTTCCCGTACTCTTCGACGGCGACGCCAACGATGCTGGAGAGCCGTTTGGCGGGGTGCTCCTGTGCGTGCAGCGAGGCGGCGCAGAGCGTGGCGGCGGCCAGAAGGGCCAGTGTCTTGTTGAGAATCGTTCTCAATCGCATCCCGACTGAATGTATCGGTATTGCGGGGGAAACGCTAGAGCATGGGGAGGGGGAGAGAGCAGAGAGCAGAGAGCAGAGAGCAGAGAGCAGAGAGCAGAGAGCAGAGAGCAGAAAGCAGGAACGCCAAGGAAGCAGGAAGCAGGAAGCAGGTACCGGCTCTTGGAGGTAGAGCCCTCTGCCCCGAGGTCGTTTACTGCTTCCTGCTTCCTGCTTCCCCCTTCCTCCTCCCCTCACCCCCTCGGCAGTTCCTGCTTTCTGCTTTCTGCTCTCTGCTCTCTGCTTTCTCTCTCCCTCCCCCTATCTACTCCGGAGGAACCCCAGCCTCCAGCGGGATCGGGTCTCGCGACGGTCGTCGGAGAGGGTGTCGCGGAGGTCGGGCCAGCAGCGGTCGGCGCTCTCGAAAAGGAGGGCGAGGGCGCGCGACCAGTCGCGCCAGCGGAGGAGCCGCTCGCTGTCGCGGGAAGAGGCGAGGTGCTCCTGGGCAGCGTCGAGCTCGGCGAAACGGGCCAGAAGTGGGGCGATGCACTCCGACAACTCGGCCTCGAGCGCGCGGCGTTCGGGCGGATCGTTGGGGTAGCGCTCGGCGGCAAAGCCACGGATCCGCCGCTCCACTGCATCGCGGAGCGAGCGCGAGTCGAGCGCGGCGCGGCGTGCATCGAGCGTGGACGCACGTTCGGCTTCGCCGCGCGCTGCGATAAGCGGGGCGAAGAAGGCATCGTGCTCAGGGCGGCGCGGACCGGCAGCGGCACGTCGCGAGCCGAGTACGCGGAGCGAGCGAGTGAGCTCGGGAAGTCCGAATGCCCATCGCTCCAGGTCGAGCGCGACGACGCGCGGATCTGACGCCGCAATGCTCACCACATCCCCGCCATCCGCGTGCAGGCGCAGCTCGTCGGCGGTGATCTCCCACCCCTCCAGCGCGCGGAGCTCCACGAGCAGCCGCGCCCGACCGGTCTGCAGCACGAGCGCCTCGCGCTCGAAGGCGACCACGGCATCGCCATCGAGATCGTGTCCGCGGAGGAAGCCGTGCACCCGCGCGCGGATCGCCGCTGGCGAATCAGACATCTCCACTTCTTCGGCGCGAGTCCGGAGCGACATCGTCGAGATCGGCCTCGGAGATCGCGGCCCTGTATCCGGTACGCTCCTCGAAGCGCCGCACGAATCGCGGCAGTCGTTCCGCGGTGAACTCCGAGCGCGGGATGCCGAGTACCGCGACCGCGCGCTCGATGCCTGCGGGCGTCCCTTCCACCTCCACCAGATCATCCATCCGCGGATAGCGCTCGAAGCGGATGGTCGTGCCGCCCAGATCGTACTGCACGATCTCGCGATCGATCGCTTGACACACCACGTAGCCGAGGCGGCGCAGTATGAGCGCCATTGCCGCGGCGTCCGGCGTGGATGCGCCCAGCTCCTCGCGCACCTTGTAGCCGCTCTCCTGCGACGTGGGACCCTTCCACCCGACCTCGGCGCGCTCGTGCCCATCGCTCCGATACACGCGCACGCGGAGCACCTCGCCGCGTGCGGAGAGATCGCGCGCGGGCGTGTCGTAGCGGCGATCCTCCAGGCGGCCCGCGAACGAGAGCTCCGCGCCTGCTTCGACCACGCGGTCGCGCCGCGCGTCCCAGTCGTCCACCACCGCCTTGACCTCGACCTCACGCATCGAGAATCGCTCGCATCACCGCGTCCGTGTCTGCCAATGTCGGGAAGACGGCTATCGGCAAGTGGCTCGCCAGCTCCTCGACCGTGTAGCGCCCCGTGGCTACGCCCACGGCGCGAGCGCCGATCGCTCTGCCGCACTCGATGTCTGCCGGCGTGTCGCCTATCACCACCATCGCCTCGCCCGGGATCTCGAGCCCGAGCTCTTCGCGCGCGCGGCGCTGCGCGATGGCAGGGAGCTCGGGGCGGTTATGATGGTCCGAGCCGAAAGCACCGATCCTGAATCGAGACATGTCGATCCCGGCGGAACGCAGCTTCAGTGCCGCACCAGCGCGCAGGTTACCGGTGAGGAGGCCGAGCACGATGTCGTCGCGCGCCTCGAGGGCGTCGAGTAGCTCGGGGATGCCCTCGAAGAGATGCGTGTGAAGCCCCTCCGCCAGCTCGGTCTCGAGACCTCGCAGGTAGTGCTCCATGAGCGACTCCATCCGCTCGTCTATCGTCGCTTCCGTGTGCCCTTCCAGGCGCATCAGGTCGCGTACGATCTGCGGGTCGGTCTTGCCGTCGTAGCGGTAGTCGGTGGGACCCGCGCCGCCGAAGATGTGCGTGAGCGCGGCAGTCATCGCGCGGCGGCCGGCGCCGTCGCTCCAGAGGATCGTCCCGTCTATATCGAAAAGTACGAGCTTCACGATCGAGTCAGTATCACGCCGGCTATGATCGTCGCGGCGCCAACTCCCTGCCAGGCAGTGGGTACTTCGTTGATGAGCACCCACGAGACCAGGAGTGCGATCACCGGCTGAAGGTTCGAGTAGATCGCCGTGCGCGTGGGGCCAATCAGGCGCACGCCGCGATACCAGAAAAGATACGCGATTACGAGCGACCCGATCCCACTGTACGCGATCGCCGCCCAGGTGAGCGGCCTCACGGCGGCCCATCGGGTGGCGAGCAGCGCGGGCGAAGAAAACGCCACGAGCGGGACGGCGCCACCCACGAGCGTGAGAGCGGAAATGTCTACCAGACTCACGCGATGCGTGAACGGCTCGAGGAGCACGGTGAACAGCGCCCAGCAGAAAGCGCCCGTCAACACTATGAGGTTGCCCAGAAGTGTCGAGCCGCCCGCCGTTTGGGCGGCGCCGCCCATCATCACGAGCGCGATCCCCGCGATCGAGAGGAGCACGCCGCCGTAGCCACGCAGCCCCACGCGCTCTATCCCGAGGAACCTGCCCAGTAGCGCGATGAACACGGGAGCTGATGCGAGCACTATGGCCGCGCTCCCGGCTCGCGTGTGCGCCACGCCCACCGCGAAGAGGAGCTGGTAAACTCCGTTGCCGAGCACACCGAGGCCGAGCAGCGCCCACATGTCGCGACGACTCACGGGCGGCCCCTTCCTACGCCACGCTATCCATCCGAACACCACCGCGGCGAGCGCCACCCGCGCACCGTTGTACGCCAGCGGATCCATGACGCCTGTGCCATACTTCACCACCGTGTAGTTGACGCCCCAGATGGTGCTCGTGACGAGCAGGAGGAGATCGGTCAGCGACGCGCCCGGGCGGGGAGAATCGGCCGTGCTGTCGGACGAGCGCGAGGGCGAAGATGCAGTCGCCGACGATTCCAGGGATGAAGCCATGGCGACAAAGCTAGATCGGCCGGGAGCGGCGCCGCTACTGCGCACCCCCGCCGTGGGCCGGTGATACAAACGCATCACCGACTGGCGCCACTGCGCGCCGGGACCACGCACGGCCCGCGCTGACATGACGCGAATGCCACTGCCCTGGCCCGCTTCGGTCGCCGGCACTTAACTTCCGCCGATGCACATCTCCTTCGCGCTCTTCGCCGACGCCGCCAACCTCTCGCAGGAGGGGAAGCTCAACGTGCTCGGCGTTTTCGACGCGGTTCAGGTGGGCGGACTCCCCACCGTACACCCGCGCGCGCACTTCGTGGTCCGCCTCAAGGGCGACCTCGATGACGTGGGTACCCACGTCATCACGCTCACCTGGCTCAACCCCTCGGGTGACGAGCTCTGGTCGTCGAACGGCGAGCTGAATATCGGCTCCCCGCCCCCCGGTGTCACCGAGATGGACTTCCCCCTCATCGCCGCCCTCGATCTCCCCCTGGACGCCTCCGGCTCCTACTCGATGCAAGTCACCCTCGACGGCGTCCTCCACGGCGACGTGAAACTCCACGTTAGAAGTGAGATGAATCCGGTGGGAGGGGGGTTGGTGAGCTGAGGAGAGAAGAGAAAGCGGAGAGCAGAAGGCAGAGAGCAGAAAGCAGGAACGGCTAGAGGGCTCAGAACTACAGGGTTCAGGGTTCAGGAACTGCCTGACGGTCGAGATCTCGACCCCGAGGTAGTCACTGAACCCTGAACCCTGCCTCCTGAACCCTGGCAGTTCACTGCTTCCTGCTTCCTGCTTCCTGCTTCCTGCTTTCTCAGTACCTCTTCACCCCCACCACCCTCCCCATCAACTCCCCGACATAGTCGTCCGCGGGAGGGGAGATCTGATCGACGGAGTAGCCGCCGCGGCCGAGGGCGAGGTGGACGATGCTGCTGGGGGAGAGGGCTATGGCGACGTGGGTGATGCGGAGGTCGGGACGCTCGGAGAAGAAGAGAAGGTCAGCTGGTTGCAGGGCCGAGAGGCCGCCATCTACGGGGGTACCCAGCTCGGCCTGCTGGCGGGCGTCGCGGGGGAGAGCGATGCCGTGCAGCCCGAAGATCGCCTGCACGAAGCCGGAGCAGTCGGCGCCCCACGGGGTGATGCCTCCCCACTCGTACGGAGTACCGGCGAATAGAGAGAGGGCACTGGAGGCGATCGCATCGGGCTCGCGAGGGAAGCGGCGCGGCAGCTCGTCGGGCGTGAGGGCTCGGCCGCTCTCCACGGCGGCATCGTCGGGTGCCAGTGCGCCGAGCGGTAGAGCGCGTGCCTGGCCGCCGGGCTCGCGCACGATGCAGCCGAGCGAGAGGCGCCGCGCGGAGAAGCGCTCGGACGGGTTGCGCACGCTCTCGTCGAAGAGGTAGCCGCGGTTGACCCAGCCCTCGTAACCGTCCGACGCTTTCACGCGGAGCCACGCGCCCTGCTCGGCGATGCGCTCCACCGAGTGACCCGCGAGGAGCTGCGAGAGCTGCTCGCTGCGGAGCGTCGGCTCTGCATTGAGCGGCGCCACCACCGAGCGCACCACGAACGTCTCACTCATCTGGGCCGTCCTCGCTAGCGGATCGCGTCAGCGCGCACGCGTTCTGCGCGGAAGTGGCAGAACGATCGAGCGAAAGGCGCCCGCGATCGCCCTGTCGGTCACACTCTCGAGCTCGCGCATCACGTCATCGCGCTTGCGTGCGCGGGCGAGCGGCTCGGAGATGACGCTCCTGGGGAGCGAGTGATCGAGCGGCACGAAGAGCAGCCGCGCGCTCCACTCGCCGCTCCTGTCGTCGAACGATGGGTCGCCGAGCACCGTGAAGGCGCGGTCACCGATCGCGAAGCGACGGCGCAGGAGCATCTCTCCGCTCAAGCCGCCCCGGCGGAGCCTGCGGCCGGCGGCGTCGGTTTGCCGGCCGCGCACTTCGCGCACAGGGTGACACCGCGGAAGTTGCACATGATGCAGATGAACGTGCCGCACCCCGCGCAGGGGTAGCCCTCCGACGCGCGCTCCTCGCGTCCGCAGGCGCGGCAGGCCATCGAGTCGCGATCCATACCTTCAGCCATTGATCACCTTCGTGCGGCGAGCGCCGGAGCGCTCGTTGACGTTGACGCGGTACGCGGCGACATCGCAGAGCAGCCGCACCACGGCCGGGAGCATGAACGGCTTGCCCACGAATGGGCGCTCCGCGTCGCGCAGAAAGTTGCGTGCGCTCTCGCTATCGGCATCGCCCGTGGCGAACACGACGCGCGCCGCGTGCTCGGGATCCTCCTCGCGAAGTCGCTCGAAGACTCGGTGCCCCGCCATGTCGGGCATGCGCAGGTCTAGGAGAATCGCGTCGTAGCGGCGGCCGGCCGTCCGCGAGAGCGCCTCCTCGCCGGTAGCCGCCGTGTCCACCGCGTGCCCCTCCCGCGTAAGGTAGCGCACGAGAGCGCGGCGGATGGAGGGCTCGTCGTCCACTATCAGGAAGGAGCTGGAGCCGCTCCCGCGCCGCGCGCCGGCCGGTCCCGACTCCGGCTTCGCGCTCGCAAGCGGCGAGAGCGGTAGATCGATCGTGAAGGTAGCGCCCCTGCCGGGAATGGACTCGACGCCGATGTGCCCACCGTGCTGCCGGATGATTCCGTGCGATATCGAAAGACCGAGCCCGGTTCCTTCGCCCACTTCCTTGGTGGTGAAGAAGGGATTGAAGACGCGGTCGATCACCTCGGACTCGATGCCGGTTCCGTTGTCGGCGACGCTCGCGCAAACGCGGTTGTTCGCGGACCAGGTGCGCAGTGTGATGCACTTCTCGTAGTCCACGCCCTTCAGTGCGTACTCCGCGTTGGTGATGAAGTTGAGAATCACCTGCTGAAGCTGAAAGGGATCCGCCCACACTGTGGGGAGCGCCGGATCGAGCTCCGTCACCACCTCCACCTGCTGCGTGCGCAGGACGTAGCGACGTAGCTCGAGCGCATCGATCATCACCGCGTTGAGGTCGGTACGGGTGCGCTCCGGGTCGCGCTCGCGTGCGAAGAGCAGGAGGTTCGATACGATCTTGGCCGCTCGCTTCGCCTCCTTGTGGATGGCTCGTATCGCCTCGCGCTGTTCGTCCGCGCTCCCCGGCGCCGACTCGAGCAGCTGCGCGAAGGCGAGCACCCCGGCGAGCGGGTTGTTCAGCTCGTGCGCCACGCCGCTCACGAGCTGGCCCACCGCCGCGAGCTTCTCGCGCTGGAGGAGCTGGTCGGCGAGGCGGCGCTCGCCCGTCACGTCGCGAATGATTCCCAGGCAGCCGCGGATCTCTCCGTCTTCCACCACGGGTGTAGCGGTCACCGATCCGGTGCACAGCTCCCCGCGCGTGTCGCGATAGCGGATCTCCGCCTGTGCGCGCCGCCCTGCCGCCGTCTCGCCAAAGAGCTCTCGTGCGATCCGTATGTGCGCGCCATCCAGCACTTCCGTGAAGCTCCTCCCCACGAGCTCCTCGCGCGAGCGCCCCACCGCCTCCTCGAAGGCGCGGTTCACCGAGGTGGTGCGCCCCTCCATGTCGACCGTGAAGATCGGGTCGGGCGCGGTCTCGACCAGTCGCTGGTAGCGCGCCTCGGAGCGCGCCACCGCATCGCTCGCACGTCGCTCGTTCGTGATGTCGCGCAGCGAGGCCACCACTCCGGTGATCTCGCTCTCGCCGCCGCTCCCCTCCTCTTCGCGCAGCGGCGCGCTGCTCACCGACACGGCGCGGCATTCGCCGTTGGCCCGAAGCACCACGGTCTCGTACTGCTGCGGTGCTCCCGCGAGCGCCGCGCTTTCGCGCTCCGCCACATCCTCGCGCACCTCGGCGGGAACTATGTCGGCCACCCGCATCCCCAGGAGCCCCGCATCGGGGAAGCCGAAGAGAGCATGCGCCGCCGGATTGGCGAAAGCGATCGCCCGGTCGCGGCTGGTGATGACCACCGCTTCGCTGGTGGTCTCGGTTACACGACGCCAGCGCTCGCT
>DASSNL010000162.1:0-32605 GCA_035688075.1 Gemmatimonadaceae bacterium
GCAGAAAGCAGAGAGCAGGAGCTGCCCCGGGGGTGAGGGCTGTAAGTAAGAAGCCGTCATCCCCGCGATCCCAAGCCGTCATCCCCGCGAAAGCGGGGACCCATGTTCAGTCTGGCTAACATGGGTCCCCGCTTTCGCGGGGATGACGGCTTTGGATCGCGGGGATGACGGCTTTGGATCGCGGGGATGACGGCTTGGGATCGCGGGGATGACGGCTTGGGATCGCGGGGATGACGGCTTCTTACTTACAGCCCTCACCCCCGGGGCAGCTCCTGCTCTCTGCTTTCTGCTCTCTGCTTTCTGCTCTCTCTCCTCTCTCCTCCCGACGACAGTGACTTTCCCCGGACCGCACGGCATATTGGCGCCACCATGGCGCAGACAGTCCCGCTCACCGAGGCCACCAGTGCCGTTGACCAACCACGCGGCCTCCACCGCGTGCTCGGCATGGCCTTCGGCCTCGCCATAGCCGTCGGCGCCACGGTCGGTGGCGGAATAGTCCGCACGCCGGGCGAGGTCGCGGCCGCGCTCCCCAATGCTGCGCTCTTCATGGCGGCGTGGGTGTTCGGTGGGATCAACGCGCTTCTCGGTACCAACGTGTTCTCCGAGCTCGGCGCGATGATGCCGCGCGCCGGTGGCCCTTTCGTCTACGCGCGACGGGCGTTCGGCGACGGGGTAGCCTTCTTCGTCGGCTACGCCGACTGGCTCACCTGGTGCCTCGGAGCGGTGGCGCTCACGATGATAGTGGGCGAATACATGGGCGCGCTTTTCCCGCCACTGGCCGGCCACGCGGTCGCCGTGGACTTCGTCGCCCTCGGATCGATCGTGGCCATCCAGTGGGTCGGAATCCGCTCGAGCGGACGCACGCAGGAGATCACCACCGTGCTCAAGGCGATCGCCCTCATGGTGCTGGTCGTGGCGGCGTTCGTTCTCCCGCACCCGGCGGTTGCCGCGCCGCAGGCCGCCACGCCCGAGGGGATCGCGCTCGTTCTCGCATTCGGCGTCGCGATGCAGGGCGTCATATTCACGTACGAGGCGTACTACACAGTCATCTACTGTGGCGAGGAGATGCGCGACCCGGGACGTGAGATCCCGCGCTCGATGTTCCGCGGTGTGCTCCTCATCATCGCGATCTATCTACTGGTCAATGTCGCCTGCCTCGCCGTGCTTCCCGTGCAGGAGATCGCGGGCGATCCCTTCGTGGGTGGAACGGTGGCGCGAGTGCTCTTCGGTTCGGCGGGCGACACGGTCATCCGGTTGATCATGATCGTCTCGGTGGTCGGCACCATCAACGCGATGCTCATAGCCCTCTCGCGCGTACTGCTCGCGATGGGGCGGAGCGGCCTCTTCCCGCGGCAGGCTGCGCTCGTGAACGCGGGCGGCACGCCATACGTGGCGCTCGCGGTGAGCGCGATAGTGATCGCCATCTTCCTCGCCACCGGGTCCTTCACCGCGGTGCTCGGGCTCTCGGCGCTCTTCATCGTCGTGAAGTACACGGCGTGCTTCGCGGCGCTCTTCGCGCTCCGCCGCCGCGAGCCCGACACTCCCCGTCCGTACCGCGCGTGGGGTTACCCGCTGCTCCCGGCGCTGGCGCTCGCCGTGGCGCTCACGTTGATGGTCGCCATGGTGGTGGGCGATCCGCGCGGTGCCGTGATAGTGCTCGCGCTGCTCGTCACGAGCTGGCCTCTCGCGCGGCTGGCGCGCCGGGCAGCGCGCAACGTAGTGCCGCGAGCCGAGTAGCGAGTCTCGACAAGGGCTGGGGACTATTCGACAGTCTCCGGCTCCTGCCTCGCAGAGTAGCGTACTGAATCCAACCATCGGGAGTAGAGCCCTGACCGTCCCGCCCGCCGAAGCGCCTCGCGCACACGATCAGCTCGACAGATCCATAGGTCCGTGGGCACTCGGCGCCAACGCGGTCAACCTCACCGTGGCCGCCGGGATCTTCGCTCTCCCGGCCGTGGTCGCCGCCAGCCTCGGCCCCGCCGCGGTGCTGGCCTACCTGATCTGCGCTCTACTCATCGTGCTGGTGCTCGGCTGCTTCGCCGAAGTGGGAAGCCACGTCACCACCTCGGGCGGAGCGATCGCCTACGTGGAGGAGGCGTTCGGTCCCTTCGCCGGCTTCCTCACGTGGGCCGTGGCGAGCGTGGGATTCTCGGTCGCCTCGGATGCCGCGATAGCGAACGTGATGGTTGACTCGCTCGCGTCGATGATCCCCGCGCTGAGGGGCGGCGTCGCACGCATCATCATCCTGGTCGCGACGTTCGGCCTGCTCGCCGCAGTCAACATCCGCGGTGTTCGCCAGGGGACGCGACTCTCCGTCGCCACGACCGTCGCCAAGCTGCTCCCGCTGGTGCTCATCGTGGTGCTCGGTGTCTTCGCGATCGAGTGGCGCAACCTGGCGTGGGCCGGCTGGCCATCCGCATCGCAGCTCGGGGCCGCCGCGCTCGTGCTCTTCTTCGCCTTCACCGGTGCGGAGGGTGCGCTCATGCCGAGCGGCGAGATCCGCGATCCGGCGCGAACGGTACCGCGTGGGATGCTCGGCGCGGCCGTGGCGATCGCGCTGCTCTACATCGCTCTGCATCTCACCGCACAGGGCGTTCTGGGGAGCGATCTCCTGGCGCACTCTGACGCGCCGCTCCTGAGCGTGGCGGACCGGATAGCCGGTGCCGCGGGACGAGGCGTGGTGTTGGCGTGCATAGTGGTGGCCATCTTCGGTGCGCTCGCGGCAGACATGATCGGCGCGCCACGCGCATTCCTCGCTGTCGCGCAGAGCGGGATGCTCCCGCGCTCGCTCGCCGCGCTGCATCCGAAGTTTCGAACGCCGTGGATATCGATCCTCGCTTTCACGGCGCTCGCGCTACTCGCATCGATCACCGGGGCCTTCCGGCCGCTCGCCGTGCTCTCGAGCATGGCGCTGCTCCTCGTCTACTTCGGCGTATGCCTCGCCGCGCTCAAGCTTCGCTACACGCGGCCGCGTGCGCCCGGCGCCTTCCGGATGCCTGGAGGACCGCTCCCCGCGCTGCTCGCTTCGGCTACCGTGGTCTGGCTGCTCGCCCACTCCACACTGCGCGAAGCCATCGCCATGGCGTCGTTCATCGCGCTGGCGGTTCTCTACTATGTCATCAGGCGCGGCTCCCGCCGCGACGTCCGCGCCGAGCCCGTGGTGGTCACCAAGGTGTGAAGCGGGGGACGGCGCGCTCGGTCGAATCTCGCGAGCGCGCCAGCTCGGTCGCGTGCAGGGCGCGCGCCTACTCGGGTCGTGTCCAGAACGAGTGCGTATCCACACCCCCGGCCGATGCGTTCACCTGGAGAACCTCATTCCCGTTCTGCTCGACCAGAGACGCCGAGCCGTTGAGCGGCGGCACTTGCGGATCGTCCGACGTCTGACTCCAGCTCGAGCCGCTCAGCGTGTAGCTCCCTCTGTCGGACACGACGGTGTCCGGCGCGCCCGTGACGTTCCTGACGATGACGATCGCGTAGCGGGTGTCGGTGAGGTGAAGCGTCCCGGTGGCGGTCGGAGGGGTGAACGCCGGCTGCGGCACGATCTGAAAGGACATGAGCGTCCAGTCGCCCGCTACGTCCGCGTTGCTGAGCTGATTGCCGGTCGAGTCGTCGTCTCCGCAAGCGCCGGTCACCAGCATGGCGAGCGGGAGAGCGATGATCGGGAGCACGCGTGATATCGTACGAAGCTGCTTCATGAGCTACCCCTCGTTCCTGTTGAAGGACTGGTGCGCCAGAACCGTTGACGCGGCCCACAGAGGCGCGTCGCAGCAAGGCGTATGCTACCCGCCGTCACTGGCGGCAGAGCCTGCACGCATCTACGATGGTCATGTGTGTCGCGCTCTTCCGTCACCTTCACCAGAGGACCCTGAATGGAAATCGAGTTCTTCGGCGCTGCCCGTGAGGTCACCGGCTCCTGCCACATCGTGCGCACGGGTGGCAAGACCATCCTGCTCGACTGCGGCCTCTTCCAGGGGAAGCGCAAGGAATCGGAGGAGAAGAATCTGAGACTTCCGGTTCCGGTGGATGAGATAGATGCGGTAGTGCTGAGCCACGCGCACATGGATCACGCGGGCCGGCTTCCCTATCTCACCGCGAAGGGCTACGACAAGACCATCTGGTGCACTTCGGCGACTCGCGATCTCGCGGCCATCATGCTCGCCGACTCCGCGCACATCCAGGAGATGGACGCGAAGTTCCTGAGCAAACGGAATCGCGAGGCGGTGCAGCCGCTCTACGATGGCGACGACGCACGCCGCGCCGTGGAGCGGATGATCGGGGTACCATACAAGAAGCCCGCGGAGGTGCTCCCCGGTGTGACCGCCACCTTCACCGACGCGGGCCACATCCTCGGCTCCGCTTCAGTGGTGCTCGAGGCGCGGCATGGCGGAAGCAGCACGCGGCTCATCTTCTCCGGCGACGTGGGACGCTGGGGCCTCGCGATCATCCGCGATCCGCAGCCGCCCGAGCGCGCCGATGCGGTGATCATGGAGTCCACGTACGGCAACCGCGACCACGAATCGGTGGACGGCGCGCGCGACAAGCTGGCGAAGGCCGTCACCGAGACGGCGGCGCGCGGCGGGCGGCTCCTCATCCCGGCATTCTCCGTGGGTCGGACGCAGGAGATCGTCTACGGTCTGCACGCGCTCGCGCTCGCGGACAGGATCCCCAAGATCCCCATCTACATCGACAGCCCGCTGGCCTCCGACGCCACCGCGATCTTCGAGGCGCACCCCGAGGTGTACGACCGGAGCGAGGATCTCGTCCGTACCGCGGACGAGCTCTTCCGCTTCGACCTCGTGCGGTACACGCGGAACGTCGAGGAGTCGAAGAAGCTGAACACGATGAATGGTCCCATGGTGATCATCGCCGCGTCGGGGATGGCGGAAGGTGGACGGATCCTGCATCACCTCCTGCACGGCGCCGCGGATTCACGCAACACGATCCTGGTGGTGGGCTTCATGGCGGAGCACACGCTGGGACGGCGCATCGTGGAGCGCGCGCCGTTCCTCCGGATCTTCGGCGAGGAAGTGCCGTTGCGCGCGCAGGTGGAGATCATCAACGGCTACAGCGCGCACGCGGACCGCACGGAGCTGCAGCGCTGGCTGGACGCGGTGAAGGGGACGTCGCCCTCGCTCGAGCGCGTCTTCCTGGTGCATGGCGAGCCCGATGCGCAGGATGCGCTCGCAGGTCAGCTCGGGGAGCATGGCTACCGGGCCAGCTGTCCGACGCCTGGTACGAAGGTGCAGATCTGAGTCGGCGGGGATCTTCCCTCTGATGTGGCCCGGCCCCCAATTCACTGGAGGCCGGGCCGATTGCTTCTCATGGATGGCTGACGGGCGCTCCGAGTTTCGGAGTGCTGGCTCGCGGCCCGGGCGCTCACCCGCACTTCGAGCGCTCACCCCACATTCCCGGCCTTTCACCCCAGGACTGATTCCCATCGCCGCGTCTTGCTCGCGCTTCTCGTACGCCTGCCCAAGATTGTCCAATAAAGCATGGACAAATTGTAGCACACGACTCCGGAGGGTGAGCGCATGCGAGCAGCGTCGGGCGAACGGGAGGGGAAGACGGATCGCCGGGTCCTGGACCGGGCGATTTACATGCAGGCCGCCTGCATCGTGGCAATCGTCGGGGCGGGGGCGGTGCTCCTCGCCTGTTCCGACGCCGAGCCGGTGAGTCCAGCGGCTCCTCGAGTGGCGGCGGTCGCGCTTCAGCGAACCGAACCGCAGAATGTGACCGAGGGCCAGCGGATCTTCCGCTACTCGACTTTCGGCGACGAGAAGTTCTGGACCGACACCCTCCACATGAACCAGGTGATCGAGGACGTCGTGAGTCCCGCGGTCGCGCTGTCGGTGGGTCTCAAGGTCGACGCCGAGGCGTTGCCAACGTCTGTGGTCGAAGCCATTCGGGAGAATCTCGTCGACCTGAACGATCCGGCGACCACCGCGCTCCTATTGAAGCTCGACGCCGTGGTGGGAGTGAAGGCGGAGGTGGACGACGCGAACCACATCACGCGCGTGGGGATCACGTGCGCGCTCTGCCATTCGACGGTCGACAACTCTTTCGCTCCCGGGATCGGGAAGCGCCTCGACGGTTACCCGAATCGCGATCTGAATCCGGGTGCGATCATCGCGCTCTCGCCCGCCCTCACGGATGCTCAGAAGGCCGTCTACAACTCGTGGGGGAAGGGTCGCTACGATCCGCGCTTCAACTTCGACGGGAAGAACGACCCCGTACTTATCCCGCCGGCGTACGGACTCGAGGGGATCCACAGCGTGACCGTCACCGGCGACGGGCCGAACCTCAAGTACTGGAATCGCTACGTGGCCGTCACGCAGATGCACGGCCAGGGGAACTTCAGCGAGCCGCGACTCGACATCAGCATCCACCAGTCGCCCGACCTGGTGGCGCGACAGCTCGGCGCTCTGCAGGCGTACCAGCTGAGCCTCCAGGCGCCACCGCCTCCCGCGGGGAGCTTCGACCCCGCCGCCGCCGCGCGTGGACGCGACGTGTTCAACGGCGTGGCACAGTGCTCGAGCTGCCACACCGGGAGCACCTTCACCGATGCGAACCAGCGGCTGCACGACCCGGCGAAGTTCTTCACCGACCCGACCTACGCGTTCCGCAGCGCGACGAAGATGTGGCGCACCGCGCCGCTCCACGGCGTGTGGCAGCACCCGCCCTACTTCCACGATGGAAGCTCGGCTACGCTCTCCGACGTGGTGGAGCGCTACGACGCGAACTTCCACCTCGGTCTGACGCCGCAGCAGAAGACGGATCTGGTTCAGTACCTGTTGTCGCTGTGACGACGGGTATAACGACGGGGTCAGGTCTTTAATTTCGAGCGGGCTCAACCATGGTGAAGCCATGGTTGAGCCTGCTCGAAATTAAAGACCTGACCCCGTCGTTCACCCGAAGAAGCCCGGCAGGTTGGGACGTGCCATGATCTGGCCGACGAAATCGGCGAGGCGGCGCAGATAGTCCGCCGTCTCGCCCTCCACCTGCGGCAGGATCCGCTTCAACTCGATCGCGCAGGCGCGCAGAGCGCCGTTCTCGCGCGGCGAGAGGAGCCCGGTCGCGAGATACGTCTCGATGCAATCGCTGGCGGTGGAAACCAGAAGCTCGACGTCCACCCCGGCGTCGATCTCTTCCAGCCCCTCCGGGGGCGGGAGCTCGGCGAACTCGGCCCAGCGGCTCCGAAGCGATTCGATAGTGCTCATGTGAGATCCGATCCTCGGTTCCCGGTGTGCCCCGTAGGAGCGTGAAGTATAAATCGGCGAGCGAGCTCTGCACCGACCCCTTGTTGACATAGGTATACGAACGCCGTATACATAGGTCACTTAGGGTTTCCCCGGTGCGAGCGGATCCTACCGCGGCGTGCCGCAGCGTCATCCAAACACTCCTCGCTCCCTTCCCGTGGCCGGCTCCGATCTCTTCACTGGCACTCTCGACATCCTGATCCTCAAGGCCGTGAGCTGGGGCCCGCGCCACGGCTACGCGATCGGACGCTGGATTCGCGAGACCACCGACGACGTCCTCGTCGTGCAGGAGGGCGCGCTCTACCCCGCCCTGCACCGCCTGGAACGACAGGGTCTCCTCGCCGAGGAGTGGAAGCTCACCGAGACCGGACGCCGGGCCAAGTTCTACACGCTCACTCGCGCGGGACGTGCACGGCTCCGCGCCGAGTCGGCCCGCTGGACCCGCTACTCCCACGCGGTCTCGCGCGCGCTCGGGGCGCTCACCGCATGAACGCGTTCGCAGAAGCGATGCCGGCAGCCGCGGTCATCGCGCGCGATCGCGCACCCGGGCGGCAGCCATGAAGCGCCTCTTCCGCCTCAGCGACTCCCGCCCCGATCCCGAGCGCGACGTGGACGAAGAGATCCGCTTCCACCTCGAGATGCGCGCACAGGAGTTCATCGAGCGAGGGCTCGCGCCCGAAGCCGCGCGGCAGGCGGCACTCGAGTCGTTCGGCGACGTGGCCGCCATAGAAGCGGAGTGCCGCACGCAACGCAACCGCCGCACGGGTGAGCGGGCGCGACGCGAACGGCTGCACCGCATCGTACTCGACACCATCTGCACGCTGCGTGGATTGCGCAAGCACCGTGGCTTCACCTTCGCCACCGTTCTCACGCTCGCCCTGGGGATAGGGTCGGCCACCGCCGTCTTCAGCGTCGTAGACCGCGTGCTGATCCACCCGCTCCCCTACCCGGAGCCCGATCGCCTCGTTTCGGTATTCTTCACCGCACCGGGCCTCGGCTACGACGCCATGCCGCTCTCGGATGTCACCTATCGCTACCTGCGAGAGGGCCAACGAAGTCTCGACGACATGGTGCTGGTGGACGGCGAGGACATGAACCTGAGCGCCGAAGGAGAACCGGTGCGCGTGAGGGGTGCACGCGTGACGCCCGGGTTTCTCCGGCTGCTGCGAGTGAAGCCCCTCGTCGGTCGCGCGTTCACCGCGGCCGACGGCGAACCTGGCGCGAAGCCTGTCGCCATTCTCAGCCACGAGCTCTGGAAGAGCAGCTTCGGTGCGGAGCCTGGCGTCATTGGCCGCAGCGTTACCATAGACGGCGTGACCCATCGCGTGGTAGGCGTAGCTCCGCGCGGCATCGAGCTCCCGGATCCCACGACTCGGATCTGGGTTCCGTTCACGATAGATCCGGCTCACCTGAATCCGGGGCTCTATTCGTTTCTCTGTTTCGCGAGACTCGCGCGCAGCGAGACACTCGCATCGGCAACGACCGATCTGCAGCGGCTGGTCGCGCACATCGACGGTGTGGTTCCCGCGTTCACGCCCGAGTTCAAGAAGAGGGCGCACCTCGCGGCCGTCGTCCAGCCGCTGGCGGAGCGTACGGTCGGGGATCTGCGCCGCCCGTTGTGGATCATCTTCGGGACTGGTGCCTTCGTCCTCCTCATCGCCTGCGCCAACGTGGCGAACCTCTTTCTGGTTCGCGCCGAAAGCCGCGGCCGCGAGCTCGCGCTGCGCACCGCGCTCGGGGCGAGCAGAAGCGATGTCGCGGGCCTCATCCTCGGCGAGAGCCTCGTCCTCGCGCTCTCGGGCGGAGCGCTCGGACTGCTCCTCGCGGTGGCGGGGGTGAAGGCGTTGCTCGCCCTCTCGCCAGCCACCATCCCTGGCGCACAGAGCATCGGCGTCGATTCGCGCCTGCTGCTCTTCACGCTGACGGTTTCCATCGTCGTGGGGCTGGCCTTCGGCAGCGTTCCCCTGCTCCGCCGCCGCAGCACGGAGCTGTCGACAGCGCTCAAGGGAAGTGGCCGGGCCGCGACGAGTGGGCGAGACCGAGGGCGCACGCGCAACGCCCTCGTATCCGTTCAGGTGGCGCTCGCGCTCGTGCTGCTGGTGGGAGCGGGCCTCATGGTGCGAAGCTTCCGCGCGCTGCGGCACGTCGATCCCGGCTTCCGCGCCGACGGTGTGCTTACCTTCGAGGTCGCCCTCTCGCGCAACGACCACCCGAGCGACATCGAGACGGCGGTCTTCTGGCGCGAGCTGACCGAACGCATGCGCGCGCTCCCCGGCGCGCGCTCCGCGGCCGTCACGACCAACCTTCCGCTCGCGAAGGACTTTCTGAACGGCGGGATCGAGATCGAGAGCCGCGCCGTCCCCGATGGCGGCGTGACGCCGACGGCCGAGCTGAAATACGTCTCGTCCGGATACTTCGAGACGCTCGGCATCCCCGTACTTCAGGGGCGCGCGCTCGACGCTCACGACGCAGCCAACGGATTCCGTGGAGTAGTGGTGAACCGGGCGTTCGCCCGCCAGTGGTGGCCGAACGGCGAAGCGCTCGGCGCGCGGATCCGCCAGTCGTCGAGCGACCCGTGGTACGAGATCGTGGGCATAGTCGGTGACGTGCGCTTTCGGTCGCTCGATCAGGAGCCGGGAGCCGCCGTGTATTTCCCCATCCTTTCCGGCGCCGCCGACTCTCCGGACGCGCCACGCCACGTGGCTGTCGCCGTTCGCGGCGAGGGCGACCTCGCTACACTCGCGACCGTGGCTCGCGCGCAGCTCCGCACTCTCGATGCCCACCTGCCGATTGCCAACCTGCAGCCGCTGCAATCGCTCGTGAACCGCTCCATGGCGCGCACGTCGTTCGTCCTCGTGCTGCTGGGAATCGCCGCCGCTCTGGCGCTTCTCCTCGGTATGGTGGGGATCTACGGCGTGATCGCATATCTGGTGAGCCAGCGCCGGCGCGAGATCGGCGTGCGCATGGCGCTCGGAGCTACCGCGCGCGACGTGCGTGGCATGGTCGTGCGACAGGGATTGGTGCTCGCTGCGCTCGGTGCGGGAGCCGGCCTCGTGGCGGCGCTGGCGCTCAGCCGGCTGATGGCGTCGCTGCTGTACGGTGTGGGTGCGAACGATCTCACCACCTTCGCCGCCGTGCTCGTGGCGCTGCTCGGCGTGGCCGCTCTGGCGAGCTACCTTCCGGCGCGGCGAGCGTCGGCCATAGACCCCACGGAGGCGTTGCGAGAAGAGTGATCAACCGGTATCAAGAAGATCGATTCCTGATTCCCGGTTGCCCTCTCGTCCCCTCTTGCCGCTCCGTCTCCACACGCATCACGCAAGTTGCCGCCACCAGATCATGGTCCCAGCCAGACGGCTGCCGGAGTCGCCTGGCTCCGCGCCGCGCACCAGCTGCTGGATGATCCCCCGCTCATCCTCACGGATCCCGCGATAGTCGCGCTCCTCGGAGCCGACAATGTGGAGCGCCTCTGCAGCGACCCCGCACGCCTGCAATCCCCCGGTGCGCAAGCGCTGCGCTCGCACATCGTTCTCCGCTCGCGCTTCGCGGAGGACGGGCTCGAGGCAGCGGCGGCGCGAGGCGTTCGTCAGTACGTGATTCTCGGTGCCGGCTACGACACCTTCATCGTGCGCCAGCCGGATTGGGCACGCGCGCTCCGCATTACCGAAGTCGACCGGCCGGAGACGCAGGCGGCGAAGCGCGCTCGCCTCGCGGCCGCGAATCTCACCGTTCCGGACAACGTCACCTTCGCCGGGATCGACTTCGAGAGCGAGACACTTGCCGATGGACTGCACAGGCATGGCGTAGCTCTCGATGAGCCGATCTTCTTCTCGTGGCTGGGTGTCACGATGTATCTGACCGGACCGGCGATCGACGCCGTGCTTCGTACGGTGGCGGGATGCTCTGCCGGGAGCGAGATCGTCTTCACCTTCGCGCCCGCGCGAGGGGAGAGCGACCACTCGCATGCCGGCGCCACGCTCGCCGAGCGCGCCGCAAGCGTCGGCGAGCCATGGCGCACATACTTCGAGCCGGCCGCACTAGGGAAGAAGCTGAACGATCTCGCGTTCGGAACCGTGCAGTTCCTCACCCCCGCGGAGGCGGCCGCCCGCTACTGCGCCAACCGTACCGATGGTCTTCCAGTTCCGCGCCGCACCACCATCGTACGTGCCATCAACGATGTTCTCCCCCCGCGCGATGATCTCCCCGCTGAAAGGCCATGAAGGCGTGGATCGCGCGGATTGCCTCCGGGTCCTTCGACGAGATGCGCACCTCACCGCCGCCGGGGAGCGGTTTGAATTCATAACGAATCGCGTCGCGCTTCGCAGCCATCGTCTCAGTACCAGGTACTTCGCGCGCGTGCACCGCGAACGGCGTCGAGAAGTCGCCGCTTGCGAAGGCACGAGCGATGGAGGTGAGATGTTCGCGGATGGTGCGCACGCCAACGCTGTCCGACGCATCGCGCGTGAGCTCTATCCTCCCACCTTCGGCGAGATCGTCGAAGCGATGGGTGGAGGTGTACTGATCCACTCCCATCGCGAGCTTCCCGCGCGTCTGGAGCGCGGCGAAGGCACTGTCCGAAGTAGGATCGACGTGCGCGGCGTGGGCGTGAGCGGTGCGATCGGCTCCGCTCTGCGCGCGCGCCGGCAGCGCGGCGCCGAGCACCACCAGCATTAGAGGGAGCGAGAGCGCAGGGCGCACGCGGCTGGAGCGATTCTGGATCGTCACTGTGGACCTCGCGAATCGGGAGTCGGCGGATTGCGGATCGATCCTCTTGCTACCCCCATGATCCCTGGTCAGATCTTGCGCTTCTAGCGAGCTCAACCCATTGATGGTAGCGTTGCTGGTAGACCAGAGCTGAAGTCCGTGCGTGGGTTCACTTCGAATTCAGGAGTCTCGGATGGCACAGCGTATTCGGCGGTTCGGCGTGGGGCAGACGGCCAAGGTCTTCGGCCTGCTTTACGGGATCATGGGGTTGGTGTTCGTGCCGCTGTTCGCGGCGGTGGCAGCCTTCGCGCCCCAAAAGGAAGGCGTCGGCTTCGGGGTCGGCTTCGCCATCGCCTTGCCAGTCATCTACGCGATCATTGGATTCATCTCCAGCGCCATTGCCTGCGCGATCTACAACCTCGTGGCCGGCTGGGTGGGTGGGATCGAAGTGGAGCTCGCCTCCGAGGCGTGAAGGTAGTCGAAGGCGATGACCTCCTCCCACGGTCACTTGATCGCCAGCCCCGTCAGGTACAGTACCAGCATCCCGGCCACCACTCCACCGGCTACGGTGAGTGGTGACCGCGGTGCGGCGGCGTCGTTCCAGACCAGCTTTCGCCCGATCTCGTACGCCACCTGAAGTACAGCGCCGGTGCCGATCGCCAGGAACAGAACCGCGAGCGGTTGCGAGTAGACCAGACCACCCACCCACGCACCAACCACGGCCGGCGCGCCGCCGACGGTTCCGAGAAGCGCGAGACGCCGGACGCCTGGCCTGTCGTTCGCGATGGGGACGACGATGCCGACTCCCTCGGTGACGTTCTGGATGATGAAGCCGACCACGAGGAAGGTGCCCAGCGCCGCGGCGCCAACCGCATAGGCCGCACCGATCGCGAGGCCCTCCCCCAGGTTGTGCAGGCCGATCCCGACGGCAATCACGGTGGCGAGCGACATCCGCCGCGCCGCCTCGTGCCGCTCGATGTTCCGCTGATGGCGGGCTATCGCTTCGAGGAGGAGCCAGGTGCCGGCAACCCCGATGCCTACGATCCCTGCACCCTGGAAGGTGCCACTCAGCTCGGCGGAGAGCTCGAGCGCCTCGGTCGCTGCATCGATTCCGAGGAAGATGAGAAGTCCTACGGTGGCCGACATCAGGAAGAGCATTCCCCGCGTGCCGAGCCGCCCCAGCACAGGGAGCCAGAACATCCCGAGCAGGATGGGGATTATCCCGACGTAGATACCGATGAGGGTGAAGCTCCATAGCGTGGCCGCGGATGCCCCCGCCGTCACGGTCGCGACGGGAATGGACGTCGTGAACTGGATCGAGTTGCTCGAGAGGAGCGAGATCTCGTACGCTTCGCCTTCCACCCACGGATAGTCGAGCGTTACCACCGCTCTGCCGAGGCGAGGAATCTCACGGCCGGGGGTGATTGAGTATGGCCAGGTCGCCTCGTTGATGTTGATCTGGGAGATGGCGATGGCCCCGGGGCTCGTGTTCCGCAGGTGCAGCTCGATCCGATCGGGCCGCAGGATCGTCCGGCCGAACTGCACCGTCTCGATCGGCACGGCAGGCGTGACATTGAGGCCACCGCCCCTCGTGGAGATGAACAGCGCGATGACTCCCACCAGCACCGCGAGCGGCGCCAGCACGAGCGCGAGCGTGTGAAGGCGCGACCTGCGCGGAGGAGCCTGAGTGGCGGCTGCGGTGCTCATGATCAGCCCTCCACCTCGAAGACGCCCGTCCACCCCAGCTCCGCGAACTCCGTTTTGTGCGCGTGGAACATGTATCGCCCGGGGTGCTTGTAGCTGAACTCCAGGATCCCTCGCTGCCCCTGCATCTGCGAGATGGTATCCGTGAATTCGGCGGGCGTGAGACTGGTGCCGGTCGGGTAGTAGTGGAAGAAGTTCGCGTGCAGATGGAACGAGTTGATGGGATCGTACTCGAGCGCGTTAACCAGATAGATGCGCACCAGCTCACCTACCTTGATCCGAATCGGGTTCTTCCCGTGGTCGAAGTGAAAAGGGATCCCGTTGACGAGATAGAACTCGTTCTTCCCGTCGAAGTCCACGTCGTAGCCGCTCATCACCATCACCAACTCGTGGTCCGCGTGCGGCCGGCCCGCTTTCGGATCTATGATGAACGCGCCGTATAGTCCCTTGGCGATGTGCTTTGCCAGAGGCGCGGCGTGGCAGTGGTACATGTGCAGGCCGAACGGCTCGGCGTCGAACTCGTAGGTGAACTCCCCGCCCTTCCCGACGATCCCCGACCGGACGTCGAAGACTCCATCCACGCTCCCGGGGTGGACGCCGTGGAAGTGGATGCTGTGCGGGTGATCGCTCGCGTTGATGTGCCGGACGCGTACGCGGTCGCCTTCTCGAACGCGGATGGTGGGTCCGGGGATGCGGCCGTTGTACGTCCATGCGGGGAACTCGAGCCCCGGTACGACTTCGATGTTCCTGTTCTGCGCGATGAAGGTGTACTCGTGCAGCGTCTGCCCGTTGGGGAGGGTGCTCACCTTGCCAGCGTCGAAATCCGTGAGGATACGCGTTGGGTGGAACCCGTTGCGCTCGTGATCGACTTCGCCGACTACGGTGGGCATCGGATGAAACACGGCGTCGTGCGCGCCACCGCTCCGATGGTCGTATGCACCCTCGGGCAATTGCCTCGAATTCTCTCCGCCTGACGATGCCCCGTCGCGGAAAGGAGCCAGGCCGAGAGCAGCAGCGCCGAGCAGTCCGGTGCCGCCGATGCCGGTATGGAGGAAGCGCCGGCGCGACACGCTCGGGCCGTCGCTGGTAGTTGCGCTGGCGGAGTGAATCTTCAGCAGCTCTCTGAGCTTCATGGTGGATTCCTCGCTCCGATGCGAGCGCGCGACGATGTCATGGCGCCGCTCTCGCGAACGGGTGTTCCAGACTGAGGTAGACGAAGACGCTTCGCGCCCCCCGACTCGGACCCACACCGACGGGGAAGGCCAGGCCCGGGACGATCTGCAGCCCGGACTCGAGGTCGAGTGCAGTGCGGACACCAGGCGCGAGAAGGACTTCCGAGCCCCGCGCGGTGCGACTCGGCCCTGTCACATTCTGCGTCCTCGTCCAGACTGCTTCGATCATCAGATCGAAGCGTGGAAGCGCATGCCAGATGAGGCTCTGGCCCACGGTGTAGTCGAGCGTCGCGGCGCGATCCCCGCGCGAGTTGCGAGCGCGGGCCGTATAGGTCGCCCCCGCGTTCACGTGCGTCACCAGCGCGGCCGGGAGCTCGACGCTGAGTGGAAGATCGACCTGGAGCCCGGCGCCGCCCTTGCCGAAGCCGTGACGACTGGCGCCGGTCGGGAGGATGACGGTAACGCGTGGCGCGAACGCGGCCGCGCCGCTCGCTCCCCCTCTCACGATTCCAGCGAGCTGAAAACGGTAGTTGACGGCGACGTCGCCTATCCCGGTACCACCCCCATCGGCCGCCGACGCGCTCACTACGGGAAGGGTAAAGCCGACCTGGTGGCGCTGCCCACTCAGCGGCCACTCCTGAGTGAAGGTGTAAGCCCACGAGCCGCCGTCGGAAGCGCGGACAAAGGTATTGATGTGCTGTACGACGCCGCGCTCCTGGTTATACGCCTCCTCGATGAGGAAGCTGTTGTCCCGGATGGGTGGGGCTTCCGGGACGGAGCGTGTCACCTGGCCCGCTGCGCTCGTTGCCAGCGCGGGGAAGAGTGGAGCGAGGATCGACAGCAAGCGCATGAAGCCCCTGGAGCTAGCAGCCACCGTCCAGATGCCGGCCCGAGCAGCGGTACGGCGCGGGTCACCGGGCGTGCTGCCGGACAGCCACGATTTTAGCGATTACCAAGTCTCAATTTAGCCAAAACTAAAGCATTTGCAAGAGCGGCTTGACCCTGGTGGCTGGCTGTCCATGGAGGGTGCCACACCCCTTCCCCTTGACAGCCGATGCATCGAGCCCCAACGTATGACCTCATACATCGACAGTCGATGTATGAAGCCACCCCGCACCCCTACACCAGCGCACCATGCCCAGACCTCCACAGGACCTGCTCCAGGGTACCCTAGACCTCCTCGTACTCAAGACCCTCTCCTGGGGACCCGCGCACGGCTACGCAATCGCGCGCTGGATCCAGCAGCTTACCGGTCAGGTCCTCGACGTCGGTGAGGGCTCGCTCTACCCCGCCCTCCACCGCCTCGAAGAGCGCGGGCTGGTGAAGTCCGAGTGGCAGCTATCACCCAACAACCGGCGCGCCAAGTTCTACCAGCTCACCACTCGCGGACGTCAGCAGCTCCGTACCGAGACCGCGACCTGGACGGAGTTCGTGGACGCCGTCGGCAAGGTGCTCCGCACCACCGCTCAACCGGCCTGACTACCAGGGTGATGCACGATGGCTCCCTCGTCACCGCGACCCGGCTGGCGCCGGCTCCTGCATTCGCTCCGCTCCGACATCCGCGGCGACGTGCGCGCCGAGCTCTCCTTCCACCTGGAGATGCGCACCGCGGACCTCGTCGCTTCCGGCCTATCGCGCGATGAGGCGCGCGCGGAAGCGGAGCGCCAGTTCGGTGACATGCTTCTCATACGCGACGAGTGCATCACCATCGATGAACGACGCGAGCGCCGCGTCCACCGCACGGAGATGATCGGCGACATGTGGAACGATCTCAGATTCGCGCTGCGCACCTTCCGCCGCAGCCCCGGCTTCACCTCGGCAGTCATCGCCACCCTCGCACTCGGTATCGGCGCGAGCACCGCGATGTTCAGTCTCGTCGACTCGACGCTCCTCCGCCCCCTCCCATTCCACGAGCCGGATGACATCGTGGTGCTCTGGGGGATCAAGCAGCCAGAGGGCGACATCCGCGGTGCGTCCTTCCCCGAGATCGCCGACTGGCGGTCCATGAACCACACGCTCACCGATGTCGCGCTCTTCGATCCGATCTCGCTCAACCTCCGTACCACCGCGGAGCCGGTACGCCTCAGCGGCGAGATGGTCTCGGGCGGCTTCTTCCAGCTCATCGGCGCCCGCGCCGCGCTCGGCCGCACCATCCTTCCGTCGGACGACGATGCGCCCGATGCCCACCCTGTAGCCGTGATCAGCGACGCGCTCTGGCACGAGCGCTTCGCCGGCGACAGCGCCATCATCGGCAGGATCATCACCCTCAACGACCGAGCGCTCACGGTGATCGGCGTGATGCCGCCCGGCTTCACGGGGCTCTCGTTCGCCGCCGACGTGTGGGTCCCGTCGATGATGATCTCGCTCACGAGCCCCGCCTCCATCATCGAGCGCCGCGGCACGCGCTGGCTCATGGCAGTTGGACGTCTGAAGCCCGGCGTCACCATGGCCGACGCGCAGCGCGACATCGATGGCGTCGCAGCGCGGCTCACCCAGTCGTATCCTGAAACCAACACTGACCGCGGCGTGCGACTCATGTCGCTCGAGGAGAACTATCTCGGCAGCACGCGCTCGCTCCTCTTCACGCTCTTCGGCGCCGTGTTCCTCTTCCTGCTAATCGCGTGCGTCAACGTCACCAGTCTCCAGCTCGTGCGCGGCATCGCCCGGCGTCGCGAGATCGCCGTGCGGATGGCGATCGGCGCCGATCGTGCACGACTGGTGCGCCAACTCCTCGTCGAGGGTGTCGTTCTCGCAATCGCTGGCGGTGTGGTGGGTGCGTTGGTCGCCTGGCTCGGCGTGCGCGCCATGACGCCGCTCATCCCCGACGGCCTCCTTCCCGCGTACGCCCACCCGGAGGTGAACGGCAGAGCACTCGCTTTCGGGCTCGGCGTGGCGGTGTTTGCCGGAGTGATCTTCGGCGTGGTTCCCGCCTTCCGCAGTGCGCGGCGCGACATCTCGACCGCGCTCCGCGAGGCCGGTGCGTCGAATTCGGGGCTCGCGCGCATCGGCCGCGCGGGCGCGCACCAGTTCCTCGTGGTAGGTCAGATCGCGATTGCCCTCGTGCTGCTCGCCGGCGCTGGGCTCATGCTCCGCAGCCTTCGCCACCAGCTCGCCGTCTCCCCCGGCTTCCGTCCCGACGGGGTGCTCGGCGCGCGCCTGAACTTGCCCGCCGAGCGCTACGACTCCGACGCCCGGATCGCCTTCGCCAACCAGCTCATCGATCGCCTCGAGTCGCTCCCATCGGTAGAGTCGGCAGCGATGAGCTCCGACCTCCCCTTCGGGGGAAGCAGCAGCGCCGCCATCCTCAGACTTCCTGAGGGTGACGAGGATGGAGTCCGCTTCTACAGGCACGCAGGGTCGCCATCGTACTTCGCGACGCTCGGCATCCCCATCATCCGCGGTCGGTCGTTCACGACCACCGACACCAAGGGCTCACCCGAAGTGGCGGTGATCAGTGACGCCATGGCGAAGCGCTTCTGGCCCAACGCCGATCCAATCGGCCAGCACTTCCGTATCGGCGGCGCCGACGGACCTCAGATGACCGTCGTCGGAGTTGCGGGCACCGTGCGCTACCGCGACCTCACCACGAATCTCGCAGCGCCGGGGAGCGAGCCCGATGTCTACTTCCCGCTCGCGCAGCACCCGGCTTCGGCGATGGAGATCTCCGTGCGCCAGAAGGGAAGCTCGCCGTTGTCGCTCGCCACGCTGCAACGCGAGGTGGCGGCGCTCGACCCGTCGCTCCCCATCTACGACGTCCGCCAGCTCTCGAGCGACCTGCGCACGCAGAGCGCCACCGGCCGCTTTGGATCGCTGACACTGGGCGTCTTCAGCGCGGTCGCGCTGATCCTCGCCGCCATCGGGATCTACGGCGTGGTGGCGTTCGTGGTCGGTCGGAGTCGCCGCGAGATCGCCATCCGCATGGCACTCGGCGCCCGCGCCACCTCCGTGGTGCGACTCATCCTGCGCGGCGGTCTCCTCCTCACGACCGCCGGCGTCCTTCTCGGCGTCGCCGGTGCCTTCGCCACCTCGCGCGTCCTCCGCGACCAGCTCTTCGAGGTCAGCGCCACCGACCCCATCACCTTTTCCTCTGTAGCCCTGCTCGTCCTCCTCGTCGCTCTCTCCGCCACCTACCTCCCAGCCCGCCGCGCCACCCGGGTGGAGGTGCAGAGGGTGCTGAGGGAAGAGTGATTGGCAGAAAGCAGAGAGCAGAAAGCAGAAAGGGCAAGGAAGCAGGAAGCAGGTACCGGCTCCTGGCGGTAAGGCCCTCTACCCCGAGGTCGTTTACTGCTTCCTGCTTCCTGCTTCCTGCTTCCTCTTTCCTCCCTCTCCCCCCTCGGCAGTTCACTGCTTTCTGCTTTCTGCTCTCTGCTTTCTTCTCGCTTCCCTCCCCATTACCTTGCCATGGTTAGCGATTCGAGTCCGCCTCGCGTGACTCTGAAGCACACCCTTTCCACGACCACATGCGCTTCGAGCACCCCGGCGCCGAGTTCCAAGGATCTCGGATTTCGAACTTCGCTGATCGTGTCGCGCGCCGGCCGGCGAATGCCTGCGGCGAAGCGCGCCACCCGAACCACGCGTGAACGAGTTCACTCCGAACGAGTGGGCACTCATACTCGGCGGCTCCAGCGGCTTCGGCCTCGCTACTGCCAAAGCCGTCGCTCGCCGCGGGATGAGCGTGTGCGTCATCCATCGCGATCGCCGGGGCGCCATGCCCCGGATAGAGGCTGACTTCGCCGAGATTCGCTCGCACGGAGGCGGCTTCGTCGCGCTGAATCTGGACGCACTGAGCGCGGATGGGAGAAAGACGGCGCTCGACTCCCTCGCGGAGGCGGCGGGTACGGAAGGGCGCGTGCGCATGCTCCTCCATTCCATAGCGCTCGGCAACCTCAAGCCGGTCGCTCCGGTGTCTCAGGCGGTTCAATCGGAGACCGACTACGGTGAGGCGCTGATCGACGACGAGGACATGGCGCGCACGGTCTACAGCATGGGTACGAGCCTGCTGAGCTGGGTACAGGACGTCTTCGCGCGCCGGCTCTTCGCCGGGGATGCGCGCGTGTTCGGGCTCACGAGCGAGGGGAACCAGGTCGCCTGGCGCGGCTATGCGGCGGTGTCCGCTGCGAAGGCGGCGCTGGAAGCGGTGTCGCGCTCTATCGCCGTGGAGTTCGCTCCGTACGGCATCCGCTCGAACATCATCCAGCCCGGCGTCACCGATACGCCGGCTCTGCGCGTGATCCCGGGCAGCGATCGCATGCGCGAGGTCGCCGAGCAGCGCAACCCCTACGGGCGGCTCACACGCCCCGAGGATGTGGGCGAGCTCATCGCCCTCCTCTGCCGCCCCGAGGCGGCCTGGGTCAACGGCGCGATAATTCCCGTGGACGGGGGCGAGCGGATCGCTCCCGCCTGAAGTGACGTAAGGCAAGGACGAAGGGATGCTACAGATACACGGGGTCGGTCACTTCCACCCTGAGAACGTGATCGACAACGCCTTTCTCGAGTCGCTCGACATCGGCACGACCGACGAGTGGATTCTCGAAAGAGTGGGGATCCGGGAGCGCCGCACGGTTCTCTCGCTCGACTACATCCGAGACACGCGCAACGCCGATCCGCGGGCCGCATACGAGGCATCGCGTTACACCAACGCGCAGACCGCGGCGCGCGCCGCGCGCATGGCGCTCGAGCGCGCGGGGCTGGAGCCGAGCGACATCGGGATGGTCATCGCCGGCGGCTGCTCCCCGCAGTATCTCACGCCCGCCGAGAGCTGCACGGTGGCCGCGGAGCTGCAGATCCAGGCGCCCGCGTTCGACATCAACTCGGCGTGCTCCACGTTCGTGGCACAGCTCAATTTTCTCGGGAAGATGCGCCCGGAGACGCTCCCTGATTTCATCCTCATCGTGAGCGCCGAGAACAACACACGCGTCGTGAACTACTCCGACCGCGCTACCGCGGTGCTGTGGGGTGACGGTAGCAGCGCCGCGGTCGTATCTCCCAGGGTGCCGGCGCGGGCAGCGGTGCGCAGAACGACCTTCGTTTCCGATCCTGCCGGCTGGGACAACGTCACGATCCCCACCGGCGGCTTCTTCGTTCAGGATGGTCCGGCGGTGCAGCGCTTCGCGATTCGCAAGACGGCCGCCACGGCGGAGGAGCTCCTAGCCAAGCGCGATGAGGATCTGGACGTGGAGCCCTGGTTCATCGGACACCAGGCAAACCTCTCGATGCTCCGCTCGTCCGCCGATCGCGCGGGCGTGGCGGAGTCGCGCCACCTCTACAACGTCGACTGTTTCGGGAACTGCGGCGCGGCTGGCGCACCCGGCGTGTTCTCGCAGAACTGGGAGCGCTTCTCCCCAGACGACCGGCTCGCGCTGGTGGTGGTGGGTGCGGGGCTCGCATGGGGCGGCGCGCTGATCACTTTCTCGGGAAAGACGGAATGAAATACGCGGAGTACCTCGCCAGAACGTGCTTCTCGAAGGAAGAGCTGATCGCCATCGCCTGGGGCACGCTCGTGGAAGATCCGCCGTCCAAGGACTTCGGCGTCCTTCCCGCACCGCCGCTCCTCATGTTCGATCGGGTCACCGAGATCCGGCGCGACGGCTCGCGCGGTGCGATCATCGCCGAGCAGGATGTGCGCTTCGACGAGTGGTTCTTTCAATGTCACTTCCGCCTCGACCCCGTGCAGCCCGGGTGTCTGGGCGTAGACGCCATCTGGCAGCTCCTCGGACTCTACTGCTCCGTCGCCGGCTCCAAGGGGATCGGGCGCGCCCTCGGCTGCAAGGAGATAGAGTTCTCCGGTCAGATCCGTCCGTTCGACCACCTGGTGCGCTACGAGATCGACGTGCGGCGCTACGCCGAGTTGAAGAGCAGCGGAACGGCGCTCGCAGTAGGTACTGGACGGGTATTCGTGGATGACGAGCACATCTACACCATCACCGATGCGAAGGTGGGGATGTTCGAAGGGATCCGTTACACCGACTACCCCGCGCGTTCGGCCAACTCCACGGGCGGGGTGTTGAAGCGATGAGGGAGCAGAAGGTGGATGGGAATGGCGGCCGGGTACTCGCGCCCGATGAGGTGCTCGCGCTCGTACCGCAGCAGCATCCCTTCCGCTTCATCGACGAGATAACCGATATAAGTGAGGATCGCATCGAGGGACGTTACACCTTCAGGACCGACGAGAGCTTCTACGAGGGACACTTCCCCGGGATGCCGCTCACGCCTGGAGTGATTCTCCTCGAGACCATGGCACAGACGGGCGTCGTGGCGCTCGGAATCTACCTGAAGGCGCTGGAAGTCGGCCTGGAGGAGCTCCCGCGCTGGCGCTCGATCTTCACCGATGCGGAGGTGGAGTTTCTGGACGGTGTTCTCCCCGGCGAGCAGGTAATCTGCCGTGGCGAGAAGATCTTCTGGCGTCGCAACAAGCTCAGGTCGAAGGTGGAGATGACGAAAGCCGACGGGAGCGTGGTGGCTGCCTGCACACTTTCGGGATTGGGGATCAGAATTGGATAGACGAGTTGTAGTGACCGGCCTCGGCGTGCTCGCGCCCAACGGCCACGGGCTCGATGAGTTCGAGCGCGCGCTGCGCGAGGGGTGCTCCGGGATCCGCTTCTACGAGAAGCTCCGGGAGCTCAAGTTCGGCTGCCAGGTGGGCGCCGCGCCGCAGGGTGTGGAGGAGATCAAGGAGCGCTACTTCAGCGAGGAGCAGCGCTTCTCGATGAAGTCCACGGTGATATCCTTTGGCGCTATCGCCGCCGTGGACTGCTGGCGCGACGCGGGCTTCGAGGTGCCGACCGACATGGCGGCCGAACCCGACTTCGACACCGGCGCCATCGTCGGCACCGGCGTGGCCGGGATAGATCTCATGTGTGGTTACGCGGGTCCCACCATAGACGCGGGGCGCGCGCGCAGGATGGGGAGCACGATCGTGGAGCAGGTGATGTGCAGCGGCGTGAGCGCGCGCATCGGCGGGCTGCTCGGCCTCGGCGGTCAGGTATCGACCAACAGCAGCGCATGCACCACCGGCACCGAGGCGATCGTGGAGGCGTACTGGCACATCCGCGCGGGGCGAGCCAGGCGAATGCTGGCCGGCGGCGTGGAAGGCGAGTCGCACTACACGTGGGGGTCGTTCGACGCGATGCGCGTTCTGGCCACCGGGAAGAACGACGAGCCCGAGAAGGCGTCGCGTCCGATGAGCGCCAGTGCAACCGGCTTCGTCCCCGGCTCGGGTGCAGGGATGCTCATGCTGGAGGATCTCGAGAGCGCGCTCGCGCGCGGTGCGAGGATCTACGCGGAGATAAGGGGAGCGGAGGTGAACAGCGGCGGTCAGCGGCAGGGCGGAAGCATGACCGCTCCCAACCCCTTCGGGGTGCAGCGCTGCATCAGCGCCGCACTCGACTCGGCGGGGGTTCGCGGCGAGGAGGTGGACGCGATCAACGGCCACCTCACCGCCACCATGGCCGATCCGCGCGAGATCGCGAGCTGGCAGGCCGCTCTCGGAGTCGCGCCGGAGCGCTTCCCGCCCATCAATTCCACGAAGTCGATGATCGGGCACACACTTGGCGCGGCCGGGGGGATAGAATGCGTAGCGTCGGTGCTGGAGCTGGATCGCGGCTTCGTGCACGGCTCGCTCAACTGCGAGGACCTGCACCCGGAGCTCGAGCCGTACGCGGCCAGCATCCCTCATGTGACCAGGGAGCTGCAGCCGCGTATTCTGGCGAAGGCCAGCTTCGGCTTCGGAGACGTGAACGCGTGCGTGATATTCGGGAAGTGGGATTCCCGTAACGACAACCGAGAAAGGAGCAGCTGAAATGGAGCAACAGGAGACGTTCGAGAAGGTCATCGGCATCATCAAGCCCTTCGTCAAGAACAGCGACAAGCTGGCGAGTGCCGACGAGAATACCCGACTCCTCGAGGATCTCGGCGTGAACTCCGCGCGCCTGGTGGACATCGTGCTGGCGTTCGAGGACGAGTTCGACATCGCGATCGACGACGAGGCAGCGGACCGCGTCCGCACGCTGGGCGACGCCGTGACCGTCATCCGGGAGCAGAAGCAGTAGCTCCTCCGGTGGATTCGATAGCGCGCCGCGACCAGCGCACCCTGGCGCTGCAGCGCCGGGTGTCCTTTCTCTTCTTCCCGATCGTCGCGCCCACCGCGCTCGTCTGGGCGCGGGTGATAAAGCGACTCTCGGTGCGCGATGCCGAAATCGTCCGGGCACGCTTCACGGAGCTGGTGGAAGCGGAGCCCGGGCCGATTCTCATCTGCTCCAATCATCTCACCCTGCTCGACACGATCATCCTCGTGTGGGCGCTCGCTCCGCTGCACAGCTACCTCTGGCACTATTCGCGCTTTCCGTGGAGCGTGCCGGAGAAGGCCAACTTCTCGCGCACCTGGTTCTGGCGGGTGGCGTCGTTCCTCGGCAAGTGCGTCTACGTCACGCGAGGCGGCCCGCGCGAGGAGGTGAAGCGCACGCTCGGGAAGATCGCCTATCTGCTCCGGTCGGGCGAGCTGGTGTCCATCTTCCCCGAGGGGGGCCGAAGCCGCACGGCGCGGGTGGACACCGAGAACTTCACCTACGGCGTGGGCCAGATAATACAGGCGGTGCCCGAGACGCGCGTGCTCTGCGTGTACATGCGCGGCCGGAAGCAGGAGGGATACACCGACTACCCGCACACGGGCGACGAGTATTGCGTGGAGCTGGACATGCTCCGTCCTGCCACCACGGCCACCGGCCTGCGCGGCGCCCGCGACCTTGCTACGCAGATCATCCAGAAGCTCGCCGAGATGGAGACGAGGTACTTTGATCGGGAACGACCTGGTAGACCTGCGAGCGCGTGAAGCGGCCGGGAAATCGGGCGACACGCGCTTCCTCGCGAGAGTGTTCACGACGCGCGAGGCGGAGCTGATAGCGAGTTCGCCGAGCCCCGACACGGCGCTCTGGATACTCTGGGCGGCGAAGGAAGCGGCGTACAAGGTGGCGAAGAAGCTCAGCCCCGATGTGATCTTCGCGCACTCGCGCTACGAGGTGATTCCCGATGACGCTGCGCTGACGATCGACAGCGACGGTAGCTCGGTATCCGAGGGCGCCCCGCCGGGGAGGTCCGTACCGGCGAGATCCGTGCTCCGCGCCGGGCGCGTGAGGCTGCAAGGGCTCGACGGGCTGGATGGCGTAGTGCTCCCGGTCGAGTGGAGATTGTCTCCCACGTTCGTGCACTGCGTCGCGATGGAAGCGGATGGTGATTTCCACTCGCTCAGGGTAGCGATCTCGGCCCGTGCCGAGCTGGATCGCGACTCGACTGTCTACGAGCCCACGGATCGAGAGCAGCTGTCGCTTGCCGGGCGCGCCGCCGAGTCGCTCGCGGTGCGTCGACTGGCGCGCGCTCTCGCTGCGGAGGCGGGACTCGGAGAGGTGGAGATAGTGCGCGAGCGACATGGCTCGGTCTTCGGACCGCCGCGACTCTATCCCCGCGGGGGCGCGGCGCCGCTGGCCGGCTGGGACATCACCCTCTCGCACGACGGAGAGCTGGCGGCCGTGGCGCTCGCGAACGACGGGTCAGGTCCGGAATCGTGAATCGATACGAGCGCTTCGTCGCTCGTATCGATTCACGATTCCGGACCTGACCCCGCCGCCCACGGGGGTTGCGCCGGCCGCGCGGAGCGCGCAGCATCAGGGTCCGACGAAACGCTCCATTATCCCCCGAGGTTCGCATGGGCGCTGCTTCGAACTCCTACCTGCTGATTTTCCGCGAATCCACTCCCGAGCGCTACGAGGCCATGTCGCGCGACGAGCGACGACGAGCGCTCGCCGACTGGAACGCGTGGTGCGACAAGCTGGCCGCACAGGGGAAGCTTCTGGACGGGCACCCTCTGCTCCCGGAAGGGCGCGTCGTTTCCCGCGCCGCCGCCGGCCGACGAGTCGACGGACCATTCGCGGAGGCGAAAGAGATGATCGGCGGCTACTTCTTCCTCAACGCGGAGAGCATGGACGAGGCCACCGCCATCGCGGAGGAGTCGCCCAATCTCCAGTACGGCATGACCGTCGAAGTGCGCCCGATCGCCGGCGGATGCCATCTCGCCCGTTCGCTGGGGCTCGAGGGAATGCGGGAACCCGCTTCGGAGCTCGAGACATCATCCGGTAATTCCGCAGAATGATTCACGTCTCACCGGAGGTCGCCCGATGACCGCACCCGCTATTCCACTCGACGAGTTCGACCAGGAGATGGCCACCACGCGCCGGCTCCTCGAGCGCGTTCCGGACGACAAGGGGCCGTGGAAGCCGCACGAGAAGTCATTCCCGCTCGGCCACCTCGCGCAGCTCGTAGCGTGGATGCCAGGGTGGATCGCGACCACGCTCCGCGAGCCGCACATCGATCTAGCGACCGCGGGCGGGTACAGCTTCGAGAAGACGGAGAAGCTCCTGTCGGAATTCGACAAGAACGTCGCCGCGGCGCGCGATGCGTTGAAGTCGGTAACCGGAGCGGCTCTCGACGAGAACTGGGAGCTGAAGCACGGAGACAACGTGCTCTTCACGTCGAAGCGCGGCCCCACGGTCCGCATGCACCTGAGGCATCTCATCCATCATCGCGGTCAACTCACCGTGTACATGCGCGAGCTGAACGTCCCGATCCCGTCGATCTACGGGCCGTCTGCAGACGAGCGGTGGTGAGGCGTTGCGGCAGTCCGAATATCGTTCCCTCGAGCGACAGGATACGACGTTGTCGCCCAGGATAGTTGCGCGAATCGCCGCGTGCGCCGCGACTCTATTTGCGCTCGCCTGTACGAACAGGTCGAGCGACCGTACACCCGACACCGCTGCGTCGCGCTCGGGCGGCAGCTCGGGCGGCACATCGTCCGGTGCGATCGTGGAGCGTGAGTGGGCGCTCGTCACGCTTGGCGACAGCGCCGCACCGCCGGGCGCCGGAGGAAAGCCGGCGACTATCCGCTTCGACTCTGCCGCTTCGCGCGCGGCGGGCTTTGCCGGCTGCAACCGGTACAGCGCTCCTTACACCATCGCGGGCGACAGCCTGGGTTTCGGACCGGCGATCTCCACGAAAATGGCATGCGCCGACGGCGACTCGCTCGAGCGCGCGTATCTGGCGATCATTCCCGAGGTCACAGGATTTCGGGCAACCGACTCCACGCTCACACTCACGGGCTCGAGCGGCACCTTGGCGGTCTTCCACGCGCAGTGAGAGAGCCATGATCCTCCAGTGCGCGCCTTTCGGCGCGCACTCGAGTGAGCGAGTGTAGCAGGCGCGGCGTGCGCGCCGCTCAGCGCCCCATCATCCTCAGCTCCACCATCAGGCAGCGGTCCTGCACGACGTCTATCCCCGCGCGTGCGAACACCTCGGCAGCCGCATCGTTCCTGATCCCCAGCTGGAACCACACCGAGCGCGGACGCTTGGCGATGATGTCGTCGACGTGCTGCGGGATGTCGTGCGGGCGGCGGAAGACGTTGACCATGTCTATCTCGCCCGGCACGGCGGAGACGGTGCGATAAACCGGGTGGTCGAGGATCTCGGTCACCTCGGGATAGTACACGGGCACCGGGATTATCTCGTAGCCCGCCTGCTCCGCGTACTCCGGCACGTAGAAGGCGGGCTGCCAGTCCTCCACTTTCATCCCGAGGACGGCGATGCGACGCGTTTCCTCGAGGAGCCGGCGGATGCGGGCCGGGTCCTCGAGGAGATGCTCGCGCCAGCTCTCCGGAGTGGTAGGCATGGCGAAACTTAGCGCGGAGCGCAGCGCGCTGCGGATACCAGCCACCCACTTCGGGGTCAGGTCTGGAATCGTGTGCCACGTCATCCCCGCGCAAGCGGGGACCCATGTTCGGTCGAGTAACACGGGTCCCCGCTTGCGCGGGGATGACGATGTCGGGTACAGCCGGAGAAGCCGGCCTTACCAATTCACGATCCCAGACCTGACCCCGTCGCTACTCCGCCCGGATCGCCTCCACGGGATCGATCCCCGCCGCGCCGCGCGCCGGGAGCCAGCACGCGACGAGCGCTACGACGAGCAGGAGGAGCGTGACCGCACCGAGCGTCAGCGGATCCGTTGCGTTCACGTCGAAGAGCGCGCTCGCGAGCCATCGCGTCCCTACCAGCGCGGCAACCAGTCCGAGCACCGCGCCCGCGATCGCGTGCCCCATCCCGCGCCGTACTATCATCCCGATCACCGTGCGCCCCGTCGCTCCCAGTGCCATGCGTACCCCGATCTCGCGGCGGCGCGCACTCACGGTGTAGGAGAGCATCCCGAAAATCCCCACCGCGGCCAGCACCACCGCCGCGGCCGCGAAGCCGCCCAGCAGCGCGGTCATGTGGCGCGGCTGCGCTATAGACTCGTAAACTCTCTCGTCCATGTTCACGACTTCGTTCAGCGGGATCCCCGGATCCACCGACGCGAGCGCGGCACGAACGCGACTCACCACCTGCGCCGGCGGAACTGACGTCCTGACGAAGAGATTGAGGTCGAGCGGCCACCCCTCGGTGACGGGCGCATAGACCGCGTCGCCGGTGCCGCCCAATCCATCGTACTTCACGTCGCCTACTACGCCGACGACGGTCGTGTGCGGACATTCGGTGCAGCCGCCCGAGATCATCTGCCGCCCGATCGCGCTACCGTCGGGATAGTAATGCTTGGCCCACGAGCGACTCACCACCACGACGGGCGCGACGCCCGTGTCGGCCGGCGTGAAGAGACGCCCTTCCAGAAGCGGAACGCCGAGCGCCGCGAAGTACCCGTCCCCGATCCCCACCCAGGGTGCGACCGGCTGTGAGGTATTGGGCGGAACGGGCCGGTCAACCAGATCGAAGTTGTTGAAGTCCCCCCAATCGTACGGCGGCAGCGCCGCGCCGAGCCCCACGCTCGCAACTCCTGGAACAGCGCGCACGAGCGGAAGGGCCCGCGCCCAGTAGTCTCTCACCGACGTGTCGCCCGAATCGTTCGGGTAGAGCCCCGATGGGAGCGACACATGGATGGATACGAGACGCTCCGGATCGAACCCTGGGTCCACTCGCTGCAGTCGCATGAAGCTGTTGAGCAGGAGCGCCGCGACCGCCAGCACTGGGAGCGCGAGCGCGAACTCGGCGACCACGAAGGCACCGCGAACCGCGTGGGAGCGTCGGCCGGCGCCGACGGCGCGATCGCCATCGCGGAGTGCGGGCGCCGCGTCGCGTTTGAGGAGAAGTGCCACGGGATACGCGCCGATGCTGACCGCCGCGAAGAGTGCTGCAGCCGCGGCGAAGGCGACCGTCCTCAGGTCGAGCCGGGCTTCGTCGAGGCGCGGAACGTCCGGCCCGATCGCCTTCAGCAACTCGAGCGCGGCAGCACCGAGCGCGATCCCCGCTACCGCGCCGACTACCGCGAGCACTACGCTATCCGTAACCAGGAGCCGGACCAGCCTCCCTCGCGTAGCACCCAGCACGGTACGTAGCACGATCTCCCTCGATCGGCCCGTCGCGCGCACCAGCATCAACCCGGCGACGTTCGCTACGCCGATCAGCAGCACGAGCGCCACCGCCGCCGCGAGCAGCCCGAGCGTGTGCCCCGCGCCCCTGAGGAGATCCCCTCGAAGTGACACCGGCGTCAGATGCGCCGTGGAGTCCTGGAAGCCCGCGCTCCACAGAGGGAAGACGCGCCTGCTGATCTCCACCAGCTCGCGCTGCGACGCATCGAGCGTCGCGCCGTCGGCGAGTCGTCCGATCACGTACAGCCCGAAAGGACCGCGCCTGGTGGGTGGCTCGAGCTGGAGCGACGCCCAGATCTGGGCGTGTACCCCGGCGAGATCGTTCACCCCCGCCGGAAGCACCCCAACCACTGTATGCGCAACCCCGTCGACCATGATGCTCCGCCCCACGGCGCTCGCGTCGCCGCCCAGCGCCTCGGTCGCGAAGCGATGATTGACGACGGCGACGGGTGGAGCGCCAACCGCATCATCCCTCGCTTCGAGGGTGCGACCGCGCACCGGCCGGACGCCGAGCGCATGCAGGAAACCGGAAGTCACGAAGCCAGTCGGCAGGCGCTCGGCCGCGCTGCCGTACGACACGGCCACCCGCTTCCCCCGCAGAGCGCCGACGGCGGAAAGAGTTCGCGACTGCTCCTCGAGCGCGTGGAGGTCCACCGTGGAGAGAGTCCAGCGGTTGGTGGGCCCGCTCTGGTTGTAGATGCGAACCAGCTGGTCGTCGTGCGGATAGGGCAAACGAGAGAGGAGCACGGCGTCCACAGCGCTGAAGACCGCGGTGCTGGCGCCGATGCCGAGCGCCAGGACGAGGACAGCGGAGACCGAGAAGGCGGGCGCATGCAGCAGACCGCGAATCGCGTAGCGGAGATCCTGCGTGAGCTCTTCGAACCAGCGTACTCCGCGCGCGTCGCGGTGCGCTTCCTTGTAGCGCTCCACGCCGCCGAAGGAGACGAGCGCTCGTCGCCGCGCCTCTGCGGCCGGAAGCCCTTCGGCGCGCATCAGCTCCTCGGTTTCCATCTCCAGGTGCAGGCGGATCTCGGCGTCCACATCCCCATCCACCGCATCCCCGTGCAGGAGCGCGCGAATGCGTCGCGCGATGCGTTGCATCCACTGGCTCATACGTGCCTCCGGCGTATCAGGTCGCCTCGAGTACGCGCTCCACAGCCCCGGCGAACAGGCGCCACTGCGAGCGCTCGGCCGCGAAGCGCTTCTTACCCGCGGCGGTTAGCGTGTAGAACTTGGCCCTTCTCCCCTCGGGGCTCACGCCCCATTCCGAGCGGATCCACCCCTTGTCCTCCAGGCGGTAGAGAGCGGGGTAGAGACTCCCCTGCCCCACGTCGAACACATCGCTCGAGAGCTCGCGCAGCCGCTTGGAGATCCCCCAGCCGTGCAGGGGTCCGAGGATGAGAGTCTTGAGGATGAGAAGGTCCAGGGTGCCCTGGAGAAGATCGGCGCGTTCATCCATGCAAAGGTCTCCGTTGTGGCTCGATACCTCGACGTCCGACAATACAATGTGGGCATTGTTGTCGGATGTCAAGGTATCGCCTCGACGAGCTTCCATGGAGCCGACAGCACGGTCCGCTTTGGCAGCGCCGAGGCGAGCCCTGCGCTATGGGGAAGGCGGTGACGACAGTAAGTCGCGGAGCGGAGCGTCCCGTTCTAGTCGGGGATGCGGAACGAGAAAGGCATCTGGACCAACTGCTGTACTTGACACCCGGCGATGCGAGCGGGATCGAACCGAATACGCGGCAGTACCTCGAGCACCGAGAGCTGAAATTCGCGGTAGTGCCCCCGCAGCACGCGCACAGTCTGCATGAGCGCCTTGCCATCGCCGCCGACCACGAACGAAACGAGCACCTCGTCGCCGAGGCGGGCACGCTCGGCTTCGCGCGGATAGCGGGGCCAGGGACCGCCACGCTTGGCGAAGGCCGGGCGCTCGAGGATCCACGTTGGCTGGCGCACCACGCTCAGAGGACGCATCACCTTCCCCGAGTCGGGATATTCACTGATACGGTAGCGAACGCGGACCGAATCGATCTTCGTCTCCTCGGGGAATTGCGGGAGCGCCCGGGTGGAATCGAGGCCGCGAACAGCCGCGACGAGCCGGCGATCGATCTCCGGGGAGAGCGTGGATACGCTGATTCTCGGATCGCGGAGAACCCCATTCCTGTCGATGTCCGCCGTGACTTCGCCAGAGACCACGACTGAGACCAGGGGGTGTCCATCAACGATTTTCGAAGCACCGTACACCGAACTGCCCACTGTCGCCGGCATCGTGAAGTGTTCGCTGATCCCTGCAAGCAGCATCTCTTCCCAACCAGCCGGCAGCGAGTTGGCAGGCTCTATGGAGACCTGAGCGGCAATCGTGTCGGTGCGCAGGCCGAACTGCGGCAACGAGTCGCAGACGGCACTGTCGGAGCGGACATCCTGCGCACGAGCGACACGGCTGGCAGCGGCGAACATCAGGAATGCGATCAGGTACCGCGATGCGGTAGCAGCGAAAGACATGTAGAGCGAGGGCTGCAAGTGAAGACGACCCCGTCGTCCGCCGCTAGAACATGATCCCGAACGTTATCGGAATGACCCGGATCGACTTCGTGTCGATCACGCCCTGGTCGGTGTAGATGTTCTGGACCTTCGCCTCGACGAACGCATCCAGGCGCTTGCCGAGCGTGAAGGCGACTCCGGCTCCTCCATCGATCCCGAACTTGGTCTGCGAGACGGTGCCGGTATCGTTGCCGAGCGAGTCGAGGCTGCTCCGCACGTTGAAAGCGCCGAGCCCGGCGAGGAGGTACGGGCGTACGGGGCCCACCCGGATGAGGTCTATGTGCAGGCCGGCGACTCCACTCAGAATCTGGCTGGTGGCGTCGGTCGCATCACTCCCGAGCGGGTTCTGGAACTCCTGCTTGTAATCGAACTTCTGGTAGCCGAGATCGATGCGCAACGACGGAAGCCCGCCGAGGTTGACCAGCAGGAAGCCCTTGCCGTTGAAGCCGGACTTGAAAGCATCGCCGGCGTCACTCACCGGCACGCTCATTCCCCCGCCGAACCCTACGCGGATCTTGTGCTGCTGCGCGTTGGCGCCGGTAGCCACTGCGGTGAGCGCGAGCGAAGCCGCGGCCAGATAGACGCCGTGTCTGAACATGATCACTCTCCTGGAGGATGACGAAGTGGGAGAGCCGGGCAGCTCCACAGCCTGCCACGGCTCGCCCACTATTAAACGAGTCCTCCGCGCGCTCCGCAACGGGCGTTTGCGGCGGGGTCGGGTCCGTGCGCGACGGGGCCGGGTCTGGAATCGTGAATCGCTACAGGCGGAAAATCCGCC
>DASSNL010000174.1:0-90857 GCA_035688075.1 Gemmatimonadaceae bacterium
CGGCGCCCGCGCCGCTGATGCACGATGCAAGACCTGACCCCGCTCGTTCATGCGCACAGCTCTTGCAATTTGCGCCCCGACAGTCGTGCTCGAAGCCGCCGCTCCCTGTCACCGAGCCGGATAGCCGAGCCGTGTAACCCCCGGGGCATCCAGCCGCCGGGCTCACGTCCGCATTTCCCAGAGGGGCGCGGGCACCACCACTCCGCCACCGGGTGAGGCATGGCACAGGAGATCTCCAACGGAATCGAGCTCGTGGCACCGCTTCCCGAAGGCGTGTCGCGCGCGCTCGATACGGACGCGCTGGAATTCGTCGCGCGCCTTCACCGGCGCTTCAACGCGCGCCGCGAAGAGCTGCTCGCGAGGCGCGCGGAGCGTCAGACACAGCTCGACGCGGGCGCGAAGCCCCGCTTCCTCGAGGAAACCGCGGACGTGCGCGACGGCGATTGGCGGGTGGCAACCGCTCCTCCCGCACTCCTCGATCGCAGGGTCGAGATCACGGGGCCCGTGGACCGCAAGATGATGATCAACGCGCTCAACTCGGGCGCGTCAGTCTTCATGGCGGACTTCGAGGATTCGCTCTCGCCCACCTGGGAGAACGTCGTTCTCGGACAGGAGAACCTCATCGATGCCGTGCGGCGGACGCTCGCCTTCACGAGTCCCGACGGCCGCGATTATCGACTCGATGAACGCACCGCCACTCTGCTCGTGCGCCCTCGCGGCTGGCACCTCCTGGAGCGTCACGTGCTCGTGGACGGCGAAGCGGTTTCGGCGAGTCTCTTCGATTTCGGCATCTACTTCTTCCACAACGCGCGAGAGCTGCTCGCCCGTGGCGCCGGACCGTACTTCTACCTCCCCAAGCTGGAGAGCCATCTCGAGGCGCGACTCTGGAACGATGTCTTCGTGGCCGCACAGGAGGATCGGGGATTTCCCCGCGGGACGATCCGCGCGACGGTGCTGATAGAGACGATCCTCGCCGCATTCGAGATGGAGGAGATCCTCTACGAGCTGCGCGAGCACTCATCCGGGCTCAACGCCGGCCGCTGGGATTACATCTTCAGCATCATCAAGAAATTCCGCAATTCGCGGGAGATGATGCTCCCCGACCGCGCACGAGTCACGATGACGGTCCCGTTCATGCGCGCGTACACCAACCTGTTGGTGCGCACCTGCCACAAACGCGGCGCGCACGCCATTGGCGGGATGGCCGCGTTCATCCCGAGCAGGCGCGATCCCGAGGTGAACGAGGCGGCGCTCGCGAATGTCCGCGACGACAAGCTCCGTGAGTCGCGCGACGGCTTCGACGGTACCTGGGTGGCGCACCCGGATCTGGTACCGGTGGCGCGCGACGTGTTCGACGACGTACTGCGCGAGCGCCCGAACCAGATAGACCGCGACCGCTCCGACGTGAGAGCGAACGCCGACGACCTGCTCGACGTCCGGATCCCGGACGCGGGCGTAACGATGGAAGGCGTCCGCAACAACATCAGCGTGGCTCTGCAGTACCTGGAATCGTGGCTGCGCGGCTCCGGAGCGGTGGGGATCAACAATCTCATGGAAGACACGGCCACCGCGGAGATATCGCGCGCGCAGCTCTGGCAATGGATCAGGAACGGGGCACGCGTGAACGGCGAGCGGACGATGACTGCCGACGTGTATCGCGAGGTTCGCGACCGGGAGCTCGCGGCGCTGGAGGGCGGAGAGGGGAGCGCTCCCCGCTACGCCACGGCCGCGGAGCTGCTCGACTCGCTCGTGCTGGGCGACACCTTCACCGAATTTCTCACCATTCCGGGCTCGCGTTACCTGGAGCTCGAGGAAGTCCGACAGGGAGCCACCAGATGAGCGCAACGAAGAGCACCCCCGATCTGCGCACCGAGACAGCGGAGCTGGAGCGCAGCTGGTCGAACGACGAGCGCTGGCAGGGCATCAAGCGCTCCTACGGAGCCGCCGACGTAGTGAGTCTGCGCGGCTCTTTCCGCCTCGAGCACACGCTCGCGCGACTCGGCGCCGAGCGACTCTGGCATCTTCTACACGACGAAGACTACGTCCATACCTTCGGCGCGCTCACCGGCGCGCAGGCGGTGCAGATGGTGCGCGCCGGTCTGCAGGCGATCTACCTGAGCGGCTGGCAGGTCGCCGCTGACGGAAATCTCGCCGCGCAGACCTATCCCGATCAGAGCATCTATCCCAGCAACAGCGTGCCGGCGATGGTGCGGCGGCTGAACAACGCTCTACTCCGCGCCGACCAGGTGGAGTGGAGCGAGAGGGCGTCGAACGGTGCGAGTGCCGACGGCCGCTACTGGCTCGCCCCCATAGTGGCGGACGCCGAGGCCGGCTTCGGCGGACCGGTGCACGCGTTCGAGTTGATGAAGGCCATGATCGACGCCGGCGCGGCCGGTGTGCACTTCGAGGATCAGCTCGCGGCGGAGAAGAAGTGCGGCCACATGGGTGGCAAGGTGCTCGTTCCCACGGCGCAGTTCATCCGCACCCTGAGCGCCGCGCGGCTCGCTGCTGACGTGCTCGATGTGCCGACCGTTCTCGTGGCACGCACCGACGCTCGCTCCGCCAACCTGCTCACCAGCGACATCGACGAGCGCGACCGGGAGTTCATCACGGGGGAGCGCACTGCCGAGGGGTACTTCGCGGTGCGCAGCGGGATGGAGGCGGGGATCGCACGCGCGCTAGCGTACGCGCCGTACGCGGATCTCCTCTGGATGGAGACGTCCACGCCGGACATCGGCGAGGCGCGCGCCTTCGCCGAGGCGGTTCACGAGCGTTTCCCCGGCAAGATGCTGGCGTACAACTGCTCGCCGTCGTTCAACTGGGAGCGGAATCTGGACGCGGCCTCGATAGCGACCTTCCAGCGCGAACTGGGCGCGATGGGCTACAAGTTCCAGTTCATCACGCTCGCCGGGTGGCACATGATCAACTACCACGCCTTCGATCTGGCGGCGGCGTACGCGGAGGAGGGGATGCCGGCGTACGTGAGGATCCAGTCGCGCGAGTTCGCGCGCGAGCGCGATGGCTACACCGCAACGAAGCACCAGCGCGAGGCCGGGGCGAGCTACTTCGACAGGGTCTTACAGGTGGCGAGTGGCGGCCAGGCGTCCACGGGCGCGCTCGCCGGCTCAACGGAGGAGGAGCAGTTCCAGACCGCCGGCTGACTCGGCTCCGCGAATGCAATCGGGTCAGACTCCTTTGACGCCCACTGTGCGTCAAAGGAGTCTGACCCGATTGCCATCAGCTCCGCTCGTTGGCGGGGACTCGCTTCTTCCCGCCGAAGAGGTGGGAAGCGGTGAGCATGAAGAGCGGGGTAAGCACGTGGCCCAGAAGGAGGTTGAGCCAGAGCAGCGCGATGTAGAAGCAGCCGAGCCCAATGCTCACCCAGAGCGTGCCCAGCGGTCCATGTGTCTCCAAGGCGGTCCTCGCTGAAGAGATCAGTCAGGTGGTTCGAGCGACAATCTAAGTGGGGTGCATGGGCGGTGCCAGATGGCTGCCGCGCTCGCTCTGTGCTCGCTCGGATGAGGGGCGTAGCTTTCGTCATGGCCGACAACGTTCCAGCCCTGGCGGCGCACGCCGTCGGAGCGGGTGGTGGCGCGACGATCGATTCCATCCCGAGCGATCGCGCGCTGAGCGACTCCGCGGCGAGCGCCATCGTGGCTCGCATACGTGATGCCGTCGGTGGCGCGTTGCGAGGTGCGGAGCCGGTGGTGCTCGCGGTCTCCGGCGGTCGCGACTCGATGGTGCTGCTGGATGTCACTGCGCGTCACTTCCGCCACCGGATAGCGTGCGTCGCGACATTCGATCATGGGAGCGGCGCGGCGGCGACCGCGGCCGCGGAGCTCGTGGAGCGCCGCGCGGAAACGCTGAGCATCTCCGTGCGGCGCGGCCGGATTGAGGGCGGGTCGGGAGCTCGACGCGAAGCCGAGTGGCGCGAGGCGCGCTGGAGCTTCCTCGATGAGGTCGCTCGCGAGTACCGTGCGGCGGTGGCCACTGCGCACACGCGCGACGATCAGGTCGAGACTGTCCTCATGCGCGCGCTGCGCGGGTCGGCGGCACGCGGCCTTGCCGGGCTGTACGCGCGGAGCCCGGTCGTGCGTCCGCTTCTGAGCGTGGCCCGGCGCGACGTGGCCTGCTATGCGGCCGCGCTAGGTGTGCAATGGATTGAAGACCCATCCAACCTCTCTCGCCTGCACCTGCGCAACCGGGTACGGCTCGACCTTCTCCCCGCACTCGAGCGGAGCGCTCCGGGGCTCTCGGAGGAGCTGCTCGAGCTGTCGTATCGCGCGGCGCTTCTGCGCGAAGGAGTGGACGAGGTGGTCGCGCGGAACGTCCGGGCGAGCGTCGCCGCAGGCGCCCTGAAGGTTGCCCGGGCAGACCTGCAGGGCTATGATGCGGCAGGGCTACGGCTGCTCTGGCCAGCGTTGGCCGCCAGAGGAGGGGCCGTGCTCGACAGACGTGGAACCGAGCGCATCACCGAGTTTACAATTAGTGGTAGAGCGGGAGCGCGCATCCAGCTCTCGGGGGGCTGGGAAGTCGTGCTGCACCGTGGCTCGATCGTTGTGAGACGAGCACGGTTGGACGACGAGCCGGGCGGCGCGCTCCCGCTGAAGGGTGAAGTGAGCTTCGGAGGTTGGCGCTTCCGGCCACTGGAGGGAGAGCCGGGGGACGCGGCGCGGAGCTGGTGGTCGGCGGCACTGCCGATGGACGCGACGCTGAGCGTGCGGTCCTGGCGTTCCGGAGACAGGATGACGCCATTCGGTGCTGCCCGACCGAGGCGAGTGAAGGGACTCTTCCGCGACGCCGGTATCGACGCTGTACGGCGACGCGGTTGGCCGGTGGTTCTGGCCGATGACGAAATAGTGTGGATTCCCGGCGTGCGCCGCGGCGCTGCGTCTGAATATCTCTCCGACCGACGGGCGGTCGTTTACGAGTGTGAGCGTCACGACGATTGATCCCCGTCTCGACGGGCGAGCAGTGAAGCGGATCGCCTTCGACGAGGATCGGATCGCGAAGCGCGTCAGAGAGCTTGGGGACGAGATAACAGCAGCCTACCCGACGGGCGAGCTGCTGGTTCTGGGCCTCCTGAAAGGGAGCTTCATCTTCCTGGGCGATCTGGTGCGCCAGATAAGACGCTCGCTCCAGGTAGATTTCATAGTGGCCGCCAGCTACGGCAGCTCGATGGTATCGAGCGGCGAGGTCCGGCTCGTGTACGATCCGGAAACCAAACTAGAGGGTAAAAACATTTTAGTAGTGGAAGACATCATCGATTCGGGGAGGACTCTGGATCGTATGATGCAAATCCTGTCCGTCAGGCGACCCCAGTCGCTCGAAATTTGCGCATTGTTACATAAACAGGTGGCCGAGCATCTCACGTATCCGGTCCGTTGGGTCGGGTTCGATGCTCCGAAGGAGTTTCTGGTTGGGTACGGATTGGATCACGCCGAGAACTATCGACACTTGCCCTATATCGCGAGCTTGCAGTAATGGCTGATAGAAAACCGCCAAAGCGAGAACTGAACTGGGGACGTCTCTCCAAGACGCTCTCGTTCTGGCTGCTCATCATCCTCATCCCGATCGCCTTCTTCCGGCTCTCCGGGGGGGCGGGGACATCGCCTACGGAGATCGACTACACGCAGTACAGCCAGGAGCTGGACCGCGGCAACGTCTCCAAGGTGAACATCCAGGATGGGAAGGTCATCACCGGAGATCTGAAGTCCAAGATTCACGTAGGCGACAAGGACATCAGCAAGTTCACGGTGCGACTCCCCGTGGCCAACGACTCCAAGGAAGTCGAGCGGCTGCGCGAGAATCACGTGGTGATCCAGGCGGAGGATGCCAAGCCATCCTTCGGCGGCTACCTCGTGATGTGGCTCCCTTACATCCTGATCTTCGGCTTCTGGCTCTTCCTCTTCCGGCAGATGCAGGCGGGGGGCGCCAAGGCGTTCAGCTTCGGCAAGAGCAAGGCGAAGCTGCTCACCGGCGACACTCCCAAGGTCACCTTCGCCGACGTAGCCGGTGCCGACGAGGCGAAGGAGGAGCTGGAGGAGATCATCGAGTTCCTGAAGGATCCGCAGCGCTACACGCGGCTCGGCGGCCGGCTCCCCAAGGGCGTGCTCCTCGTGGGTCCTCCGGGCACCGGCAAGACGCTCCTCGCGCGCGCCGTGGCCGGTGAGGCAGGCCGCCCCTTCTTCTCGATGTCCGGCTCGGACTTCGTGGAGATGTTCGTGGGCGTCGGAGCGAGCCGCGTGCGCGATCTCTTCGAGCAGGGGAAGGCACACGCACCGTGCATCATCTTCATCGACGAGATCGACGCAGTCGGCCGCCACCGCGGGGCCGGGCTCGGCGGCGGTCACGACGAGCGCGAGCAGACGCTCAACCAGCTCCTCGTGGAGATGGACGGCTTCGAGTCCAACGACGGCGTGATTCTCATCGCGGCCACCAACCGTCCCGATGTGCTGGATCCCGCGCTCCTTCGCCCCGGCCGCTTCGACCGGCAGGTGATGGTGGACCTCCCCGACCTCCGTGGCCGCGAGGAGATCCTCCGCGTGCACCTGCGCAAGGTGCCGGTGGGCGACGACGTGGATCCGAGCGTGATCGCTCGCGGTACGCCCGGAATGTCCGGCGCTGACCTGGCGAACCTCGTCAACGAGTCGGCGCTCCTCGCTGCGCGTCGAGCGCACGAGCGCGTCTACCTCATCGACCTCGAGGAGGCGAAGGACAAGGTCATGCTCGGCGCCGAGCGGAAGTCGATGGTGATGAAGGAGAGCGAGAAGCGGAATACGGCCTACCACGAGGCGGGCCACGCCGTGTGCGCCATCAAGACGCCCGGCTGTGATCCGCTCCACAAGGTCACCATCGTGCCGCGCGGTCGCGCGCTCGGACTCGCCTTCACGCTACCGGCGGAGGACCGCTACTCGATCACTCGCCAGCAGCTGGAAGCGATGCTCGTGATGACGTACGGCGGGCGCGTTTCCGAGGAGCTCGTCTTCGGACACGACAAGGTCACCACCGGCGCCGCCAACGATATTCAGAAGGCGACTTCGCTGGCGCGGCGCTACGTCTCGCAGTGGGGACTCTCCGACGCGGTTGGCCCGATGCTCGTTGGCGACAACGAACAGGAGGTCTTCCTCGGCCGCGAGCTCAGTCACCGACGCGAGGTGTCGGAGAAGACGGCGCAGCTGGTGGACGCCGAGGTGGCCAAGCTCCTCACGGAGTCGTACGAGCGGGCGAAGAAGACGCTGGAAGACAACATCGACCTGCTCCACGCCATCGCCGGCGCGCTCCTCGAGCGCGAGACGCTGACTTCCGACGACATCGCTATCCTCGTCGAGGGTGGCACGCTGCCGCCCCGCAAGGCCCCGACCCCTTCGGGTAGCCCGGCGCCCACGCCCACTCCCGCGGCGCAGCCCAAGCCGGCCAAGCCACCGCTGCTCGGCGGACCGGAGATAGCGCCGGCGTGATTGATAAAGGGTTCAGGAGGCAGGGTTCAGGGTTCAGGAACTGCCTCGGTGCATTGATCTCTTTGCTGAGGTAGTACCTGAACCCTGAACCCTGAATCCTGAACCCTGTAGTGAACCCCTGGCAACTCCGCACCACCGCTCTCACTCTCGACAAGCCGAGGATACTCGGCATCGTGAACGTGACCCCCGACAGCTTCAGCGACGGGGGTCGATTTTTTTCGGGGGAGGCGGCGGTGGAGCACGGGCTGAGACTCGTGGAGGAGGGGGCCGACATGCTCGATATCGGCGGGGAGTCCACGAGGCCGCAGGGGGCAACTCCCGTGAACGTGGAGGAGGAGCTGGCGAGGGTGCTCCCGGTGGTGCGAGGGGTACGAGCGCGGATGCCGGAAGTGCCGATCTCGGTGGATACGGTCAAGAGCGAGGTCGCGGCCGCAGTGCTCGACGAGGGCGCGGAGGTCATCAACGACGTGTCGGCGTTCCGGCTCGATCCGGCGGGCGCGGAGGTGTGCGCGCGCGCCGGCGCGGGGGTGATCCTCATGCACTCGCGCGGCACCGTGGCGGACATGGCTACCTACCAGCACGCCAGCTATGGAGCGGACGTGGCGAGCGAGGTGCTGGCGGAGCTGTGTGAGAGCGTTCGACTGGCTGAGGCGGCGGGTGTGGAGCGGAGCAGGATCGCGCTCGACCCGGGGGTGGGGTTCTCCAAGCGGAGCGAGCACTCGCTGGCAGTGCTGGGGGCGATTCCCCGCTTCGCGGCTCTGGGGTATCCACTGGTTGTGGGAGCTTCGCGAAAGCGCTTCATTGGAGAACTGACGGGCGTGTCCAATCCAGCCGAGCGGGTGGAAGGCACAGTCGGCGCCAATGTCATGGCGCTTGCGCTGGGCGCGCGCATCTTTAGGGTACACGACGTACGTGCCGCCCGGCGCGCACTGGACGTGGGCTGGGCAATCCTGCAGAGCGGCGGCGAAGAGTGAGCATCCTGGATCAGTTCCGATTCCTCCATTTCGGATGGCGTGACGCTATCGAGATAGCGCTCGTGGCGTACGGATTCTACCGCCTGCTGCTGCTGATCCACGGCACCCGCGCGATCCAGATGATCATAGGGATCATGGTGCTCGCGCTGGCGTACGCGCTGGCGTGGCTCTTCAAGTTCACGATGATCACGTACGTGATGGAGGTCCTCTTCCCGTACGGCGCATTTGCTGCGCTCATCATCTTCCAGCCCGAGCTGCGCGCCGCGTTGGCGAGGTTGGGGCAGTCGCGCGTCACTCGATTCTTCAGGAGCATCGAAGTGAGCAGCGTGGCCGATGAGATCACCGGCGCGGTCGAGCGGCTGAGCCGCTCGGGGATCGGCTGCATCATCGCCGTGGAGCGCGAGACCGCGCTCGGCGACTACGTGACATCGGGGACCGCGATGCAGGCCAAGGTGTCCGCCGATCTGCTCGCGACGATATTCACGCCGTACTCGCCGCTGCACGACGGCGCGGTGATCATCCGCGGCGACTCGATCATCGGCGCCGGCGCCATTCTCCCACTCTCGCAGGAGCCGCCGCGCGACCGGACGCTCGGCACGCGTCATCGCGCTGCGATAGGACTGAGCGAGGAGACCGACGCGCTCGTGATCGTAGTGTCGGAGGAAACGGCGCAGATCTCGGTGGCGCGCTACGGGCGGCTGCAGCGCGGACTAACGATCCCCCAGCTGCGCGACATCATAGCCGGCCGCGAGCCACGTACAACGGGAGAGCACCCGGTACTGCAGCTCCGCGCGTGAGCGAAGCGGTAGACGGGGTGCCAGGGGACGACGCGGAAGCGCGCGACCCCCTCCTCGTCGCGGTTCCGATCATCGCCGTGCTGATGCTCGGCGCGGTGTATCTCGCCACGCTCGCGCCTGGCCTCACCTTCTGGGATTCCGGCGAGTTGATCGCCGCGGTGCATTCGGTCGGTATCCCGCACCCGCCCGGGACGCCGCTCTACGTGATGCTTGCGCGGAGCTGGCGCGAGCTGGTGTGGCCGCTCTCCACGGCCGCAGCCGTCAACAGCTTTTCGGCGCTCTGCACGGCGCTCGCCGCCGGCGCGCTCGCGTGGCTCCTGGCGCGCGTCACGCGATCGCCGTGGGCGGCGTTGGGCGCGGCGCTCTGCGCGGGCGCCATGTCCACGGTCTGGCTGGATGCGAACGAGGCGGAGGTGTACGCTGCCGCGCTGCTCCTTGCCATGGGGCTGCTGCTAGCAGCCGAGCGCGCCGGCGCCACGAGCACGGTGCTGCACGACGCAAAGTGGGAGGAGACTTTCGAGAGCTCGCCGCGAGCGTCGCGAAGCAGCGAATGGACGGTGCTCACCGCGTACATCATGTCGCTCGCGGTGCCGCTTCACATCAGCGCTCTGGTCGCGGCGCCCGCCGCGATCGTGCTGGCCGCGCACGATGGCGCCAAGCGAGTGCATTGGCCGCGCGCCGCCATGCTATCCGGCGCGCTGCTCATGGCTGCCGGCGCCGGGCTCGCCGAGTGGGAGCTCGTCGCGCTTGGCGCGGCGATCCTGGCGCTCGGTCCCGCGCTCGCTCGCACCGCTCGCGCGTCGCACTGGAGGACCGCCGCGGCGATCGCCTTCGTCGTCGCACTCGGAATCTCGGCGGTGGCCTTCATTCCGATTCGCTCGCTGCACGAGCCGGCGCTCGACACCGGCAACGCGACGACGTGGAACGCCCTCTGGGAGGTGATCGGGCGCAGGCAGTACGAGCTCCACGGGCTCTGGCCGCGCCAGGCACCGATCTGGGCGCAGGTAGCCAACCTCATCGAGTACGCCGACTGGCAGGTGGCGCTGGGGCTCGCGCCAGGCGTGGCGCCCTCGTGGCTGCGCACGCCCTTCACGATCGCGTTCGCGCTGCTGGGCGTGTATGGCGCTTCGAGGCACCGGGACATCGACGCCCGGAGCTGGCGCGCCTTCGTCGTGCTCATCGTGTGCGCGAGCATCGGCCTGGTGGTGTACCTCAACTTCAAGGCGGGTGCGTCGTTCGGCTTTGGCGTTCTGCCCGATGTCATCCCACACGAAGCGCGCGAGCGGGACTACTTCTTCTCGCTCGCGTTCTTCACGTGGGGTGCCTGGGCCGGCCTCGGATCGGTGCTCCTTCTGCGCGAGCGGTCGCGGTACTTCATCCCGGCGGGACTCGCGCTCGCCGCGCTGCCGATCGCGCTGAACTGGCGCGCAGTCGATCGCTCGCGCGAGCCGGGTGCGGGCGCGGCCCGTCGCGTGGCGAGCGCCCTGCTCTGGTCCGTGCCGCCGCGCGCGGTTCTGGTGACGTGGGGAGACAACGACTCGTTCCCGCTCTGGTACATGCAGGTGGTGGAGGGGGGGCGCCGGGACGTGACCGTGGTGGTGGCGCCGCTCCTCGGCGCCGAGTGGTATCGTGCACAGCTCGCGCGTCGCGACTCGGTCCTCCTCTCGCGCGATGTGGCCCACTTTTCCGGGGAGCTGTCGGTGCTGGGCCGGATCGTGGAGCGGGCCGCGGTGAACGACCGGCCGATCGCGGTGGCCATCACCGCCGATTCCTCGGAGTTGTGGGCTATGGGCGACGAGTGGACGCTGAGGGGCGTGGCGTTCATCGGCGGCCGCTCATCGCCCACGGCTGTCATGGTACCGGGGCTCCGCGCGCCGGTGGACACCGCGGTGTCCCGCGCCTTCGTGGAGCGCTTCGGATTCGAGCAGCCGCTCCCCGATCGCGACGCCACGGATCCCGCGCCGAGGGTCATGGCTCGACTCCTGAACTGCCCTGGACAGACGCTCGCGGCGGCGCGCTCGGAGGCTCGCGTCGATTCTCTTGCCTCAGGCTGTAAATGGCGATAATTTCACGGCTTATGCCTTTTTGTGACCTCCCATCGCGGGTTGCCGATGTGCGCGAGCGAATCGCGGCGGCGGCCGCGCGGGGCGGCCACTCGCAGCAGGTGAGCATCGTGGCCGTGACCAAGACGCACGGTCCCGACGCGGTGCGTGCCGCGTGGGACGCCGGCCTCGCCGATGTCGGCGAGAACCGCATCCAGGAGGCGACGGGCAAGATGCGCGAGATCGACCTGCCGGTACGTTGGCATCTCATCGGCCACCTGCAGCGGAACAAGGTGAAGTCGCTCGAGGGCTTCTCGCTCGTCCATTCCATTGACAGCGCGCGGCTCGCGGACGCGGTGAGCGAATTCGGCGTGTCGCGTGGCAACCCGGTGGACGTGCTGGTGCAGGTGAACGTGGTGGGCGAAGAGAGCAAGGGTGGTTTCAGGCCGGCGGAGCTGCCGGAGGAGTTGGAGCGCTTCCGCGCGCGCTCCGGCGTGCGCGTTCATGGCGTGATGACCATGGCGCCGCTGGACGCCGATGAGCGCACGCTGCGTCGCGTCTTCGCCGGCGCGCGATCGGCGAGAGATCTCTTTCGCGAGGCGGGCTTCCCGACCACCGAGCTGTCCATGGGTATGTCGAACGATTACGAGGTGGCGGTGGAGGAAGGGGCCACGATGGTCCGGTTAGGCACCATCCTGTTCGGAGCTAGAGGCACATGACCGACGAATCTTTTCACCTGACACCGCTCGACATCCGTCGCTACGACTTCGGCGCGAAGGCGTTCCGCGGCTACGACGAAAACAAGGTCGAGGACTTCCGCAACCAGGTTGCCGAGGAGCTCGAGCGGCTGACACGCGCCAACCAGGAGCTCGAGTCGAAGGCCCGCGGCTTCCACGAGCAGCTCCGCGCCTTCCGCGAGCGCGACAAGGCGCTCAATGACGCGCTGGTTTCCGCCCAGCAGCTTCGCTCCGAGATCAGGGAGCAGGCGGAGCGCGAGGCGCAACTCATCCTGCGCGAGGCGCGGGCGCAGAGCGAGCAGCTCGTTGCCGAGGCGCGCGCGGAGATCCGTCGCCTCGAGTCGGAGATCGCGGCGCTCGACAAGTCGCGCCTCACCTACATCGGCCAGCTCCGCGCGCTCGTCGAGCGCCAGCTCGCCGAGCTGAATGCGTCGAGTCTTCCGGCTCCACCGCTCCGCAACAGCGGCGAGACCGATGTCGTCGAACCGCGCCAGCCGGTCAAGACACCGGCCTGGCTCGAATCGCTCGTCAAGGAATGAGCAGCTTCCGACTGGATCATCCGCCGGCCGATCGCCGCCGCTCCGTGCCCGGCGAGCAGCACACGCGCTATCAGATAGAGGCCTCGGCCGGGATCGTCCGGCAGGTCTTCGCCGATCCGCCGAGCGTGGCGATCATCCTCGGCACCGGGCTCGGACAGCTCGCGCGCGCCATCGACGTGAAGGCGTCGATGAGCTACACGGAGATCCCCAACTTCCCGCTCTCCACCACCGAGTCGCACGCCGGGCGGCTTCTCTTCGGCACGCTGGGCGGCAAGACGGTCGTGGCCATGCAGGGACGGCTGCACCTGTACGAGGGATATTCGGCGCGACAGGTGAGCTTCCCGGTCCGCGTGATGCGCGCGCTCGGCGCCGAGACGCTGGTGGTGTCCAACGCTTGTGGTGGGATGAATCCGCTCTGGAATCCGGGCGAGATCATGCTGATCGCCGATCACATCAATTTGCTGGGCGACAACCCGCTGATCGGTCCCAACGACGACGAGCTGGGTCCGCGCTTCCCCGACATGTCGAACACGTACGACTCCGAGCTGAGGGAGATGGCTCGCAAGGTCGCGATCGAGGAGCGGATAGTTCTGCGCGAGGGCGTCTATGCGGCGGTGGCCGGCCCCAACCTCGAGACACGCGCGGAGTACCGGTTCCTGCGGAACATCGGTGCCGATGTGGTGGGGATGTCCACCGTGCCCGAGGTAATCGTGGCGGTCCACGGCGGGATGAGAGTGCTGGGACTCTCGATCATCACCGATAGCTGCCTCCCGGATGCGCTCGAGCCGGCAACGGTCGAGCAGATCATAAGCGTCGCCTCCTCGGCGGAGCCGGCGCTCGCTACACTGGTGAGAGGAGTGGTGGAAAGACTGTGACAGCAGAGAGCACGGTAGTGAAGGAGCGTTATCGCAGGTTGCCGTCGGAGCTCTCCGCCAACGCGCTCGAGCAGGAGCTGCTGGAGCGCTGGAGCGAGGAAGGGCTGATGGAGGAGACGTTGCGCGCGCGCGAAGGCGCCGAGGACTTCGTCTTCTTCGAGGGGCCGCCAACGGCCAATGGTCGTCCGGGAATCCATCACGTCTTCGCACGAACGGTGAAGGATCTCTTCTGCCGCTATCGCGCCATGAAGGGATACCGTGTGCTGCGCAAAGCTGGGTGGGACACGCACGGTCTCCCCGTCGAGATCGAGGTAGAGAAGCAGCTCGGCATAAGCGGCAAGCAGCAGATCGAGGAAGTAGGCGTGGCCGAGTTCAACCGCCTCTCGCGCGAGAGCGTGTGGAGGTACAAGGGCGACTGGGAAGCACTCAGCGCGCGCATCGGCTACTGGCTCGACTACAGCGATCCCTACATCACCTACTCCAACGACTATGTGGAGAGCGTCTGGTGGGCGCTCTCCACGCTCTTCGAGCGCGATCTGCTCTATCGCGGTCACAAGATCCTTCCATACTGCCCTCGCTGCGGCACGGCGCTCTCGAGCCACGAGGTGGCGCAGGGATATGAAGATGTGAAGGACCCCAGTGTGTATGTGGCGCTCGAATTACAGGGTTCAGGAGGCAGGGTTCAGGGTTCAGGAACAGCCGCGGAGGATGAATCTCTCGACGTGAGCCGTTCCCTGAACCCTGAACCCCGAACCCCGAACCCTGCCTCTCGTCGCATCCTGGTCTGGACTACCACGCCCTGGACGCTCGTGTCCAATGTGGCGCTGGCGGTGAACCCGGAGCTGGAGTATGTGGAGGTAAGGGTACGGGACGGGGTGGAGGTGAAGGGGAGCGCTTCGGTGCTCGAGGGAGGTACTCTCATCCTGGCCGCTTCGCGAGCGGCAGCAGTGCTCGGTGACGACTGGCCCGACAGGTGGGAGGTCGTGGAGCGAGTGAGCGGCTCCGCGCTCGCCGGGCTGCGCTATCGTCGCCCGCTCGACTGGGTGAAGTATCCGGCCGAAGGCGAGCACGAGGTGATCGTGGCCGAGTCGTTCGTGTCCGCCGAGGACGGAAGCGGCGTGGTGCACATGGCACCTGCGTTCGGCGCGGACGACTATGCGGCGGGACAGCGGCATGGTCTCGCGTTCGTGCAGCCGGTGGATGCGCGGGGAGAGTTCCCGGCGTCGATGCCACTGGTGGGCGGGATGTTCGTCAAGAAGGCCGACCCGCTGATCATCGAGGAGCTGAAGCGCCGCGGCGTGCTCTGGAAGTCGGAGATAGTGGAGCACTCGTACCCGCACTGCTGGCGCTGCGGCACGCCGCTCCTCTACTACGCGCGCGAATCGTGGTTCGTGCGCACGACGGCGTTCCGCGACGGGATGTTGGCGCGCAACGGGCGAGTGGACTGGCATCCGCCGGAGACCGGATCGGGGCGCTTCGGCGAGTGGCTCAAGAACAACATCGACTGGGCGCTCTCGCGCGACCGCTACTGGGGGACGCCGCTCCCGCTCTGGGTGTGCGACCGCGATTCGTCGCACGTCGAAGCCGTCGGGAGCTACGAGCGTCTGGCCGAGCGGTGGGGGCGCGAGCTCCCGGAGGATTTCGACCCGCACAAGCCATACATAGACGTCTATGCATGGCCGTGTGCCGAGTGCGCACGCACGGGGGAGGCGAGGCAGGGGATGATGCGCCGCACGCCGGAGGTGATCGACACCTGGTTCGACTCGGGATCGATGCCCTTTGCGCAGTGGCATTTCCCCTTCGAGCGTCGCGAGACCTTCGCGTCGCAGTACCCGGCGGACTTCATCGCCGAGGGCGTGGACCAGACGCGCGGGTGGTTCTACTCGCTCCTCGCTATCGCGACGGGGCTGGGGGACGCGCTCCCCGGGAACGTTGCGCCGGGCGGAATCGACGCTCTCGCTGCGCCCTACCGATCGGTGGTGGTGAACGACCTGGTGCTCGACGCGACCGGCGCGAAGATGTCCAAGAGTCGCGGGAACGCTGTGGATCCGTGGACCGTGATCGACCAGCACGGTGCCGACGCGGTGCGGCTCTTCCTCATCGCATCGAGCCAGGTGTGGATGCCACGCAGGTTCGACGAGGATGCCATAAGGGAGACCGCCGGCCGCTTCCTCAACACGCTGAAGCAGACATACAGCGGGATGTTCGCGCAGTACGCGAACTTCGGTTGGGAGCCGAGCGCGGAGGATCCCGTACCGGCCGATCGTCCGGTGGTGGACCGGTGGGTGCTGTCGCGCCTCGCCACGGTGGAGCACGAGGTGGACGAGCTCCTCTGGCGCTACGAAGCGACGCTGGCGGTGCGGCTGGTGATGGACTTCCTGGTGGACGACGTCTCCAACTGGTACGTGCGGCTCAACCGGCCGCGCTTCTACGACGTGGATGGCGCCGACAACCGGGCGGCGTTCGCGACGCTCCACGAGGTGCTGGTGGCGGTGTGCCGGATGCTCGCGCCTTTCGCGCCGTTCATCACCGATTGGATCCACCGGGAGCTAACGGGAACGTCGGTGCACCTGGCACCGTTCGCAACGCCCGCGGCCGCGGGCGGGGCTGCCGGCCGCGTGCTCCCGGATCCCGAGCTGGAGCGGGCGATGAGCGACCTCCGCCGTCTGGCGACGCTGGCGCGTGCCGCGCGCGAGGTGGCGGGCGTCAACGTACGTCAACCGCTTTCGCGACTGGTATGTGTGGTGCCAAATTACAAGGCTGGAATGTTTGACGTACTGGAGCCGCTGCTCCGGTCGGAGATCAACGTCAAGGCGCTGGAGTTCGCATCGAGCGGCGACTCGCTGTTGCGGCTGGAGGCGAAGCCGAACTTCCGCTCTCTGGGCAGGCGCTTTGGCAAGCGTACGCCACTCGCGGCGGCGGCTGTGAGCGCTCTATCGAACGAGGCGCTTGCGGCCCACGAGAAGGGTGAGCCGCTTGTGATAGGCCTGGATGGAGAGTCGCACGAGCTCTCCGAGGAGGACTTCGAGATCGTCCGGCGGGCGGCCGGCGAGCTGACGGTGCAGGAGGAGGGGGGGTACGTCGCCGCGATCGACCCAACGGTGACGCCCGAGCTCAGACGCGAGGGGATCGCGCGCGAGCTGGTGAACAGGATTCAACGGCTGCGGAAGGAGGCGCGTTTCGCCGTGAGCGATCGGATCCGCTTACAGATCACTGGCGGAACCGAGATCGAACAGGCGGCGGAAGGGTACAAGGAATACATCGCGGGTGAGGTGCTCGCGAGCGAGGTAATGACCGGTGGCCAGGTCCCCGGAAACCCCGACGCGGTGCAGACGGTGGGAATCATGGACGAAACCGTCTCCATCGCCCTGACGAGAGTTCACAACTGATGCCGTCTTCAGCAGCCAGTCGGAAGAAGCCCAAGCCCATGAACAAGAAGATGCTTGCTCACTTCGAGAAGCGTCTGATCGAGGAGCGCAAGCGCGTCCTCAAGGAGCTTGGAAACTACACCGAGACATTCAACGCGACGCCGCAGTCGGCGGACGGTGATCTCAGCTCGTATTCGTTCCACATGGCCGACCAGGGCACGGACGCGATGGAGCGTGAGAAGGCCTTTCTTTTCGCCAGCCAGGAGGGGCGCTTCCTCTGGCACATCGACCAGGCGCTGAGGCGCCTCTACCGCTCCCCCGAAGAGTTCGGAAAGTGTCACAGTTGCGGGGAGTACATAGACTTCGACCGCCTCGATGCGCTGCCCCATGCGCGCCTGTGCATCGCCTGCAAGCAGCGTGAGGAAGATGGCAAGAAGCGGCAGCCCCAGCAGAGCTAAGGCACCACTCTTCTGGACGTTGATCGCGGCGATAGTCGCGATCGACGTCATCACGAAGTACATCGCGAAGAACACCCTCGTCCCCTACCGCATGCCGCGGGAGGTCATCGGCGAGTGGGTTCGCTTCACGCTGGTCTTCAACCAGGGAGCCGCATTCGGCCTGCACCTCGGTCCCTGGTCGCGGCAGATCTTCCTCGTCCTAACTGTGGTGGCGCTGATCATACTTGGCCGCCTCTACAAGGACACGCGCCCCGATGACCGCGTTCGCCTCATTGCCCTCGGTCTCGTTTGCGGCGGCGCCATCGGCAACCTTCTCGACCGTATTCGCTCCTCCGTTGGCGTGGTCGACTTCCTCGACGTTGGCGTTGGCAACTGGCGCTGGCCCACCTTCAACGTCGCCGACATCGCCGTCACGACCGGGGCGATCCTGCTGGCGTGGGCGTTGTGGGGGGAGGAGAGGGAGGAAACAGAAAGCAGACAGAAGAAAGCAGACAGCAGTGAATTTCCTACAGGGCAGGAGGCGGGGGGCAGGGGGCCTTAAGTTGCCCGAACAAGTAAGGTCATCCCCGCGAAAGCGGGGACCCATGTTAGCCAGACTGAACATGGGTCCCCGCTTTCGCGGGGATGACGGTTTTTCGGTGCCGTTTCTGCTCTCTGCTCTCTGCTCTCTGCTCTCTGCTTTCTCTTGATTCACTCCTTTCTCGTCGACTCCTCCGCTCCCTCGCGCCTCGACGTCCTGATCGCTCGGCGGCTGGATATCTCGCGGACGCAGGCGGCTACGCTGATAGCCACGGATAGAGTCAGGGTGGCGGGGAGGAGGGAGAAGGCGAGCTACCGGCCGGAGGAAGGGGAGGAGGTGGTGGTGGAGATTCCGCCTCCGCCCGAGAGGGTGGTGGAGGCCGAAGAGATTCCCCTGAACATCGTGTTCGAGGACGACCAGCTCCTGGTGGTGGACAAGGTCGCCGGGATGGTGGTGCATCCGGCGCCGGGGCACTGGAGCGGGACGCTCGTGAACGCCTTGAAGGGGAGGGGCGGGGAGCTCTCCGGCTACGGCGGCGAGGGTCGGGAGGGGATCGTCCACCGCCTGGACAAGGACACATCCGGCCTCCTTCTGGTGGCCAAGACCGACCGGGCCCACCGGTCGCTGGGCCGCGCCCTGGCCCAACGTCGGATCATCCGGCGCTACGCCGCCATGGCGTGGGGGCATCTCCCGTCCGATCAGGTGACGGTCGAGAAGCCGATAGGGCGGGATCCGCGAGACCGAAAGCGGATGGCAATCGTCAGTAGTGGACGAGCCGCGCGAACGGACTTCGTACGGCTCGCCAGGTTCGGTTCGGCGGACCTGTTGCGGGCGCACCTGAGCACCGGGCGCACGCATCAGATCCGAGTGCATCTGAGCTCGATCGGGCACCCTGTGCTGGGCGACGACACGTACGGCGGAGGCGGAGGGCGGCGGCTGGTGGCGCTCCCCCCGAAGCGGCACTTCCTCCACGCCGCGTGGCTGATCTTCCCGCACCCGGTGACCGGCGAGCTGGTGGATGTACGATCGCCGCTTCCGGCGGACCTCCGGGCTTCGCTGGCCGCGGTTGCCGAACTGGATGATCTGCCGTCTCATCCGGATCCACTCGACGACTTTGGCTTCTACGATCTCGATAAGTGAATCGGCCCTCCGACAGCTGGTTGTATTCCGGCTGGCGGGCGGCACCTATGGAATCGAGCTCGATGCGGTGCGGGAGATCGTCCCGTTCCGCGGGGCGACGCGGCTCCCGGGCGCGCCATCGAACGTGGCGGGCCTGGTCAACGTGCGCGGCTCGATCATCACGGTGATCGATCTCGGCGCTCAGCTCGAGGGAAGCCCCTCGGCGCGCGAGCGGTCATCGGTAATGCTGGTGGAGCACGGCGGGAAGCTGGTGGGTGCCGCCGTGGACGAGGTGCTCGACGTACGAAGGGCCGCCGACGTGGAGCTCGACGACGGCGGAACGGCGATGGCCGCGGATGCCGCCGTGCGGGCCGTCGGGCGGTTGGGCGAAGAGGAAGGAAGGGAGGGCGGCGTGATCACGCTTCTGGACATTCACGGCATCATCTCGCGAGTGCTCGCTTGAACGGAGGATGGGACGTTGAGTAACACGGTTCTGGTATGCGACGACGCGGTTTTCATGCGTACTCTGCTCTCCGACATCCTCTCCCAGTCGGGATTCGAGGTGATCGGCGAGGCGGAGACCGGGGTGCAGGCGATCGAGCGCTACAAGCAACTGCGCCCCGATCTGGTCACCATGGACATCGTCATGCCCGACATGGGCGGGATAGACGCGGTCCGTGAGATCACGAAGTTCGACTCCGAAGCCCGGATCCTCATGTGTAGCGCGATGGGTCAGCAAGCGCTGGTAGTAGAGGCGATCCAGGCCGGCGCGAAGGACTTCGTGGTCAAGCCCTTCCAGCCGAGCCGAGTGCTGGAAGCGGTGCAGAGGGTGATGGGATGAGAGTGAGGAGAAAGCAGAAAGCAGACAGCAGAAAGCAGTGAACTACCTCGGGGGTGAGGGCCTACCCCCAACGAGCCGTTCCTGCCTCCTGCCCCCTGACTCCTGAGGTTTTGCTGCTTTCTGCTTTCTGCTGTCTGCTTTCTTCAGAACGGAACTGTCCCCCGCATGGATCTCTCAAAGTACGCCGACCTCTTTCTGACCGAGAGCCGCGAATACCTCTCGGCCATGAATCACCACCTCCTCGAGCTCGAGCGCGAGCCCGGGGCGGAGGAGCCGGTGCGCGCCATCTTCAGGGCGGTGCACACGGTGAAGGGGATGAGTGCGACCATGGGGTACCAGGCGGTTTCCGAATTGGCGCACGAGCTGGAGAGCGTGCTCGATCGGGTGCGGCGCGGGGAGCAGGCGGTGACGTCGGCGCTCATGGATGCGCTCTTCGAGTCGGCGGACGCGCTCGAGGCGGCGGTGGAGCGCTCGGTGAGGGGCGAGGCAGAGCAGCTGGATGTAAGCGCGCTGGTGACGAGGCTGCGCGCTATTGGCACTCCGGGCGATCAGGGGAACGGGGAGTCGACCAACGGTGCGCTCGAGGGCGCGATCGGCAACGGCGCGCGCCACGAATCGGCGGAAGGTGCGCGCGATGGTACGTCGCGTCCTACTCCTTCGGCCACCAGGAGCGTGAGGATCGACCTGCGTCGGCTCGACAAGTTGATGAACCTCATGGGCGAGCTGGTGATCACGCGCGGGCGTCTATCCGAGCTCGTGGCGCCGATGGACGAGCCGGTACTCGGCGAAGCGATGGCGCAGGCGTCGCGACTCATAGGCGAGCTGCAGGATGAGATCATGCTCTGCCGGATGGTACCGGTGGGGCAGGTCTTCGACCGCTACCCGCGACTCGTCCGCGATTCGGCGCGCACTCTCGGGAAGGAAGTCTCGTTCACGATCGTGGGGAACGAGATAGAGCTGGACAGGTCGATGCTCCTGGAGATCGGCGACCCGCTGATGCACCTGCTGCGGAACGCCGTGGACCACGGGATCGAGACTCCGTCCGAGCGCGCCGCCGCGGGGAAGCCTGCGAAGGGCACGCTCACGCTGAGCGTGGCGCGCGAGCGCTCGACCGTGACGATACGCGTGAGCGATGACGGCCGCGGGGTGAGTCGTCAGAAGGTTCTCGAGCGCGCGCGCGCGACTGGCCTGGTCGAAGCATCGCGTACCGAGCTCTCCGACGATGAGCTGGTGCGCCTCATCTCGCGCTCGGGCTTCAGCACCGCAGACCGCGTCACCGACATCTCGGGGCGCGGTGTGGGGATAGATGCCGTGATGAATCGCGTCCGCTCGATGGGTGGCGCGGTGGAGATCCGGTCGAAGGAGGGCGAGGGCACCACTGTGACCGTTCGTCTTCCGCTCACGCTGGCGATCGTGCGCGCGCTTCTCGCGCGCGTGCGCGACGAGGTGTACGCGGTGCCCATGGCGCATGTGAACGAGACTGTGGAGCTGGTGCCGCAGGCGCTGCGCAGGGTGCGAGGACGCGAAGTGATGACGATGCGCGACGACGTCCTCCCGCTCATCCGCTTCAACGAGCTGGTACGACTACCCGGGGACGGCGACGAAGCGCGCCAGGTGATCGTCCTCGAGGTAGGAGAGCGCCGCGCGGGACTCGTGGTGGACGAGCTCACGGGGCAGCAGGACATCGTCGTCAAGCAGTTCGATCCGGTTCGGGATGCTGTGTCTCTGTTCAGCGGCGCTACGATACTCTCCGACGGCGCACCGGCGCTGATCGTGGATGTCGGAAGCCTCATGTAAGGAGCGGGAATGACTGACCTGATGTCGTTGAAGGAGCCGCAGCTCGATGCTCTCCGCGAGACGGCCAACATAGGAGCGGGGCACGCGGCCACGGCGCTTTCGCAGATGACGGGCGGCACGATCATGATCAGCGTGCCCACCATCACGATCGCTGCGCTCGAGGACGTGCCCTCGCAGATCGACGACGGCGAGGAGCCGATCGCGGCGGTGCTGATGCACATGCTGGGTGATCTTACCGGCCGCACGCTGCTGGTATTCCCGCGACCCACCGCGATCCGTCTTGCGCAGCTCATGCTGCGCCGTCCACACGATCCGACCGCCGACTTCGGCGAGCTGGAGCAGTCGGCCATCAAGGAGGCCGGGAACATCCTCACCGGCGCCTACATGAACGCGCTCAGCGAATTCATGGGGCTCATGCTCCTGCCATCGCCTCCGAGTCTCGCCGTGGACATGTCGGCAGCCGTCCTCACTACCGCGTACCTGCAGTTCGGTGGCGGCAAGGACATGGTGTTCGCCGTCGAGACACAGTTCTTCTTCCAGGGCACCGACGAGCGCCTGCGCGGCTTCTTCCTCCTCCTCCCCGACGTCGCCTCGCTCCAGACGCTCCTGCGCGCAGTACGCGTCGCCTGACGATGGCAGCGTCGCTGGCTTCGCAGCGCGACCGAGACATCCTGCGGTCGTTTGCCCGGCGGATAGATCCGTCGGACGCCGGCGCACACAACAACCTCGGCGTCCTCTATTACCACAAGGGGATGCACGAGGAGGCGGTGGCCGCCTTCGCGAAGGCGCTCGAGCTCGACCCCAAGATGCAGGTGGCCCAGCGCAATCTCGAGGTCGCCTACTTTCGCACGGGGTACTACGACCGCCGCGTCACGGAGCTGCGCGAGCGCCTGCGTGCTCACCCTGACGACCGCGAAGCCCACTGGGAGCTGGGGCGCGCCTATGCGTCGCTCGGCGATGTGAACGAGGCGGTGGCCGAGTTCGAGGCGCTGCTCTCGTACTCGCCAGACGACGTCGGTGCCATGGTGCAGCTCGCGCTCGCCAAGAAGAGCAGCGGCGACCTCGAAGAGGCACAGGAGTGGCTGTCGCGCGCGCTGGAGCGCGAGCCCGACAGCCCGCTGGTCAACTTCTACATCGGCGAGGTGCTCTACAACCGCGGCGCCAACGAGGACGCGATCGCCGCGCTCCGCCGATCGATCGAGCTGAGCCCCGAGAACCCCGATGCGCACTACCTGCTCGGCTTCGTGCTTGGCGACCTCGGTCGCCACGAGGAGGCGCGCGCCGCAACGAGCCGTGCGATCCAGCTCAACCCATCGCTCTCGCGGGCGCAGGCCAACCTCTCGCTCGACCGCTACAACCATTCCACTTACGAAGAGCTGGTTCCCGAGCGGAAGGAGCGGCACTCGCGTGAGCGGATGGAGGTGGCGCGCGAGGGCGGTCTCGCGCACTACAACCTCGGACTCGCGTTCCGGCGACAGGGCTACTACGCCGAAGCGCTGCGCGAGTACCGCATAGCGCTCGAGCGCGACGAGGATCGGCTGCTGGTGCTGCAGGCGATGGCCGAGTTGCACCTGCTCAAGCGCGATCCGCAGGCGGCGATCGAGATCTACGACCGAATCCTCGAGGAGCAGCCCGACAGCCCGAAGCTCTGGTGCGAGCGGGGCGTGGCGCTGCACCAGGATGGGCGCCACGTCGATGCGGAAGAGAGCTACCGGCGCGCGCTGGCCATCGATCCGGTCTACGCCATAGCGCACAACAACCTCGGCGTCGCCGCCTATCACTCCGGCAATTCGGAGTCGGCGATGGAGTCGTTCCGCGCGGCGCTCGCCGCGCAGCCCACGTTCGTGAAAGCGTGGCTGAACCTGGCGCTCATCCTCTTCCGCGCGCGGCGCGCGCAGCTGAGCCTCGAGGCGTACCGTCAGGCGCTCGCCGTGGAACCCGAGAATCCGGTGGCGTGGAACGGGATCGGCCTGGTGCTGGCGGAGCTGAAGAAGTTCGAGGACGCGCGCAGCGCCTTCGTCCGCGCGATCAACAGCCGCGGCGACTTCGCCGAGGCGCACTACAACCTGGCCTTCACGCTCTCCAACCTGGGCGACTTCGCGGGCGCGCTGCGTGCCACGAAGCGAGCGCTCGAGCTGGACCCGTACTACGTGCCGCAGAAGTTCGAGCTCGCGATAGACGTGGAGTACGAGGACCCGGATCTCTCCATCGCCCCCGATCTCGAGGGCGTGGAGCGCACCGATGGAGCGGTGGGCGACTTCAACTTCGATGCTTCGATCCTCGACTCGCTCTTCACCGATCTCGAGAGCGCGAGCGGGGAGTCCGCGCGCCGTGGTGCCAACGCGCCGCGGGGCGGCGATTCCACCTACGCCATGGCCGAGGACTATCTCGCCAAGGGGATGCTCGATCGCGCCGCAGCGGAGATCAACCGTGCGCTCGGGCGAGGCGGGGACACCTCTACCGGGATGACGCTCCTCGGAGATGTATTCGCCCGGCAGGGTCTGCACGGCGAGGCGCTGGAGCGCTACCGCCAGGCGCGCAGCGTGAGCGAGGATGTGCCGCGAGCGATAGCGGGGGAGGTGCGCTCGCTCCTCGCCCTCGGCCGCGCGGCGGATGCGCGAGGATCGGCGGAGTCGCTCCTCGCGGCCGACGCATCCAACGTCGAGTCGCTCCTCCTCGTGGCGAGGGTGCGCGCCGAGGTAGGCGAACCGGCGCTCGCTCGCGAGCTGCTGGATGACGCGCGCCGGCTCGCCCCGGCGCGCGCCGACGTGCTGAAGCAGCTCGGCGACACCGCTCGATCGGTGGGCGACGTGGACGGCGCGATCCAGGCTTACCGCGACGCGCTGGAGCTCGACACCGACTTCGCGGTGGTGCGCTACGATCTCGCCGCGCTGCTCGCCGCGCGCGGTGATGCGAGCGGCGCGGAGCGGGAACTCCTGGCCGCGCTCGAGGCGGTGCCTACCTACGTGGAGGCCACCCTCGCGCTCGCGGATGTGCGCCGCCGCTTCGGCCGGCAGCGCCAGGCGGTGGCGCCCCTGGTGGATCTCCTCAAGCGCGATCCGTACAACGTCGATGCGCTGCTCGTCCTCGCCGAGACGCTGATGGAGCTCGACCGCCGCGAGGATGCCTCTACCGCCGTAGCCCGGCTCCTCCGCTTCGATCCCGATCACGCCGGCGCTCTCTTTCTGCAGGGCGTGCTCCTCTCCGATGCGCACCACTACCGCGAGGCGATCGCGCTCTGGCAGCGCGTCGTGGAGCTGGAGCCGGAAGGCGACTACGCGTTACGGGCACGGCGCGAGGCGCGCACCGCGGCTGATCTCCTCAGGATCTTTCGTTCCCCGCGGGAGGCGGTGTCCTGATGGCCATCGAAGGACCGCTCCGCGAGCTCGGCATACACGATGTCTTCCAGCTCCTCGACCTGAGCCGTAAGACCGGCACGCTCACGATCACGTCGTCGCTGCGCGACAACCAGGGCACGGTGTACTTCGAGAACGGTGCCGTCGTCTACGCCGCGATTCGAAGCAACCCGCATCCGCTCGGCGAGCTGCTCCTCCGCTCGGGGAAGATCTCCGAGGGCGACCTGGCACGCGCGCGCGATGCGCAGACGCGTTCGGCCGACAAGCGCCGGTTGGGCGAGATCCTGGTGGCGCGCGAGGCGATAACACGGAAGGAGCTCGAACGGCAGGTCCGCTTCCAGGTGGAAGAAGTGGTATTCGAGCTGCTCTCCTGGAGCGAAGGCTTTTTCCGCTTCGAGGAGCGGAGCATGCTCGACGCTCCGGCCGAGGCGAGCATCAGGATCTCCACCGAGTCGCTCCTCATGGAGGGCGCGCGGCGCATAGACGAGTGGTCGCGCATCGAAGGGAAAGTACCCCACCTGGGCGTGGTCCCCGCTTTGGCGGCCGTGCACGATTCGCACGCGGCGCTGCTCGATCTCCTTCCGAACGAGTGGGAGGTGCTCGCCGAGATAGACGGTCAGCGCGATCTACGCGCCATCGCGTCGAATCTCGCGCGAAGCGACTTCGATGTGGCGCGCGTGGTCTTCGGTTTGCTGAGCACCGGTATCGTGGAGCTGGTAGAGGAAAATTCCCCGGCCACCGCGCCGGCTCTCGCGGCGGCGCGCGCGGCGGCGTACGTGGAGCAGGCGAAGGACGCGCTCCGTTCGGGCGACGTCGATGCCGCCGTGACGGCGTCGCGGATGGCCGTGGCGGCATCGGAGCAGAGCGTGGGTGCGCGGCTCATGCTCGCGCGCGCGCTCGCCTGCGCCGGACGCCACGACGAGGCGGCGGCGGAGCTGAGCACCGCGCTCGAGGCGGACGCGCTGAACGCCGAGGTACATCTGGAGATGGGCCACTGCGCGGCGCGCAGGGGAGACCTCTCCAACGCAGCCACCCACTGGGAGAGATATCTCCGGCTGGCACCCAACGACGCGCTGGCGCCGAGTGTGCGCACCGCGGTCGAGAACGCGGTCGCGCTCCGCTGCATCCTCCAGGAGCACGCTTATGTCTGACGAAATCCGGCGACTGAGCGACGAGCTCGCGCGCGATCCATCGAGCCTGGTCTTCATCCAGCTGGGCGAGGAGTTGCGCCGCACGGGCCAGCTGGACCTGGCACTTCGCGTCGCTCTGCGCGGTCTGGAACGCCACCCGCACGACGCCGATGCGCACGATCTGCTCGCGCGCATCCACGTGGACCGGAACGAGCTGACCGCTGCCTTCGACGAGTGGGACACGGTTCTGAAGCTCGCGCCGGGACATGTAGGGGCGCGGAAGGGAGTGGGTTACGTGCTCTTCAAGCAGGGGAGACTCGCCGAGGCGGAGCGGTATCTCAGCCAGGCATCGGCACAGGATGGTGGCGATCCGTCCATTGCCACGGCGCTGCACATGGTTCGCCGGATGCTGCACTTCGCGGACGGCGCCGAGATACCGCAGGCGAGCGCCGATGGCAACGGCACCGCTCCGCTGGCGGAGGCGGGGAGGAGGGTGGAGGAGGAGGCACGTCGACTGTTCGCCGAGATACTCGGTGAAGGCGAGCAGACCGCGCTCCTGCTCGATGCGTCAGGACTCGTCACCGCTGGTCTCTACATCACCGAGGATGGGCGCGATGTGGGTCAGGAGGTGGGTGCGTCGCTGGCGGGGATCCGCGATGAAGCGGCGCGAGCCGCGGAGCACCTCGGACTCGGAGCCTGGTCGTCGGTGACCTTCGAGACCGACGTCGCCACGGTCGCGATGGCGCCCGTGCTCGACGATTCCCTCGTCCTGGTCGCGGCCGCGCGCTCGGTTCCACTCGGACTCGTGCGACGCGTGCTCCAGCAGTGCGGCCGCCGCGCCAGCGTCTGGTTGGGGGCCACGGTATGAGCACCACTCAGTTCACCGGTCTGATCTCCACACTGACGAGGCAGCGCGGGGTGCTGGGCTGCCTCGTGGTGAGCGAGCGCGATGGGATCATAGTAGACGCGGATGTGCAGGCCGGAGTGGATGCGGCGGCCGTGGCTGCGCTGGCGGCGGCGCTCTACCGGCGCTCGCGGCTCTGCTCCGAGGCGGCCGGGCTGTCGACGGTAAGCTTCCTGCAACTGGAGTCGGAGCGTGGACATATCTGTGCGGCAGGGCGGGACGACCTGGTGGCGGTGGTGATCGCGGAGACGGGTGCGCCGGTGGCGCAGCTTCGCACGGTGATCCTCCAGTCGGTGGATTCACTCGTATGAGGGCGCGCGTATCGGAGCAGTGGGTGGAAGCACCGCTGCAGCACTTCGCCGACCAGTCGCGGGTGACCTTCGCCCTGCTCCTGCAGCCGAGCGGCCAGGTGCTGGGGCAGTTCGGCTTCACTCGGGCCATGGACGTGATGGCCGCCTGCACGCTGGCGGCGGCCATCAACGTCACCGCGGCGCAGCTCGGCCGCGAGCTGGATGGGTCGCCCTTCCGCGAGCTGCATCACGCCGGCCGCGATCGCGAGCTGTTCATCGCCGAGGCGCCCACGGCCCGCGGACCACTCGTGCTCCTCGCGGCGTTCGACGGTGAGAGCTCGCTCGGGCTGGTACGCCTCTACTTCCGTGAGCTCTGCGCCGCGCTGGCGAACGCCGAACCAGTCGCGCCTTCCGAGGCGGCCAGAGTGGACCTCGGCGAGAATCTGGAGCGGGATCTCAACCGCAGTCTCGCCATCCTGTTCGGGCGCGCGCGCCCGGACTCGGAGGGGATGTTCTCCGTTCCGCCATCCATTCCTCCAGCCTGAGCATCCGGTGCCTCTCGTCAACTACGCCACGCGCGAGATCACCTGCAAGATCGTCTACTACGGCCCCGGGCGGTCGGGTAAGACGACGAACCTGCATTACATTTACGAGCAGGTTCCGAGCGCTCGCCGTGGCAAGATGGTGTCGCTCGCCACGCAGACCGATCGCACGCTCTTTTTCGATTTCCTTCCGCTAGATCTGGGATCGATCTCCGGCTTCTCGACCCGCTTCCAGCTGTACACGGTGCCGGGCCAGGTTTATTACCAGGCCACGCGCAAGCTGGTGCTCCAGGGAGCGGACGGCGTGGTTTTTGTGGCTGACAGCCAGGCGCGCCAGCTCGAGGAGAACATCGAGAGCATGCAGGACCTCCACGCGAACCTCGCCGAGCACGGGATGGATGTACGGGCAACTCCGCTGGTGATTCAGTACAACAAGCAGGACCTCCCGCGTGAGCTGATACTTGGCGTAGACGTTCTCGATGACGCGTTGAACTTCCGCGATGTCCCCGCTTTCACTGCCGATGCGCTACACGGTCACGGCGTCTTCGAGACCCTGCGCGGGATCTCGGAGCAGGTGCTGCGGCGACTGAGCGGGGGAACGCCCGGCGCCGGGCGGCAGCACGCACGCGACACGGTGGGGAGCGTCTGAGCCATGGAGCTGGACGCGCGCTACCGCTTCGACAACTACGTCGTCGGCTCGGCGAACCGCCTTGCCGTATCGGCTGCGCGTGCGGTTGCCCAGTCACCGGGTACCACCTACAACCCGCTCTTCATCTACAGCAGCTCCGGACTCGGCAAGACGCACATCATGCTCGCCATCGCCAACCACGCGATGCATCTCCAGCCGGAGCTCCGCGTGCAGTACTCCACGGTGGACGAGTTCGTGAACGAGCTCACCGAGGCCGTCGCGGTTGGATCGGTGGAGGCGTTCAGGCAGCGGCACCAGCGTGCCGGAATGCTCCTCCTCGACGACGTCCAGTTCCTCGCCGGGCGGCGCGAGACGCAGTCGGAGATGCTCCGTCTCTTCGACGCACTCCAGCGTTCGGGGACGCAGGTCGTTTTCACGAGCGACAGGCCTCCGTCGGAGATCGCCGACCTGGACGAGCGGCTCATCACGCGCTTCTCGGGTGGGCTGGTGGTGGACGTGGCGGCGCCGGACTACGAGACGCGCATGGCGATACTGCGCATGTGGTGCGACGAGCGCGGGACGCACTTCGAGCAGGGCGTGCTGGAGGCGGTTGCTCGGATCGCGTTCGGGAACGTGCGCGAGCTGCAGGGCGCGCTCAACCGCCTGGTGGCCTGCCAGTCGCTCACGGGAACACAGGTGACGCCGGCGAGCGTACGCGCGCTCCTCGGCGAGCGTGCGGAAGTGGGCGCCGGTGTTGGAGTGGGGCTCGCCGCCGGACCGGCGATGAGCGGCGAGTTCGCGAGCTTCATCTCGGATGTCACCGAAGTGGTGTCGCAGCACCTGGAGCCGTGGCGCGTCCGTGTCATGGACGCCGTGAGCCACTGGCGTGCGGCGGGCTTCGATACCGCGATGCTCGAGCGGCTTCTGGAGAGCGACATCGCGAGGGAGCCATGCTCCGAGGACGAGGTGGACGGCGCCCTCGCGCGCTACGAGGCGGCAGTGGAGCGTCTTCGCTCGGTGGCCGCCGATGCGGCCCGTTTCGGGCCCGACACTGTGCCGGCGCATCTGCTGAGGGACCCGGAGCGCCTCGCCGAGGCGGAGCGAGCGCTGGAGCGCGCGGCGACCGTCGTGGATGTGCTTCCCGGACCGTGCGAGCGGTATGCGCGGGCCGACTTCGAGGTCGGGCCATCGAACCAGCTCGCCGTGCACGCGGTCGACTCGGTGATCGAGGAGCCGGGTGCGAAGTACAATCCGCTCTTCGTGCACGGCGGCGCGGGGGTGGGGAAGACACACCTGCTCAACGCCCTCGGGAACGAGCTGCTCGGCATGAGCGGCGGATCGCTGCGAGTTGCCTGCGTCAACGCTCGTGACTTCGTGGATGAGTTGATCGAGGCGCTCGGCGAGCGGAAGATCGAGCAGTGGCGCGCACGCTACCGGGCCGTCGACGTGCTGATGCTCGACGATGTACAGGCGTGCGTCGGCAAGGAGCGCACGCAGGAAGAGCTGTTCCATCTCTTCAACGGGCTCTACTCGCTGGGGCGGCAGATGGTTTTCTCCGCCGATCGCGCGCCTACCGCCATGGACGGTCTGGATGATCGTCTTCGCTCGCGTTTCGCCGGTGGGCTGGTGGTGGAGATCCAGCCGCCCGATGATGAGCTGCGGCGGAAGCTCTTCGCGCGCGGACTGGCCGCCGCCGGGATCCAGTACGACGCGGAGCTGGTGGACTACCTGGCCTCGTGGAGCACGGCGGGTGCGGCCGAGTTGCGGGCCATGGTCGAGCGGCTCGTGGAGGGTGCCCGCGCTGCCGGAGCTCCGCTCGATGCAGCGCTCGCGAGACGGATGCTGGAAGGCGAGAGCGGCACGCCGGAGGCCGGACCTGGGGTGCGAGCGCGCAGCGTCGCCAGGTCGAGCGGCTCGATGGCGGCGATCCGCGCGAACGGGCAGGCGTACGACGCTATTTTCCTCGACCGGGAGAAGGTGATCTGGGACTGGCCTGACATCGCCGGGCGCGCCATAGAGGAGCTCCGCTGATGGCCATCAAGGGCAGTCTGCGCGAGGCGAGTCTCCCCGACGTGCTCCAGCTTCTGGCCATGGGGCAGAAGACCGGCTGCCTCAGTGTCACGGACCGGAGCAGCTTCGGGTACATCTACTTCGATCGCGGACGCATCTCCTACGCGTCCATCGTCAATCGGCGCGACCGGCTTGGCGACATGCTGGTGAAAGCGCAGATCATCCAGCCCGAGCAGCTCGAGCGGGCCATCCAGGCGCAGGCGAACGAGCAGCGCGACAAGCGACTCGGCGAGATTCTCGTGGCACAGGGGGCCGTCTCGCGCGACGACCTGCACCACTACGTACGCGTGCAGATAGAGGAGGCAGTGTATTTCCTCTTCACCTGGACGCAGGGGACGTTCAGCTTCGAGGCGGACGTCCGCCCCGAGGAGAACGAGGTGCTCGTCGCGATCAATCCCGAGTCGCTGCTCCTGGAGGGCGCGCGGCGCGTGGATGAGTGGAGTCTCATAGACAAGAAGATCCCCAGCTTCGACATCATCTTCGGCCTCGACCGCGAGCGGCTGGACGCGAGCGCCGCGCAGCTCACGCCGATTCAGGAGCGACTTCTTCCGCTCATCGACGGGCGGAGAGATGTGACCGCACTGGTAGAGGCATCGGGGATCGGCGAGTTCGAGGTCGGGAAGGCGCTGTACGGTCTGGCGACGGCGGCATTCCTGCATCGGGTGGGGAAGTCGCGTCCGGCGGACGAGCTGGCGCGAGATGCCCGAGTCGAGGAGCACCGCAACCTGGGGGTCGCGTTCTACAAGACGGGGATGTTCGAGGAGGCAACGCGCGAGTTTCGAAGGGTTGCCGAGCTGCGCGATGGCGACGTACAGTCGCGCTTCTATCTGGGTCTCATAGCGTTGCGTGAGGGCCGGTTGGAGGATGCCACGGTACTGCTGCGCGAAGCAGCCGAGCGTCCGGGCGCCCACGCGGCGGTGTATCACGACCTGGCATTCGCGCTCGAGCGCCAGGGCCGCTACCACGAGGCGTGCGAGGTGCTCGCCACCGCTGTCGATCGCGGCGGCGGCGACGACCCGCGCGTGCGCACGTCGCTCGGGATCCTCGCGCTCAAGACCGGCGACATTGCCGAGGCCGATTCGACGTTGACTGCCGCGCGCTCGCTCTGGGGATCGCGGCAGCCGTCGCAAGCGTGGTTCCACTACGCCGCGCTTGCCGCGGCGCTCGTGAACGACACGGATCGTGCGCTCTCGATCGTGGCCGACGGGCTCGAGGCCCACCCGCACTCGGCGCCGCTGTACAACATGGCTTCCGTGATACACGAACGACGCGGTGACTTCGAGGCCGCGGCGCGAGCCGCCGAGGGCGGGATTCTCGAGGATGGCGATCCGCCGCTGCCGCAGCTTCAGAAGAACCATGGCGACGCGCTGTATCGCGCGGGCCGCTACGACGAGGCGCTGGAGGCGTACGAGCGCGCGATCAGGGCCAACCCGTCGCTGGGCGACGACGTCTACCTGAGGGTGGGCAACATCCGCTTCAAGGCTCGCGAACAGGACGCGGCGGTCGAGTCGTGGGAGCGAGCGCTCGAGTTGAATCCGGCAAACGACACGGCCAGAGCGAATCTCGAGCTCGCGAGGACGCTGAGCGCATGAGCGACGTCATGGCCGATCCGGAATTCGATCTGCTCACCAGGAAGATCTCGCGCGACCGGAACTTCGGCTGCGAGAGCTACAAGGAGAAGTGTTTGCGACGGCGGATAGCGGTGCGCATGCGCGCGCGGGGCGTGCACACGTACGGCGACTACGCCCGCATCCTCGACTCGGACGCGGGTGAGTACGAGCGCCTCCTCGACGCGCTCACCATCAACGTCACGAAGCTCTTTCGCAACTGGGAGACATACGACACCATCGCGCGACGCGTGATCCCGGAGCTGTGGGAGCGCACCGAGGGGCGGATCCACATCTGGAGCGCCGGCTGCTCCTCGGGAGAGGAGGCGTACTCGCTGGCGATCCTGTTGCATCGGCACGCTGCGACGCGCGGGCAGCTCTCGTGGCTCTCACGCGCGAGGGTTATCGGAACGGACATCGATCGCGCGAGTCTCGTTGCCGCGGAGCGCGCTGCCTACGCGGAGAGCGCGTTCGCGGACACACCCGCCGATCTGCGTGCCGCATACTTCTCTCCGCAGCCGCCCCACGTCGTTCTGGACGAAGTCCGACGGATGGTGCGCTTCGAGCGGCGCGATCTCCTGCGCGAGTCCGCGCCCGACGCGGCGCCGGACGGCATGCATCTGATCGCCTGCCGGAACGTGATCATCTACTTCGACCGGAACACGCAGGAGACGCTCTTCAATCGCTTTCACGACGCCCTGGCGCCGGGCGGCTTCCTCGTCCTCGGCAAGGTGGAGACGCTGCTCGGCTCGGCCCGTTCCAGCTTCGCGACGGTAGAGCCGCGCGAGAGAATCTTCCGGCGCGTATGACTGAGATTCGCGTGCGGGTGGCGGATGCCGCGGTGGAGCAGGGCGAGGTGACCATCAGCACCATCGGTCTGGGCTCCTGCGTGGCGATCATGCTCCACGACGCGGACCGGCGCGTGGGCGGTCTCGCCCACATTCTGCTGCCGAGCGAGACGCTCTCGCAGGACCGCTCGAACCGGGCGAAATTCCCTAGCACGGCGGTTCCACTGCTGCTCGAGAAGATGCGGGCGATGGGCGCCAACCGTACCCGCATCGTGGCCAAGCTCGCCGGCGGCGCGAGCATGTTCGCCACACTGCTTCCCACCAGCGGGCTCCAGATGGGCGAGCGGAACCTCATCGCCACGCGTGCCGCGCTCGCCCAGGCGAGCATCCCCGTGGTGGCCGAGGATGTGGGTGGTGATCACGGCCGCAACGTCTTCTTCAAGGTGGCGTCGGGCGAGGTGGAAGTGCGCTCGATGGTGCGGGGCAATGTCGTCATTTGAACAGTGCTCGGTCCTCGTCGTGGACGACAGCGCGTTCATGCGGAAGCTCATCTCCGAGATGGTGGCATCTTCAGGCGAGTTCCGGGTGGTCGGCACCGCGCGCAACGGTCTCGATGCGGTGGAGAAAGTGCACAAGCTCCTGCCGGATCTCGTGACGCTGGACATCGAGATGCCCCAGCTCGACGGGATCGGTGCGCTGGGCTACATCATGAGCGAGGCGCCGCGGCCAGTCGTCATGCTGAGCGGAGCCGCGACGGGAGATGCCAACGACCTCGCGATCCGCGCGCTTGAGCTGGGAGCCGTGGAGTTCGTGCGCAAGCCATCCGGCCCGATCAGCATGGACCTGGACACGGTGCGCGATCAGCTTCTCACGGCGCTCCACGCAGCGCGAGGCGTGAATCTCGGCGGGGTGGAGGTTCTTGCACGTCCACGTACTCCGCAGTCGCTGCCGGCGATCGAGCACACCGGCGGCGCTACCCGAGCGGTGGCGATCGCCGCGTCAACCGGAGGTCCGCGCGCGCTGGCGGAGCTCATCCCTTCGCTCCCTTGCCCGCTGGGCGCAGCTGTGCTGGTGGTTCAGCACATGCCGTCCGGCTTCACGCGCAGCCTTGCCGAGCGACTGGATGCGCAGAGCAGTCTCTCGGTGCGCGAGGCAGAGGACGGTGACACCGTGCAGCACGATCGGGTGTACGTGGCGCCCGGCGGCTTTCACATGCGTGTCCGGATCGTCGATGGGGTGCCGGTGATCGCGCTCGACGAATCGCCCGCGATCTGGGGAGTGCGCCCTTCGGCCGATCCGCTCTTCGAGTCCGTTGCCGCGATCTTCGGTGAGCGCGCCGTCGGTGTGGTTCTCACCGGGATGGGACGCGATGGCGCCGCTGGACTTCGCGCCATCCACGACGCCGGCGGTGTGGGCCTCGCGCAGGATGCGGCCACGTCCACCATCCATGGAATGCCGCGGTCGGCCGTCGCTGCCGGAGGCGTGGACAGAGTCGTGCCGCTGGGAGCGATGGCGCCGCTCATCGGCGGCATCGCCGCGAGGGTGACGGCATGAGCAACCCCGCCGTCACTCTGCGCGCTGCGCCGGTTGTCACGCCGGGCCTGGACGACACGCTCGGCCAGATGCTCCTTTTCACGGTGGGGGGAGAGCTCTTCGCCATCGCGCTGGGCGCGTGCGAGGAGGTTCTCGAATGGCCCGGCGTGGAGCGGATCTCGGGGATGCCTCCCTCCGCGCTCGGAGTGTTCGCCTTGCGCGGTCAGCTGGTGAGCCTGTATTCACCGGAGCAGGCTCTGCGCGTGAAGCGCTCGCACGATGAGGGAGTGGTGCTCGTCATCCACATTGCCGGGAAGCGCATCGCGCTGGCGCTCGATGATGTGGACGAGGTGATCGCGGTGGACAGGGACAGTCTGAAGCGACCATCCCCGCGCGAGGCATCGGACGGTCTCCTTCTCGGCATCACGCGCCACGGCGATGCTCTGGTGGCGGTGGTGGATGTGGAGGCGCTGGCCGCGGCATGCATGAACACGCTGGCTGGAGAGAGTCGATGAGCGAGAATACGTCGCACCAGGTCGTAACCTTTCGCGTAGGCGAGGACGAGTTCGCGGCCGACATCATGGCCGTCGAACGCGTGCTACGCTACGTCCAGCCTACCGCGGTGCCCAACCTCCCCGAGTGGGTGGAGGGTGTGATCGAGTACGAGGGTCGCGTGATCCCCGTGATAGATCTCGCGCGACGCTTCGAGATCGAACGATCTGGCGGCGCGGAGAACGCTCCCGACGCCGGGGGAACGACGCGCCGTGTGATCGTCTTCGCGGTGGGCGATGAGTGGATCGGCGCTGTGGTGGATTCCGTGCTCGAGGTGGTGGTCATCCCCGCGGACCGGCTGTCACCTCCTCCCGCGATCTTTCGCGGACTCTCGGCGGAATATCTACGCGGGCTGGCGCGACGCGCCGATGCGAAGCGAGGTGGCGGCGCCGCGGAGAGCGACGGATCGCTTCTGATCGTCCTCGAGGTAGAGCGGCTGCTCAGTGCCACGGAGCGAATGGTGCTCGAGCGCGCCATGGCCGAGAGCTCGGGAGCTGGTGCCGCGGAGAAGGCCCCACGCTCCAACAGGAAAAGCGATGCCTGAGGATCAGTCGGCGCTCCGGCGCCGTCACGACGCGATCGCCGCGCGCATGGGCACCCCCGCCGCGGGCGGCGAGCGAGACGCCATCAAGGCCGAGATCATCGCGCTCTACAAGGACACCGAGCGCGAGATCGTTGCGCTTCACGCCCTGCGAGAGGAGATAAAGCAACTCGTGGAGCGGTGGAAGACCCTCGCGCCGAACGGCGAGGTACATGCGACGGCCGCCCCCAGCCCGAGCGCTCCCGCGCCTGCTACCCCGGTGATGGCCGACCGGCTGGGTGCCTCCACGTACGTGGAGAAGGGGTGGAGTCTCATCTCGCTGGGCGACCACCCCGGCGCCGAGCGCGCTCTTCTCCGGGCACTGGAGCTCTCACCCGACGACCCGGAGACCGAGTCTCTCCTCGGTTGGGCGCAGATGCTCCAGGAGAAATACGACGAGGCAATGCTCACCTTCCAGAAGGTGCTCACGCGTCAGCCGGCGAACTCCCTCGCGCGCATCAATCTCGGGTACATCTGCCTCAAGAAGCGCATCTTCGGCGAAGCCATCGAGCATCTGTCGCGGGCGATCCGCCTGGACAACGACCGTAAGGCCACACTCTACGCGCACTTCTACCTCGGCCTGGTGTATTCGGAGAGGGAGATGTACGACGACGCCGAAGCGTTCTACAGAAAAGCGCTCGCGCTCGGTCCGAACCTTGTGGAGGCGTACTACGAGCTGGGCCGCGCTCTCTGGTTCGGAGGGAAGAAGGGCGCCGCACTCCAGGCTTGGCGAGATGGGGTGGCGGCGAACAAGTTCAATCCATGGGGAAAGCGCTGCGCCGAGATGTTGAAGCAGGTCGAGGAGGGTGGCGCTCCGTCGCGCTCCACGCAGTAGTCGGCGCGTTCCTGCTGAGCGCCGCCGGTGGCTCCCACACGGCTGCGCAACAGGCTCCGCTCAGATTGGACAGCGGCAGGATAACGGTGGTCGCGTACCCGCGCGATACTCGCCTCGCACGCGCCGTTCTCGACAGCGCGGTCGCCAGCGACAGCTTTCCCGGCCTCCCGCGTCCACGCGAGCGGATACTGATTGCGATCGCGCCCGATGAACGGCGCTTCCGCGACTGGATAGGCGCGGGCGCTCCCGAGTGGGGCGCCGCGGTGGCGATCCCCTCCGAGCGCCGCATCGTGATGCAGGGGAGCAGCGCAGGATCCGACGCCGGGAACCCGATGCGGGTGCTCCGCCACGAGTTGGCGCACCTGGCCCTGCACGAGTACATGGGCGATCTCCCTCCACGCTGGTTCGACGAAGGATACGCGAGCTACAGCGCGGGCGAGTGGGGGAGGGACGAGGTTCTCACGACCAGCATCGCCCTTCTCGTGCACGGCATACCACCTCTCGACTCTCTGGACGAGGAGTTCTACCTCGACGCGAACCGTGCGCAGGCTGCGTACGCGCTCTCCTATCGCGCGGTGGCTACGTTGGCGGCGCTCGATCGCGAGCGCGGTCTCGCGCTCTTCTTCCGCTACTGGAAGGAAGAGGGCTCGATGGAGCGGGCGATCCGGAGTGCGTACGGCATCACCAGCGCCGATTTTCAGGAGCGATGGCGGAAGCAGACGGAACGACGCTACGGTGCGCTGGCGCTGGCGGCGAACATGAGTATGGCGCTCGGGCTGATGGGGTTCATAATCGTCCCCCTCTACCTGATGCGTCTGCGCAGCAAGCGGCGTCGTCTGGCTGCGATGCTGGCTGCGGACGAAGCAGCCGAGCGTGCCGAGCGGGAGAGCGCGCTGCGCGCCATCCTCGATCTGGGAAACAATGGCGGCGATGGCCGTGCTTGACACGTGGTGTTGACGAGGTCTACACTATAGGACATGTCGACACCGCAATCCGCGCCACGTCTGCGCCCGTACCTCTGGTGGGCGCTGGCGGTCGTGGCGCTCGCCGTTGGATATATGGACCTCGTGCGCGGCGGGATAACTCTCGGTCCCGTGCTGCTGGTCATCGGCTACTGCGTACTCATTCCCCTGGCCATCCTCAAAAAGTAGCTCTGCAGGCCGCTCCGGGGAGTTCTCCGGCGGCGGGCACGCGAGTTGATATCTTTTGGCGGGCGGTCGATTTGCGGGGCGAATAGCTCAGTTGGTTAGAGCGCCTGCCTTACACGCAGGATGTCGGGGGTTCGAGTCCCTCTTCGCCCATTTGTCGTACCGTAGAGGGATCATCGAGGCAGAGGTCGGGGTACTTTGTTCAACGACTCGGAGGTTTGGAAAGTGAAGGCACTGACACGTGAGGCGAAGATCGCGCTCTACGGCCTTGTGGCCGCGAGCGCGGTGTGGGTCCCTTCTTCGCTCTCCGCCCAGAGGGGAACCGCGCCGCCGGAGGGTACCCCACGACTGATGGTTACGCCGTTCCGCGGCAACGAGAAGGGGCTCGGATCGGAGGCGTCGGAAGCGGTACTCGACAAGATCACCGACGACGTCCCGCTCAAGACGCTCTTCGTGATCCCGAAGAAGTACGTCTGCCAGCAGCTCGAGGCCTCGGGCTTCAGCTGCGACAGCACGCCGGACCCGATCACGTCGAAGCTGCTCGCCACCGCGCTCCGCGCGGATGAGTACCTCGAGGGGACCGTCACCAAGACGCCCAACGGGTACAAGCTCGAGACGCGCATGGTGCTCACGCGCGACAACAGCATGGTGCAGCCGCTCCCCACCGTGGAAGGGCGCAAGATCAAGGACCTCGCCGAGAAGGTTTCGGACGAACTGCAGGCGGCGCGCAAGCAGCTCCCCGCTGAGCGGAGCTGCGAGCTCGCGATCCGCGACGGGAAGCTCCAGGATGCCGCGGCAGCCGCGAAGCAGGCGATAGCGGCGTATCCAAACTCGACGATCGGCCGGGTGTGCCTGGCCAACGCCTATCTGGCTATGAAGCAGCCGCCGGACTCCATCATCGCCGTGACGTCCAAGGCGATCGAGCTGGATCCGAAGCTCAAGCCAGCGCTGGCGCTCGCGGCCGATGCCTACAAGGCCAAGTTCGACGCGACCAAGGACAGCACGGCGCTCGACAAGGCGGTCGACACGTGGGCGGCCATGCTCGCTGCCGATCCGAAGAACACCCGGCTCGTGCTGGACGTGAGCCAGAAGATCGCCGCCAGCGGCAGGGCGGAGCGCGCCAAGCCGATCATCGTGAAGGCGGTGGAGGAGAACCCTGGTGATCCTTCGCTGATCCGACTCAAGTGGCTGATCCTATCGGCCACGAAGGACTACGCCGAAGCCGCAGCCGCGGGCGAGCAAATGGTAAAGGTGGACACGTCGGCAGCCGATACTTCGTTCTTCATCCGCCAAGCAGCGCTCTATGCGTCGGCCGAGCAGCCACAGAAGGCGGCTGAAACTACAGCGCGCGGCGTGGCGAAGTTCAAGAACAACGCCGATCTCTGGGCGTTGAACTCGCAGACGCAGCGGCTCGCCGGGCAGTCGCAGGCGGCAGTGGAAGCGGCCAACACCGCCATCAAGCTCGACCCGAAGGCGGAGCATGTATACCTAAGGAAGGCGCAGGCTGAGCTCGATCTCAAGCAGCCAGACAGCGCTCTCGCCACTCTGCGGGCCGGCCTCGCGGCCGGTCAGGACTCCACCACTCTGGGGCAGTTCATCCTTGCCCTGGGAAGCCAGGCATACAAGGCTGCCTCCGACACCACGCATCCTCCCAAGATCGAAGACTTCCAGAGGGCGGTCAGCATCCTGGCGCTAGCCGACAGCGTCGCTCCGTCGGAGCAGGCGAAGTTCGTCATGGGAGTTTCCGCCTTCCGGATTGGCGACCTCGCGGTCCGCCAGAACCAGAAGGAGAAGTCGTGTGATCTGGCAAAGCTCGCGCAGGAGAGCTTCCTGACCGCGCAGGTAAACATCGCGGCCGGGGGTAAGGTAGACCCTCAAACGGCGCAGACTCTGCTCGGCGGCTTGCAGCAGTACACACCAGCGGTCGAGTCGCAAGTAAAGACGTTCTGTAAATAGCGTTGCAGTGAAGTCACTCTCGAACGCCCGCCGAATCCCTTCGGCGGGCGTTCGCGCTTGACGCCGCGCTTCCGGTTCCGCTAGTATGCTCTCCCCACAGTCACACGGCTCCGGGTCGGCGGCCGGCTATCATACGCCGGTACTCGCCGGCGAGGTGGTCGGCTTACTTCGCGACAAGCACAGGATTCTCGATGGCACGCTGGGTGGCGGCGCACACACGCGCGCGCTGCTCGAGCAGGGCGCCACCGTGACTGCGCTCGATCGCGACCCCGAGGCGATCGCCGAGGCATCCGCGCGGCTGAGGGAGTTCGTGCAGTCGGGGAAATTCTTCCCGATTCTGGGCAACTTCTCCGACATAGACGAGATCGAAGCGACCAGGCACGCTCGCTTCGATGGCATCCTCCTTGACCTCGGTGTATCCTCCCATCAGCTCGATGAGCTGGAGCGTGGCTTCTCCTTCCGTGAGGGCGCTCCCCTGGACATGCGCATGGGCAACGACGCCTCGTTCGACGCGGCGGAGCTGCTCGCCAGCGCCGACGAGCGCGAGCTCGCGCGCATCTTCCGGGAGTACGGCGACGAGCCTCGCTCGCACCGTCTCGCGCGCGAGATCGTACGACGTCGGGCGAATCGTCCATTCCGCACCAGCGACGATCTCGTGGGAGCGATCCGCGGCGTCCTCGGTCCCCGCTCGGGGGCGGCCGATTTCGCGCGACTCTTCCAGGCCGTGCGCATCGCGGTCAACCGGGAGCTCGAGGGGCTCGCGGCAGCGCTTCCCGCGCTGCGCGACCACCTCGAAGGGAAGGGCGTCATGGTCGTGATCTCCTATCACTCGGGTGAAGACCGCATCGTGAAGCGCGCGTTCCGCGAGTGGAGCACGGCGTGCACCTGCCCTCCGCTGCAGCCGGTGTGCACCTGCGGCGGACGAGCGCTGGGCGAGACCCTCACGCGGAAAGCGGTGATCGCTTCCGCCAGAGAGATCGAGCTGAACTCCCGCGCGCGGAGCGCGCGGCTACGTGCATGGCGCGCGGAGTAGCTCCACGGGGGCGGGCATGGGTTGCCCTCGTACTCGTGAGTTTCGTTCTAGTGGCGGCGAGCGTCATCTGGCGGAGGACCGCGGGTGTGGAGCAGGCGAGGGAGCTGCGCTCACTCCGCGTGCAGAGGGCGCAGCTCGAGGCGAGAAAGGCGCAACTCGAGAGTGACATCAGACGGGTCTCCAGCCGGAGCGTCCTCCTCCCGATCGTAGAGCGTCGCCTGGACATGCATGTGCCGAACGACACGCAGGTAGTCATACTCACTCGAGCGCCCAGCAAGCCGTAGATGCCTCGGTTGACCCGCATTGCCCTGGTGCACGGGGCGCTGGTTCTCTTCGCCCTGGCGCTCGTCGTGCGCGCGGGGCAGGTGCAGCTCCTCGAGCGCGCCCAGTGGGCGGCGCGCGCCGAACGCCAGCACTTCGCGTCGTCCACCGTGCCGGCACCCCGTGGAGACATCTACGATGTGCGCGGAACGCCGCTGGCGATGAGCCGCGAGATGACGCGCCTGAGCATCGCGCCGCGCGAGGTGTCGAGCCCGAAGGAGCTCTCGAAGGCGCTCTCTCAGCTCGGCGTCCCTCGTTCCGCCGTAAAGCGCGCGCTGGATACGCACCGCGCCTGGGTTCCGCTTCCCGGGAGCTACGTCCCGAGCGACGTTCAGGAAATAGTCTCGATGCGCGGCGTCTACTCCGAGCCGGTGGAGGAGCGCGTCTACACGGAGCGCGCCGCCACGCGAAGAGTGGTGGGCTGGGTGGACTACCGCCGCGGCGAGCCGCATGCCGGTGGCGGAGGACTCGAGCTGACCCTCGATTCGCTGCTCAGCGGGACCGACGGCCGCACGACGCTCGCGCGCGACTCGCGGGGGCGGAAGATGGACCAGACCGAAGAGGCGGATGTGGAGCCGGTCGCCGGCGCCAGCGTGACGCTCACCATCAACCAGGAGCTCCAGGAGATCTCCCAGCGCGCGCTGGCGCAGGCCATCGAGCGGACGCGCGCAGATGGCGGCGACATCGTCATCATCGATCCCCACGATGGCGGGATCAGGGCGATGGCGAGCGAGCGGGTGGGCGACCGCAGCTTCGGCAGCCCGGTGATCAGCGAGCCCTTCGAGCCCGGGTCCACGGTGAAGCCACTCTTCGCGTCGTCGCTCCTGGAGCACGGACTCGCGAAGCCCACCGACAGCGTGAAGACGGAAAACGGCGTCTACACGATCGAGGGGCGTACCATTCGTGATGAGCACCCGGCTTCCGAGCTCTCGCTGGCCGACGTCATCAAGTACTCCAGCAACATCGGCATAGTGAAGTTCGTCTCCCGTATGAGCGAGCGGCAGGAGTTCGAGACGCTTCGCGACTTCGGGTTCGGCATGCCCACCGGCATCGCGCTCCCCGGCGAGGCCTCCGGCGTGCTCCGCGAGCCGTCGCGCTGGTCGCTGCAGTCGGCGGCGTCGCTGGCGATGGGGTACGAAATCTCGGTCACGCCTCTGCAGCTCGCCACGGCGTACGCGGCAGTCGCCAACGGCGGTGACCTGCTGCAGCCGGCGATCGTGCAGGAGATCCGCGACAACAATGGCTCGGTGATCTACAGACATACCCGGCGTGTGGTGCGGCGGGTGATGACGCCTGAAGTGGCGGCGAAGGTGCGCAAGATGTTGATGGGAGTGGTGCGGGAGGGAACGGCGAAGGGCGCAGCCCTGGTCAACTACACGTTGGGCGGGAAGACGGGTACCGCACGTCGTGTGGATCCGGGGCACGGCTATTCCGGCGCCTATACTGCGTCGTTCGTGGGCCTCTTCCCAGCGGAAAACCCGGAGTACGTGATTCTCGTGAAGGTGGACGGTCCGAGAGAAACGATCTACGGCGCCACCGCCGCCGCGCCGGTTCTCAAGATCGTGCTCGAGGCGGCGATCGCCTCGCGCGACGCCGCACTCGATCGCAGCTCGCTCGCCACGCGCGCCTCGCTCGTCAGCATGTCGGACGAGGTCCCGGCGGGCGGCGCCGATACGGTGACGTACGACCCGGTGGAAACCGGCAAAGCGCCGGCCGCCGGGACCGCACCGTTGGTGCGCTTCGACCTTCCGGTGGTCGCCGTCAGCGACAGCGCCGACCACGCCGCGCCCGAGGCGCGCGCCATACCCGACGTGGAGGGGATGCCTGTTCGTCAGGCGGTTCGGGAGCTGCACCGCGCCGGCTTCCGCGTGCGGTTGTCGGGGCTCGGCACCGCGATCGGCACCTCGCCCGAGGCGGGGGTGCAGGCGGCGCCAGGCACCGTCGTGCGCCTCATGAGCTCACGATGACCGTGCCGCCCACCGCGAGCGGCGCGGACCTTCATCGGATCCGTTCCGTGCTCGAGCAGGAAGGGCTGCTAGTGTCCACGAGCGGCGAGCTCCCCGAGCGCGCGGCAGACATCACGGACGACAGCAGGGCCGTCACGCCGGGAGCGTTGTTCATCGCGGTGCGTGGCTCCGCGCGCGATGGACACGAGTTCCTCCCCCAGGCGGAGGAGCGTGGCGCGGTGGCCGCCATCGTCGAGGAGCCGGGGCACACGTCGCTTCCATCGATCGTGGTGAACGACGGGCGCCGGGCCACGCCGCTGGCTGCCGCCGCGGCATTCGGTGATCCAGCCAGGCAGCTGCGGCTCGTGGGCGTCACCGGGACCAACGGGAAGACCACCACGGTAGGGCTTCTCCGGCACATCCTCGACGGGCACGAAGGGAGAGCCGCTTCGGTGGGGACGCTCGGTATCCTCGTGGGAAGCGCTGGCGAGCCGGTCGAAGGCGGTGCCGGGCTCACGACCCCTGGCCCGGTGGAGCTGCAGCGGATGCTGCGCGTGCTGGCTGACCGCGAGGTGCGCTGGGTGGCCATGGAGGTGTCGTCGCACAGCCTCGACCAGCGGCGAGTGGAGGGGCTGACCTTCGACGCGGCGGTCTATACGAACCTCACGCGCGATCATCTCGATTACCACGGGACGATGGAGGAGTACTTCGCGGCGAAGGCGCGCCTGGTGCGCCAGGTCGGTCCCGAAGGCGCCGCGGTGATCAACGCTGCCGATCCTGTCTGGCGCAACCTCCCACCGGCCCCACGCGTGATCACCTTCGGCGTGGAGCCATCGGCCGACGTGCACGCCGAGGCGGTGCACTACCATCCGCGCGGAAGCGAGTGGCGACTACGCGCCGGATCGCAGCGGCACTCGCTCACGCTTCCGCTGATAGGCGACTTCAACGTGGTGAACGCGCTGGGCGCCGCGGCGGCTGCGTGGCACCTGGGGATGAGCGCGTCGGTCATCGCGGCACGGCTGCGCACCGCTCCGCAGGTTCCCGGGCGCCTCGAGATCATCCACGAGCACCCCACCGTCGTGCGCGACTACGCGCACACGCCCGACGCGCTCGAGCGCGCGATCGCCGCGGTGCGTCCCTTCACGCGTCGCAGGCTGATAGTGGTCTTTGGCTGCGGCGGCGACCGTGACCGTGGCAAGCGCCCGCAGATGGGGAACATCGCCGAGCGCGGTGCCGATCATGTGATCCTCACTTCCGACAACCCGAGGACGGAAGACCCGGAAGAGATTCTCGATGACATCGAGCGGGGGATGCGCAAGCAGAACCACGAGCGGATCGAGGAGCGCGAGCTGGCCATCCTCCAGGCGCTCGACATCGCCGATCCCGATAACGACGTCGTACTCCTCGCGGGGAAGGGACACGAGACGTACCAGATCCGCGGAACCACGAAGCTGCCCTTCGATGAGAAGGAGATCGTGGCGGAGCTGACGGAGCGCCGGCGATGAGCGCGGTCTTCTGGACGCTCGAGCGCCTGCGCGAGGCGCTCCGGCCACTTCTCGTGGAGAGCGCGCCTGCGCGCGATGCGACTATCGCGGCCATCTCCACGGACACCCGGGAGATCGGCGCTGGCGACTGCTTCGTCGCTCTCGTGGGCGAGCGCTTCGATGCGCACGACTTCCTCGCCGAGGCGGTGGCGCGCGGCGCTTCCGCGCTCGTGGTGAGCCGGCCGGGTGATCACGTGTCGCTCGGCGTGCCTGTCTTTCGAGTGGGCGACACGCTTGTCGCGCTCGGCGCGCTCGCTCGCTATCGGCGCCGCGCCTGGGCACCACGCGGACCGGTCGTCGGCGTGGGCGGCTCGAACGGGAAAACCACCACCAAGGAGCTGGTTCGCGGCGCGCTCTCGACGCGACTCCTGGTGCACGCCACGAAGGGAAACCTCAACAACCTCGTGGGAGTGCCGAAGACCCTTCTCGCGCTTCCGGAAAATGCGACTGCGGCGGTGGTGGAGATGGGAATGAACGTGCCCGGCGAGATGGAGCGTCTCGTGGGAATCGTCGAACCAGACATCTCCGTGGTGACCTGCATCGCCGAAGAGCACCTGGAGGGTCTGGGTGACATCGAGGGCGTGATGCGCGAGGAGTCGTACATCTTCGACGGCGCGCGTGTCGCGGTCGTTCCCGCTTCCCAGCCCGAGGTGGCGCGTGCCGCGCGCGGCCGCGCCGGCGCAGTGGTGACGGCAGGATTGGGAGTGGGCGACCTCGGAGCGCAGCGGTGGGGCGTGGAGCCGGATGGACACGTCTGGCTCGAGGTGGAAGGAGTGAGCGTACGTCCGCGCGTGCGCGGCCTGCACAACCTGCGCAACACCATGCTCGCACTCGCCGTCGCGCGAGAGTGTGGCGTGAGTCTGGAGGAGGCCGCGCGAGGCGTGGAGTCCGCCGAGGGACCCGCGATGCGCATGGCCTGGGAGAACCTGGGCCGCGTCACGCTCATCAACGATGCGTACAACGCCAGCCCGGCATCCATGCGCGCCGCGCTCGAGCTGCTGAGCGGGCTCCCCGGCGGGCGTCAGCGGGTGGCGGTACTGGGCACGATGCGCGAGCTCGGCACGCACTCCACCAGGCTTCACCACGAACTGGCGCGCGAAGCGCTCGACTCACCCATCGAGCTACTGGCTGGCGCCGGCGAGATGGGAGATGCGCTTCACCGCGCCGGCGCCGACGATCCACGGCTCGTGGTCGCCGACGACATACACGATCTCTGGACCGCGCTCCAGCCCCGGCTGGAGCCAGACGCGGTCATCCTTCTCAAGGCATCGCGCGGGGTAGAGCTCGAGCGCCTGGTCCCTTCAATCACCGCCTGGGCGAACAGCTAGTGCTCTACCATATCTTCGTACGCCTCACCGATGCGTGCGGCTTCTGCAGCGTCTTCAATGTCTTCAACTACATCACCTTCAGGTCTGCTGGAGCAGCCGTCACCGGCTTCCTCACCGCATTCCTGATCGGCCCCGGCGTCATTCGGCGGCTGCGTGCCATGAAGGTGAGACAGGTGGTCCGACAGGGAACGCCGGACACCCACGCCGGCAAGCACCGCACTCCCACCATGGGCGGGGTGATCATCCTCATTGCGGGGATCGTTCCGACACTCCTCTGGGCGCGCCTCGGGAACCGGTACGTGTGGATAGCGCTCTTCGTCACTGCGTGGATGGGAGCGATCGGCTTCCTGGATGACTACCTCAAGCTGAAGCAGAAGCGCGAGGGTCGCGAGAACGTGGGACTCGTGGAGCGCTACAAGCTCGCCGGCCAGCTCTCGCTCGGTGTGATTCTAGGAGTTCTGCTCTGGCAGTTCCCCCTCTCCACGCTTCCTGGCGCATCCACCACGCTCCCGTTCTACAAGTACGTGCTCGTGGTACCGCTCTTCGCCTGGCTCTACGTGCCGTGGGTGGCGTTCGTGCTCACCGGAACGAGCAACGCGGTCAACCTATCCGATGGTCTCGACGGGTTGGCGGCCGGGCTCGTGGCGATCGCCATCGCCACGTTCGCGATCTTCGCGTACCTCATCGGACGAATCGACGCGTCTCAGTACCTCGGCATCTTCTACCTGCGCGGTGCCGGTGAGCTCACGATCTTCTGCTCCGCGCTCATCGGAGCGCTGATCGGCTTCCTCTGGTACAACTGCCATCCTGCCGAGGTGTTCATGGGCGACACGGGCTCGCTCGCCCTCGGCGGAGCGCTCGGCGCGATCGCCATCCTGCTCAAGAGCGAGTTCCTGCTTCTTCTCATAGGCGGGATGTTCGTGGCGGAGACAGGCTCGGTGATAATCCAGCGAACCGTCTTCAAGATGCGCCGGAAAAAGTACGGGCTGGACTACGCCAAGGCGCACCGGGTTTTCCTGCGTGCGCCGCTGCACCATCACTTCGAGTTGAAGGGGTGGACCGAGACACAGGTAGTGACCCGATTCTGGATCCTGGGAATCTTCTGCGCGTTCATCGCCCTCACGACACTGAAGTTGAGATGATCCCCGAAGAGTGGAGCCGCGGCGAGATCGCCGTCATCGGGCTCGGGAAGAGCGGCCTCGCCGCGGCGCGGCTGCTCGTGCGGCACGGCTTTCAGGTGTATGCGTCCGATTCGGGGAGCTCGAACGCGATGGAGCGGGGCGTCGCCGAATTGCGCGCGGCTGGAGCCACGGTGGATGTGGGGGGACACGATCTCGATCGCATCGCGCGCGCCTCGCTCGTGGTGGCGAGTCCGGGCGTACCTCCCAGCTCCGAGGCGCTGCAGAGCGCGTTGGCCGCTGGAGTGCAGGTCGTGAGCGAGATCGAGATAGGGCTGCGATTCCTCGGGCCGCGCACGCGCTACATCGCCGTGACCGGCACCAACGGCAAGACCACGACTACGGCGATGGTGGGACATCTCCTCCGCGCGCTCGGGCGCTCCGCGGTGGATGCCGGCAACATCGGAACGCCGCTCACCGAGGTGGCGCTCGCCGAGGAGCAGCCCGAGTGGCTGGCCCTCGAGATGTCATCCTTCCAGTTGCACGACACTCCGGGGATCGCGCCCGAGGTGGGAGTGCTGACGAACCTGAGCCCCGATCACCTCGACCGCTACGAGTCGGTGCGCGACTACTACGCCGACAAGGCGCTGCTCTTTCGCAACGCCACCGATGACTCGAAGTGGGTGGTGAACGATGCCGACGATGCCGCGGTGGACATGGTAGCCCGCGCCAGAGGCCACCATTTTCATTTCGGCAGGTCGCTGCTCTGTGACATGGTGTACGAGCGCTCCGACAAGTCAGGCGAGGGATGGCTTGTATGGCGCGGGCAGCGCATAATCCGTCGCGATGAGATCCCGCTCCTGGGCGACCATAACGTGGAGAACGCCATGGCGGCGGCTCTCGCCGTGATCGTCGCCGACGAGCGGCACGCCGAGCGCGATTCGCTGGAGCGGATCGCCGAAGGGCTCCGCACCTTCGGCGCTCTCCCACACCGTCTGGAGAGCGTCGTGGAGCACGATGGCGTGTTGTGGATCAACGATTCCAAAGCCACCAACCCGAGCTCCACTCTCGTCGCTCTGCGTGCGATGACGCGGCCGACGATCATCCTCCTCGGCGGCAGACACAAGGGCGAGCCGTACACTTCGCTGGCGGAGCCGCTCCGTGCCATCGGGAAAGCGGTCATCGCGTACGGCGAGGCGGGGCCGATCGTCGAGCAGGACCTCTCGGGGGTCGTTCCCGTTCACCGCCTCGGCTTCGACTTCGAGGAGGTCATGGCGCTCGCTCGCTCCCTCGCCGAACCGGGCGACGTCGTTCTTCTGTCGCCCGCCTGCTCCAGCTACGACATGTTCGCGAACTACGTGGAGCGCGGGAAGCGCTTCAGGGAGCTCGCCAGCGGGGAGGCGACTTGAAGACCGCCACGAAGCCGGCGGTTCGCGAGCGCTGGCGCATGGGCGTCGAGGCGCGCGCTCTCTTCATCGTGACGGCTACGCTCCTCGCCTTCGGGCTCGCGGTGCTCTACAGCGCGAGCGCGCTGCTGGCCGTGCGCGAGGGACACGACAGCATGTTCTACCTCCTGCGTCAGGTAGCCGGAGTGGGACTCGGCACGGTTCTCTTCGCGGTCTTCGCAAAGGTGGACGCTGAGCGATGGCGAAAGTGGGCGTGGCCGTTGCTGGGTGTGAGCCTGGTTCTGCTGATCATTCCGGTACTGCCGTTCACCGGGGCGATCGCGCCGCGGATCAACGGCTCGCGGCGCTGGGTGTACCTCGGCTTCGCCTTCCAGCCCTCGGAGCTCGCCAAGCTCGCGGTGGTGGCGTGGACCGCGATGCTGATAGTGAAAAAGGGCGATCTGCTCCGGCGCCTCACGAAGGGGCTGATGCCGTTTCTCGTGGTGCTCGCGGTTCTCGACCTCCTCGTGATCCTCGAGCCGGATCTCTCGATGGCGATGACCTTCACGCTGATCATGGGCGTGGTGCTCTTCGCGGGCGGGGTGCGCATCGGGCACGTGGTGCTGCTCAGCGTGCTCGCCATCCCGCTCCTCTGGCACGAGGTGGAAAAGGCCCAATACGCGCTCCTGCGTATGACGTCCTTCTTCGACCCCGGGCAGGCGCCGGCCGAAGTGAGCTACCAGCTGCGGCAGTCGCTCATCGCCGTGGGCTCCGGAGGACTTTTCGGAGTCGGCTTTGGCCAGGGACGACAGCAGATGGGCTTCGTTCCGTTCCCGTACAACGATTTCATAGCGAGCAACATCGGCGAGGAGTGGGGGTTCCTGGGAATCCTCTTCGTGACGCTCCTCTTCGCGTTCTACGGGTGGCTGGGCTTCCGGATCGCGAAGAAGGCGCGCACGCCATTCCAGCAGCTCCTCGCGGTCGGGATCACGTTCACCATGGTGAGCACCGCGTTCCTGCACATCGGTGTGGTGATCGGGCTGCTTCCCACGACTGGTCTCACGCTCCCGTTCATCTCCTATGGGCGGACGAATCTGGTGCTGTCGATCATGATGACCGGGATCCTCGCGAACATCGGGAGCGAACGCGAGCGCGTGGTGGGCGAGCACGCTACCAATCCGATGGTGCGCAACCCGTTGTGAGGATCTTCTTCACCGGCGGCGGAACTGGCGGGCATCTGTATCCGGCGCTCGCGATAGCGCGCGCGCTGGTGGCAATCGAACCGTCGGTGCGGCCCTTCTTCGTGGGCGCGAAGCGCGGCGTCGAGCGCGAGATCCTCCCAACCACGGAGTTCGAGCACGTGCTGCTCGATCTGCACCCGCTGTACAGGAGCAGGCCGTGGGAAAGCTGGCGCACGGTAGCCGGCCTGACCAGCGCGTGGCGGACGCTGTCCGAAATCGCGCGCCGCGAACGCCCGGCGGCGGTGGTAGGCACCGGCGGCTACGCCTCCGGAGCGGCGCTGGCGTGGGCGGTCACTCGGCGTGTTCCCATCGCGCTGCAGGAACAGAACAGTCATCCCGGGATCACGACACGCTTCTTCAGCCGCTTTGCGCGCGAGATATACCTGGGCTACGACGAGGCGCGTGCGCTGCTGCATCCACGCGCGGATGCGTGGGTCGGAGATACCGGTAATCCCATCGAGCCGCCGCCAGTGCCGCGCCCCGACCGCGCCGCCGCGCGTCGGCGGTGGGGTTTCCCGCCGTCCGGCGGAAGCGTGCTGATCGTGGTAGGTGGGAGCCAGGGCGCGCGAGCTCTGAACGAGGCGATGGCCGAGTGGGTAAGTCGCTCGCTGCCCGAAGGGCTGTACGTGATATGGGGTACCGGGCGGCAACATCACGAGCGCTACGCGCAGCTCGACTCGCCGAACGTGAGAGTGGTACCATACCTCTCGCCCATATCCGAGGCGTACGCCGCGAGCGACATCGCGCTCACGCGAGCTGGCGCACTGACTCTGGCGGAGCTGTGCGCGTGGGGGATCGCTCCGATAGTCGTTCCACTTCCTACCGCGGCAGCCGATCACCAGACGTACAACGCCATCGCGCTCGCGAACGCCGGCGCCGGCGTGCATCTCCAGCAGGCCAAGCTCACGGTGGATGTACTGAGTGCGGAGGTGGCCGAGCTGCTGCGCGATCACGAGCGGCTGGAGCGGATGTCGAGCGCGGCGCTCGCGCGTGCGCGGCCGGATGCAGCGACCAACATCGCGCGGCGCGTGCTGGCGTTGAGCACGCGAACGGCGCCTGACGTGAGCTGAACGTGCGAGCGGGGCGAGCACAGTGCAGGGGCCAGCATCGCGTCAGCTCGATCACACTTGAGAGGAGGGTGCGGTGAGCACTAGATTGGCCGCACCTCGAATGTCTCTCTTCGCTCCCTCCGATCCTCGCCCCGTTCACTTCATGGGGGCAGCCGGCGCCGGCATGAGCGCGCTCGCCGAGCTACTCGCGCGACGGGGAGTGAGAGTAACCGGCTGCGACGCGAACCCGGCAACGGTAGCGGATCTCGAGCGCCTTGGGATCACCGTGTCGCAGGGGCACGACGCGGCGCACGTGGACGGCGCGCGCGCGGTGGTAGTGACCTCCGCGGTGCCGCGCGATCATCCGGAGCTCGAGGCCGCACGCGAGAAGGGGATTCCGGTAATCCGGCGCGCCGAGGCGCTGGCGGAAGCCGTGTCGGTAGGCGAGGTGGTGGCTGTGGCGGGCACCCACGGCAAGACGACGACCACCGTGATGACGACCGAGGCGCTGGGGGCCGCTGGACTCGAGCCCACGGGGATAGTTGGCGGCCGCGTGGCGGCGTGGAACGGCAACCTCAGCGAGGGCTCCGACCGACTCTTCGTGGTGGAAGCCGACGAGTACGACCGTTCCTTCCTGGCGCTCGCGCCCACGGTAGCCGTGGTTACCAGCATCGAGGCGGACCACCTCGACATCTACCGCGATCTGACCGACATTCGGGTGACCTTCGCGCGCTTCGCCCGCGATGCGCGCGCCATCGTTCTATGCGCCGACGATGCCGGCGCCAACGCGCTCCCGACGCCACCCACCGCGGAGGTGGTACGGTACGGCATCTCTTCGACCGATGCTCGCCTCGTGGCGCGCGAAGTCACGCCGGAGCCGGAGGGTGGTAGCACGTATGTCCCGGTGTACGACGGGAAGGTGCTGCCACGCGTGCGGCTCGCCGTGCCAGGACGGCACAACGTTCTCAATTCACTTGCGGCGCTCGCCAGCGGTCTGGTGCTGGGCGCGAACGCCGAAGGTCTCGCGCGCGGGCTCGCCAACTTTCGCGGGGTCGAGCGGCGTTTCCAGCGCGTGGGCGAGGCGAGCGGGGTGCTGGTGATCGACGATTACGCGCACCACCCCACCGAGATCCGGGCCACGCTCGCCGCCGCGCGTGTCGCCCTCCCGGGGCGGCGGCTGGTGGTGGCATTCCAGCCGCACCTGTACTCTCGTACACGCGACTTTGCGCCCCAGTTCGGTGCTGCCCTGGCGCAAGCCGACGAGATTTTCCTCACCGAGATCTACCCGGCGCGGGAGCAGCCTATTCCCGGCGTGAGCTCCTCGCTCATAGAGGATGCGATCGCGGGCGTCGCTCGCGGTGCCAGCGTCGAGACACATCCCTCCGCAGGCGCACCGGCGCCCCCCGCTGGGCGCCTGGCGTGGCGCGGGGAGCGGCGCGAGCTGGCCGCCGCTCTGGCGGGTGCGGTCCGAAGCGGCGACGTCGTGATCACGCTCGGAGCGGGTGACATCACTCGCACGGGCCCGGAGCTGCTCGCACATTTGACGGCGGCGGCATGACGCGCGTCATGCAGTTGGTGAGTGCGCTCACATCGCGTGCGGGGCTTTGGGGAGGGGCGGCCGTCCTGGCGCTGGCGGCGGTGGGGAGCGCTCCGTGGTGGGGGCCTCGCATCCTTTCTCACATGTCGTACTTTCAGATACGACACGTGGAAGTTTCCGGCCAACGCTACCTCCCTCCTCGTGAGATTCTCTCGCTCCTCAGCGTGGACACGACAATCTCGATCTGGACCGACCTCGACTCGCTCGCGGACCGCCTCACCGCGCACCCGGAGATCCGCGCCGCTCGCCTCGAGCGCAAGCTGCCGGGGACGCTCGAGGTGCACGTGACCGAAAACCTCCCGGTCGCCTTCGTGCCCGTGGCGCGCGGGCTGGGCGTGCTGGACGAGGATGGCGCGACGCTCCCCATCGATCCCAGTCGCGTGGAGGTGGACCTGCCGGTGGTGCAGCGCGCCGACACCGCGCTTCTCTCACTCCTCGCCGATCTTCGTGACGAGAGCCCCAGGATCTTCCGCAGGATCAGCGCGGCACGGCGCAATGCCCGTGGCGATGTGGAGCTGACGCTTCCGTCGTACTCCGTGCTCGCCAGCACCGGAGTCAGCGCCGCGCGGCTGGCCGACATCGTCCCGGTAGAGAACGATCTGGCGCGTCGCGGAGAGCGGATCGCGCAGCTCGATCTGCGCTTCCGCGATCAGGTCATCGCGAGGGTGCAATGAATCCGGAAAGACTCGTCGCCGGCCTCGACATCGGCTCGTCGCGCACTACGGCCATCATCGCGGAAGTCGTCGGCGACCTTCCCAAGCATCCGAACATCAAGGTTCTCGGGGTAGGTCAGGCGCGCACCGCGGGGCTCCGTCGCGGCGTGGTGTCCGACATCGCGGAGACCACCCGCTCGATCACGAAGGCGATGCAGGACGCCGAGCGGATGGCCGGCGTGCAGGTGGAATTCGTGTACGCGGGGATCGCCGGGGAGCACGTGCAGGCGATGACCAGCTCGGGTGTGGTCGCCGTGAACGGCGACGAGGTCACGCGGACCGACGTCGAGCGCGCCAAGGAGGTGGCGCGCACACAGGCAATCCCGACCGACCGGGAGCTCCTCCACGCCATCCCGCAGGAGTATCGCGTCGACAAGAACGATGGGATCCGCGATCCCGTCGGGATGATAGGGATGCGCCTCGAGACGGAGATGTACCTGGTGACGATCGGCGCGTCGCCGGCGATGAACCTGCGCAAGGCGGTGGAGCGCGCCGGCTACAAGGTTCGCGAGCTGGTGCTGGAGCCGCTCGCGAGCGCGCTGGCCGTGCTGACCGAGGATGAGAAGGAGTTGGGCGTCGCCCTCGTGGAGATGGGAGCGGGGAGCACGGACCTCGCCATCTTCCACGAAGGGAAGATCCGCCACCTCGGGACCGTAGGCTTCGGCGCCAACAGCGTCACGAACGACATCGTGCACGGCCTCGGCGTTACCGCGGGCGATGCGGAACGTCTCAAGGAGTTGTACGGCTGCGCGTACGAGCCACTCATGGCGGAGTCGCAGGATGTCATCGAGCTCCCGAGCACCGTGGCACAGGGTGAGCGGCAGATCCGACTCGATTCGCTCGCGCACATCATCCATCAACGCACTGACGAAATCTTCGAGCTCGTCAACCGGGACATCACGTCGGCCGGTTACTCCGGGCTTCTCAGCGCCGGTATCGTGCTGACGGGCGGCGGCTCGGCCATCCACGGCGCGGCGGAGCTCGCGGCTGACGTGTTCGGAGTCGGCGTGCGGGTAGGTTCTCCGGCCGATGGGATCGGCGGGTTGAGCGACTCGGTGGAGGCGCCGCGCTTCGCGACCGCAGTGGGGCTGGCGCTCTACGGCGCGCACCGGATGGCGCTGGGGATCGCCGGCGCCTCCGGCGTGCGGAGGAAGGCCATGTCCACGCCCGGGATGGACCGTCTGGCTCAGCGTGTCAAGGCCTGGCTCCAGGATTTCTTCTGATCGTATTTTGGCAGGTGCAGTATTGAAGGTTACGGGTTAGTGTGTTGTCGGGATGAATGCGTTATATTCTGCCTATCTTCGCGCCGGTCCTCCAAGCCGGCCACCAGTAGCAGTAGTGCGCCCGCCGATTCAGTAGCCGCACCACGTAGTTCCTCCAACCAAGTGGAGTTTCTTCCGCAATGATCTTCGAGTTCGAGGAGAGCACACCGCAGAACGCGCGCATGAAGGTCGTCGGCGTCGGCGGTGGCGGCGGCAATGCGGTAAATCGGATGATCGAGGAGCACCTCGAGGGTGTGGAGTTCATCTCCGTCAACACGGATGCTCAGGCACTCCTCACATCCAAGTCGGATGTGAAAATCCAGATCGGCAAGAAGCTCACTCGAGGGTTGGGCGCCGGTGCGCGTCCGGAGATCGGACGTCAGGCGATCGAGGAGAACCGTGACGAGGTCGCGCGTGTGCTCACCAGCGCGGACCTCGTCTTCGTGACGTGCGGAATGGGCGGTGGTACCGGCACGGGCGCGGCGCCTGTCGTATGCGAGATGGCGCGCGAGGCTGGCGCCCTCACCGTCGGGATCGTGACCAAGCCATTCCTCTTCGAGGGGCGCAAGCGGATGCGTCAGGCGGAGATGGGAATCGCCGAGATGCGCAAGCAGGTGGACACGATGATCGTCGTCCCCAACGAGCGCCTCCTCGCCGTGGTGGGGAAGGGAATCCCCTTCGGCGACGCTCTCAAGAAGGCGGATGAGGTTCTTCTCCACGCCACGCAGGGCATCTCCAATCTCATCAGCGTCACCGGTCTCGTGAACGTGGATTTCGCCGACGTGCGCACGGTGATGCAGGCGGGCGGCTCCGCACTCATGGGCACCGGTGTCGGACGCGGCGAGCTGCGCGCCATGGAAGCGGCGCAGCAGGCGATTTCTTCGCCCTTGCTGGACAACGTCTCCATCAGCGGCGCTACCGGCGTGCTCGTGAACATCACCGGCGGCAGCGACCTCACCCTCGGTGAGGTGCACCAGATCAACGAGGTGGTGCACGACGCGGTGGGCGACGATGCGGAGATCATTTTTGGCGCGGTGAACGAGCCGGCAATGCAGGGCGAGATCCGGGTTACGGTGATCGCCACCGGCTTCGACCGCGTGGTGCAGGGTTCGCACGCCGCGCAGAGCGAGCCGGCGCAGCCGGTCCGAAACACGCTCGCTACTCCGGTGATCCCCTTCCCGGCGCAGCGCCCGCCGCGCCTCAACACGGTCGCGTCGCGCTCGGCGCAGCCATCGGAGCACGCCCGCCGGCCGGTACAGCCGCCCTCCGGGCTCCCCGATAAGTCGAGCCAGGATCTGAACGACATGGAGATCCCGACCTTCATCCGGAGGCAGATGGATTGAAGCGCCCATCACCTCGCGTCATCACGGCGTTGGTGGTAGGCGCACTGGCCATCGCTGCGCTCACTATCGACCTTCCAGCGCCGCGCTCGGCCGCGCCCTTCGCGAACATGGGCGCGGACTCCGCCATCGCGGCCACGCCGGCAGCGCCCATCTGGCACGTCCGCGCGGATACCCTGCACGCGGGAGAGACGCTCTCCGGCCTCCTGTCTCGCGGCGGCATCAGCAGTGAAGGGATCGTGCGCGTGCTGCACGCCGCCACCGGCCTCGACGCTCGCCGTGCGCGAGCCGGGATGCCGGTCTCTGTCCGGACGTTGGGCGACGACTCGCTCCCGTCGGAGGTCGTCTTTCATCTCGCCATCGATCGACTGATCCGCGTTCGGCGCAACGGCGACACCATCTGGAGCGGGAGCGAGGAGATCCTCCCGTGGAAAGTGGACACGCTCACGGTGAGCGGGACCGTTCACGCCAATCTCTACCAGGCGCTCGACGACTCCGCCACCAGCGTTCTCCCCGCCAACGCGCGCGCGGAGCTCGCCTGGTCGCTCGGCGATATCTACGAGTACAAGGCGGACATGAGCCGCGACCTGCGCGACGGCGATCACTTCCAGGTGCTCTTCGAGCGGAAGGAAGTACCAGGTGGAGTGGTCAGAATCGGTGATGTCCTGGCCGTACGCTTCGCGCTCTCCGGAAAGGAAGTGGACGCGGTGCGCTACGAGGGCGCCTCGGGACGGGCGGAGTACTACGACAAGGACGGCCGCTCCATGCGCTCGGCGTTCCTCCGCGCGCCTCTCTCCTTCCGGCGGATCTCGAGCGTCTTCGGCCGGCGCAAGCACCCGATCCTCGGCACCTGGCGCAGCCACAAGGGGACCGACTACGCCGCGAATTCGGGGACACCGGTGCGCGCGATCGGCGACGGCGTGGTGATCTTTGCCGGCCGCAAGGGCGGCTACGGGAACGCGATAGACATCCGGCACCCGAACGGCTACGTGACGCGCTACGGCCACCTCCGCGGCTTCGCGAAGGGGATCCGCTCGGGGCGCAGGGTCAGCATAGGTCAGACGATCGGCTACGTCGGGATGACCGGCCTCGCCACCGGCCCGCACCTGCACTTCGAGGTGATCGTGCACGGTGTACAGCGCGATCCGCGCGTAGCGTTGCGCGACAAGGCGGGGCTCCCCGTACCGGCGGCCGAGCGGGCGCGCTTCGACACGGTGCGTACCACGCTCCTCGCCCAGCTCGACGCGAGGAGCGCCGTGGGCGCGCAGCGGATGGCCAGCCGGTAGCGTCCTGCGTGTGCGGGCCACGCCCTGGACGGGCCCGCCACGAGCACGCGAGTTAGCTTTCCCCAATGCTCAAGTGGCTAGTTGCCGCGGTCGCCGGAGTGGCGATCGCGGTCTTGTTGTATGGACGGCGCGAGTCGGGGCGTGGCGCGAGGAGCGCGGTGCTCATCGCGTTGCGCGCGCTCGCCATGACGCTGCTCCTCGCGCTCGTTCTAGATGCGCCATCGGGCCCCAGCCGCGCGCCGAAGCCGCTCGTAGCGCTCGATGTATCGGCCAGCTGGGGACGCGGGGGGGACAGCGCGCTCTGGCGGCGCGCGCGCGAGCGCGTGGCGCGCCTCGCCCCCGATTCGCTCGTCCTGTTCGGCGATTCCGTGCGAGTGGCGCGCGCACCCGCCAGGCCGACCGACGATGCGAGCCGCGCGCGTGCGCTGGTGGAGCGCTCGCTCGCATCGGGGCGCGCACTCGTGCTGGTCACAGACGGCGAGCTCGATGACCCCGCCTCGCTCGAGCAGCTTCCGTCGGGCTCGCGCGTGGAAGTCGAGCAGCGAGAGCCGTCGCTCGATCTCGCGGTGACAGCGCTCGATGCACCGCGTGCCGTGGTGAGCGGCGACACCGTCGAGGTGCGCGCTACGCTGCGCAACGGCCCCTTAGCGGTGCCTGGCGGCACTCTCTCGCTCATGCTGGGCGACAGCACCGTTGCCAGCGCACCGATAGATTCGCTGGCGCCGAGCGCCGAGCGCACGCAGACCGTAAGGGTGAGCTTTGGCGGGCCGGCGCGCGCCGACGTGCTCACCGTGGTCGCCTCGATCACGGGGGACGTCGAGAGCCGCAACGACACCGTGGCGGTTCCGGTGGACATCTCGCGCGCCGCGGGTGCCGTGCTCGCATCCACCTCTCCAGACTTCGATTCACGGTTCGTTCTCCCCGTGCTTCGCGGCGCGGTCGCTTTGCCTACCAGGGCGTACTTCCGCGTTGCCAACGGCATCTGGCGCCAGGATGGGTCACTCGCGCCTGTGAGCGAGGCGGCCGTGCGGGCGGCGCTCCGCGAAGCGCCGCTCGCCATAATTCACGGCGATACCTCGTACTTCGGTGCACCACGACGCGCGACGACCGGGTCGCTGGCGCTGATCTCGGTGGCACCCCCCACCGCCGCGGATTCGATCGGTGAGTGGTATCCCGTAGCCACGCCGCCGTCGCCTCTCTCCGCCGTGCTCGCCGGGATCGTGTGGGACAGCCTGCCGCCGGTGGCGGTGACCGGCACAGCGCCGTCGGGGGAGTGGGAAGGGCTGGTTGTCGCTCGCGGCAGGCGCTTCGACCGGCGGCCGATCGTCGTGGGAAGCAGCGTCGGCGGGCGGCGCGTCGTGGTGACGGGCGCTTCGGGGCTCTGGCGCTGGCGCTTCCGCGGAGGAGCGAGCGCCGACGCGTATGCCGCGCTCTGGGGTGGTATATTTGACTGGTTGACCGCGGAACGCCCCGACTCGCGCGCCGCGCTACCGGCCGAGGGGGTGGTGCGCGCGGGCGAGACGATCCGCTGGCGTCGCGGCCGCGGCGACTCGGTGGTAAAGGTGATTCTGGTGCGCCGCGGCACCACCGAGCGCGACTCGCTCACGCTCACTTTTGGATCGGGAACCACAATCGCCGAGAGCCGCCCGCTTCCGGCAGGGACTTACGACGTACGCGCTCCTGGCGGCGACGCCGTTCTGGTGGTGAACGAGTCGCGCGAGCTGCTCCCGCGCCAGCCCACCGTCCGCGCCGGCGCTACCGGCCGCGCGGCCGCCCTCGCGGAGCACCACCGCCTGCGCGATCGCGGCTGGGCGTACATGTTGCTCATCGCCCTCCTCTGCGCCGAGTGGCTGGGGAGGAGGAGGTGGGGGTTGAGGTGAAGCAGGGTTCAGGAGGCAGGGTTCAGGGTTCAGGAACCGCCTCGGGGAAGTAGATCACTACTCTTGGGTAGTTCCTGAACCCTGAACCCTGCCTCCTGAACCCTTCGATTTGGGACTCTGAACTTAGTAGCTAATGCGTATCTTACGTCGCGCGGACGATGTGCCGCGGCGATCGCTCTGGCAGAAGATAAAGGACGTCGCCCTCATGGACGTGGGGGTGATCGCGAAGGGTGGAGTGAGCCCCGGCTCGCTCGAGCGGCTCGAGGAGCTGCTGCTCGAGGGGGATTTCGGGGTGGCATCCACCATCAGGCTCGTAGCGGATGTGGAGAGTCTCGCGAGCAAGGGGAAGGTGAAGACGCAGGACGAGTTCCTCGAGGCGTTGCGCGGAGGGATCGAGAGTGCGCTGCGAGCGGGGAACAGCGCGCCGGAGTTGAGACTGGCCGAGAGCGGGCCGTCGATCATCCTGGTGGTGGGAGTGAATGGAGCCGGGAAGACCACCACTATCGGAAAGCTGGCCGCGAGGCTCCGCGCGGAGGGGAAGTCCGTGCTCATTGCGGCCGGCGATACCTACCGTGCCGGCGCGATCGACCAGCTACGGCTCTGGGCGGAGCGCACGGGTGCTGGCTTCGCGGGGAGCGCCCCAGGGGCGGACCCCGCGGCCATCGCCTTCAACGCGATAGACGCCGCGCTCGCGCGCGGCTCCGATGTCGTGATCATCGACACGGCGGGTCGGCTGCACACGCAGGGCGGTCTCATGGCGGAGCTGCAGAAGGTGGGGAAGGTGATCGCGAAGAAGCTTCCTGGCGCGCCGCACGAGACGCTCCTAGTGCTCGACGGGACGGTGGGTCAGAACGCGGTGCAGCAGGCGCGCTCCTTCGCCGAGTCGGTGCCGCTCACCGGGATCGTGATCACGAAGCTAGATGGAACCGCGCGCGGCGGGATCGTGGTTGCCGTGCACGAGGCGATCGACGTGCCGGTTAAGTTCGTGGGAGTGGGCGAGAAGTCGGAGGATCTCGTCCCCTTCGACGCCGCGCAGTATGCGGAGGATCTCCTGAGTGAGTGATGCGCCGCGCCGCACTAGCGAGCGCTGACGGCCGAACGCTCGAGCCACACCTCAATGCCAATCGAGCTCTCCACTCCGGTCACCTACCTGAAAGGTGTCGGTCCGCGCAGGGCTGAGGCGCTTCGGCGTCTCGACATAATCACGGCGGGCGATCTGCTCTACCATCTTCCGCACCGCTACGAGGACGCGAGTACCGTCTCGCCGATCTCTTCGCTCGAGCCGGGGATGGACGCCACCATCCTCGGACGCGTGATCTCGAAGGGCGTGATTCCCACGCGCAAAGGGCTGCGCGTCTTCCAGGCGGTGGTGCGCGACGAGTCGGGGATCATAGAGGCATCGTGGCCGGGGCAACCCTTCCTGGATCGCACGATCTCCAGAGACGATGTGCTTCTTCTCAGCGGACCGGTGCGCTTCTTCCACGGCCGGCAGCTCCAGCCGCGGGAGTACGTCAACATGGGCCGCGCGGATGAGGAAGGGCTCGAAGGGGGGATGGGCGGGCGTGTGCTGTCGGTGTATCCTGCCACCGAAGGGCTCTCCTTCCGCCAGATCCGCTCGCTCCTCGATGCGCATCTCGATACGCTTCTCCCGCTCGTACGTGAATTCCTCCCCGAGCAGCTGCTACGGCGCGCGGGAGTGCCTCCGCTCCCCGAGGCGTTGCGCATGGTGCACCGCCCCACGTCGGTGGCCGAGGCGATGCGGGGACGGGAGCGGATCGCGATGGAAGAGCTGCTCTTCTTCCACGTCCTGCAGTATCGCGCGAAGGTGCTGGCGCGCGAGAGGCGCGACGGGATCGTCTTCGCCAACCGGCGCGAGCTCACGTCCCGGCTCAAGGAATCGCTCCCCTACGAGCTGACCGGTGCGCAGGTGCGCGCGACTCGCGAGATCGTGACGGACATGTGCAGCGAGTACCGCATGCACCGGCTCCTCCAGGGGGACGTGGGGAGCGGCAAGACGATCGTCGCGCTCTTCGCCGCGCTGCTCGCAGTGGAGAACGGCTACCAGGCGGCGATCATGGTGCCCACGGAGCTGCTCGCCGAGCAGCACGCGCGCACCTTCGCCGAGCTGCTCGAGCCACTCGGGGTGCGCACGCTGCTGGTGACGGGCGGGATGCCGGCGCGCGAACGGCGTGCCGCGGCCGAGGCGCTCGAGAGCGGAGTGCCGCTCGTGGCGGTCGGCACGCACGCACTCGTGCAGAGCGACACGCGCTTCGGGAAGCTTGGCTTCGTGGCGATAGACGAGCAGCATCGCTTCGGCGTCGAGCAACGCTCCATGCTGGGCGCGAAGGGCGGCGGCACCGCAGGGACGATGCCGGACGTACTCCTCATGAGCGCCACTCCGATTCCGCGCTCGCTCGCGCTGACACTGCACGGCGATCTCGACGTGAGCATGCTCGACGAGCGGCCCGTCGGTCGCCGGCCGATCAAGACGGCGCTTCGTCATGGCAAGTCGCGAGAGAAGATCATGCAATTCATCGACGCCGAGATCGAGCGGGGCCGGCAGGCGTACATCGTATACCCGGTGATCGAGGAGTCGGAGAAGCTGGACTTGAAGGCAGCCACCACGATGTTCGAGGAGCTGACGTCGGGCGTCTTCGCTCACCGGCGGGTAGCGCTGCTGCACGGGCGGCTGAGCGCCGAGGAGCGCGACATCACCATGCGAGCTTTTCGCGATCACGAAATCGACATCCTCGTCTCCACGACCGTGATCGAGGTGGGAATCGATGTCGCGAACGCCACGGTGATGCTCATCGAGCACCCCGAGCGCTTCGGGCTCTCTCAGCTCCACCAGTTGCGCGGCCGCGTGGGACGCGGAGCGGAGGAGAGCTACTGCATCCTCCTCGGCGACACCGCGCCCGATTCGGCGCAGCGGCTCGAGGTGTTCGTCAAGACGGAGGATGGCTTCGAGATCGCGCGCGCCGATCTGGAGCTGCGCGGGATGGGTGATCTCTTCGGCGAGCGTCAGAGCGGAATGCCGACATTCAGGGTGGCCAACCCGCTGCGCGACGAGCAGCTGATGCTTCTCACGCGAGAGCTGGCGTCGGACATCCTCGCGCGCGATCCCGAGCTGACGAGCCCCGAGCACGCCGGGATCCGGCGCGCGCTCACCGAGCGTTACTCGCGGGCTCTGGAGCTCTTCCGCGTAGGCTGAGGCGGCGAGCCGCTACTGCGGGTTCTTTTCCGAGAGCCGCTTCTTGATCCGCTCGAGCTCGGCGGTGGTCTTGTCGAGCTGCTCCTTCAGACGCTGGATCTCCTTCTGCAGCTCCGCCTCGCGCTGATCGGCGCGCTCGGCCTGCTCGGCGCGCGCCGCGTCGGAGCTGCTTATGGAGATCCTGTGCGTGCGACCGAGCGAGTCTATCACGGCTGCCAGCCGGTTCAGCGCGAGCGCCTCGGTGCGGTGGAGCGTGCTCGCCGTATCGGCGAGGTACTCTTCCAGCTGCTTCTCGGCGTTGCGCGTGTCGCCGCCGCGATTCGCAGGATCGAGCGTGAGGACCGCCCGCCAGTACGCGGCCTCACGCGCCTCGGGCGCGCCGGCGTAGGCGAGCATGAAGTCCTGCAGGGCGCGGTCGGCGTCGCTGTATCGTCCCTCGGCTGCCGCCTCCTTGGCAGAGCCGAGGACGTCGATCCACTCTCCAGCGGCCTGCGGCATCGACCGGTGCACCGCGGTTGCGCAGCCGGCGAAGGCGAGCAGGAGCGACGCCAGTCCCGCGCTAGCGCGGAGACGGCGCATCACGCGGGGGCACCAACGCTGGGCGCGCCCGGCGATAGCCGCTGAGAGCGCAGCTTGCTCCCCGCGCGCTCCGGCAGGACGATGCGGAAGGTGGTACCCGAGCCCACTTTGCTCTCCACGGTGATGTCGCCTCCGTGCGCGGTGACGATCTGCTTGGCGATCGCGAGTCCGAGCCCGGTGCCGCCGTGCGCGGCGGAGTCCTGGTTGTCTGCCTGGTAGAACTTCTCGAAGATGTGCGCGAGCTGTCGCGGCGGGATGCCGGCGCCGGTGTCGTGGATGGTGAGCCGCAAGCCTTCGTCGCTCGACTCGGCCACCAGCTCGACGAGGCCGCCCTGGTCGGTGAACTTGAAAGCGTTGGAGAGAAGGTTGCCCAACACCTCGCTCATCCTGTCTCGATCCCAGAGTACCTCGCAGGGGAGTGTCCCGATCTGCTCGAGGCGGAAGTTGACGCCGCGCTGCATGGCGAGGACGCGGAACGTGCTTTCCAGCTCGGCGAGGAAGTGGTCGAAGCGCACCGGTCGAAGCTCGAGCTTCCCGCCGCCGGCCTCGAAGCGGCTGATGTCGAGAAGCTGGTGGACCAGGCGGGCGAGCGAACGAGTTTGCGTGTCTATCGTGCGAAGCACCTCGCGCTGCTTCTCCGACACCGGACCGTAGACCTCTTCATCGATCAGCTGGAGATAGCCCACGATCACGTTGATCGGCGTCTTGAGCTCGTGCGAGGCGATGGAGATGAACTCGGCTTTCAGCCGATCGAGTTGCGCGAGCTGGTGCGCCATGGACTGGAAGCTCTGCGCGAGACGCCCGAACTCGTCGCGTCGCTTGGTGGCGATCTTCAGGCGGTAGCCGAAGTTTCCATCGGCCACCGCGGCCATTCCGTGCTCCAGGTCCACCACCGGCCGGCTGATGCTGCGCCACAGGATCACGGATATGATCAGCGCGAGTGTGCCCGCGACCGCGAGCGCCAGCGCCGCGGCGTTGCGCGCGGCGGCGGTCTCGATGGTGGCGGCGGACACGAGGCGACTGGTGCGGTCGCGCAGCTCGGCTTCAGCGACCGTGAGCTCACGTTCCATATCCGTGATCGCCGGACGAAGCTGACGCGCGGAGATCGAATCGGCTCTGTCGGCGCGGCCGGCAGCCAGCGCGGCGTACTCCGCGGGAACGTACGCGGCTACCTTCTGTACCGATGCTCCTATAGCCCCGGCAGCAGTACCCATGCCCAGGCCGTGCAACGAATCAGCTCTCGCCGCAAGCGCGACCAACTGAGAGTCGACTGCGCTCCTGTTTTCCTTGGTGGGGATGACAGCAAGCGTGAGCTCGAGGCGGCGCAGCTCGTCCGTGCCGGAGCGAATTCGGTTCAGCAGGAGCGACGCGGCGAATTCGCGCTTCTGGAGAAGAGTGGTGGTGACGTGCAGCCGCTCCAGCGACTGCAGCGCGAGCGCGAGCGGCAGGAGGAGTACGATGGCGATCGAGAAGAGCCCGAGCGCCAGCTTGGACCGAATGGTCATGCCGGTTGCCGCTCCAAGCGCCAGGGCGTGCTCATGCGCGCCACGCCGTCTGCTTTCGGGCGTCGCGAAGAGCGGCAGGTCGCCGCGCGGGGTGGCATCAGGCGGGTGAAGCCCATGCGCGTCGAGCTTGGATTGATCGGATTGAATCAATGTACGGTCGAGACGCAGCAGTCGCACCGGCCGGCGCCAGGGTGCGAGGTCGCGTGACGGTCGTTAATGGTCGCGTTGTTCTGACTGCATCGTACACGCAACCGCGCCCTGGCGCCAGCGGTAGGCAGACTCGGGTGACGTGCGTCACATGGCAACGTTGACAGCACTTCGGTGCGCGGATAGGTTGCCGAACCTCATTCGTAAATCCAACCACAGCAATGACATTGAGCATCGAACGCATAGCCGGTCTCGGCGAGCGCGCGGGTCAGGACGCGACGGTCCGGGGCTGGGTTACCCACGTCCGGTCGTCGGGAAAAGTGGCCTTCGTGGTCGTTCGCGATGGAACCGGGGTCATGCAGGGCGTGGTCGTCAAGAACCAGGTGTCGCCCGAGACGTGGGAGCGCTTCGCCGAGCTCACAGTGGAGACCTCCGTGGCGCTCGCCGGCGAGATCCGAAGCGACGCCCGGGCGCCCGGGGGGCTCGAGATGGCCGTCGAGTCCATCGAGATCATCGGCCCGAGCCCCAACGACTACCCGATCCAGCCGAAGGAGCACGGCATCGATTTCCTCCTGGACAACCGGCACCTCTGGCTGCGCTCCGAGCGACAGCGCGCGATAGCCATTGTCAGGAACGAGGTCGAGAAAGCGATACACGATTTCTTCTACGACGGTGGATTCCTCAGGGTGGATACGCCCATCCTCACGGCGGCCATCGGCGAGCGCTCGGGGCTCTTCGAGACCGAGTACTTCGACGAAGGGAAGGCGTATCTGGCGCAGACCGGGCAGCTCTACGGCGAGGCGGCAGCGGCGGCCTTCGGGAAGATTTACACCTTCGGTCCTACCTTCCGCGCCGAGAAGTCGAAGACGCGTCGTCACCTCACCGAGTTCTGGATGATCGAGCCGGAGGTCGCCTGGAACGATTCGGACGACAACATGCGCCTTCAGGAGGAATTCGTCTCCTACATCGTGCAGCGCTGCCTCACGCGCTGCGAGGCGCAACTCCGCGAGCTCGAGCGCGACACCACGCAGCTACAAAGGGTGACTCCGCCCTTCCCGCGGCTCGACTACGGCGACGCGGTGAAGCTCCTCCAGAACAAGGGAAGCGGTATCGAGTGGGGCCAGGATCTGGGGGCGGAGGATGAGGCGCTGGTGGTCGAGGAGTACGACCGACCGGTCTTCGTGTTTAACTACCCCAGAGAGGCGAAGGCGTTCTACATGAAAGAGAACCCCGCCGATCCGCGCACGGTTCTTTGCGACGATCTCCTGGCGCCGGAGGGATACGGCGAGATAATCGGCGGGAGCCAGCGCGAGGATGACTACGAGAAGCTCCGCCGGCGGATCGAGGAGGAGAAGCTCCCGATGGACGCCTACGGCTGGTACCTGGAGCTGCGGAAGTATGGGACCTTCGTCCACTCGGGCTTCGGCCTGGGGCTCGAGCGGACCGTGTCGTGGATATGCGGCTTGCCGCACCTGCGCGAAGCCATCGCCTTTCCGCGGATGATGAATCGCGTACGGCCGTGACGACCTGTTAGCGCTAGCACGAACAGGACGCCCCGAGAGTCAGCTCGGGGCGTCCTGTTCGTTCTGGCGCCTCGCTCACCGAGGTGAAAATCGATCCTGGCTCGAGAGCGGGGATGACGGGTCGGTAGTGCGTGCGGTCGAGCGGTCACGAATCGCTCAGTAGCCGCGAACCTCCCCGTCCCGACGGGGGTCGGCGGCACCGACCCATGTGTCGCCGACGCGCGCGATGAGGTGCACGCCGCCGAACGCCAGCTCTATGGGCGGCGTGAGTCGGAGGTGGTAGCCGAGCCGGTGGGCGGCAGCCACCACTTCCGGGCTGAACCCGCCCTCCAGCTGTAGGCTGGTGGTCCAGGTGGGGATCACGCGCGGCATGCGGAGGGCCGCCATCGGGTCGAGTCCGTAGTCGAGTGTGTAGATGATGCTCTCCACCACTGCGGGCGGAATCGCGGCCGACCCGGGTGAGCCGACCACCAGCTCGGCGCGCCCGTCACGCAGGACGATGGTCGGCGAGATGGTGGACGATGGCACGTGGTGCGGGCCGCGCGCGTTGGCGCTCGAGTCGTCGCGCGAGAAGTTGAACATGGCGCTGTTCAGGAAGGTGCCGGCCACCCACGTACCGGAGCCGAAGAAGAGCCCATTCGTGTACGTGAGCGCCACCGCGTTTCCGCTCGCATCCACGGCGGAGAGATGGGTGGTCTCGCTGTAGCCGTGGTCATCGCCGTCGCGAGGGCGCTCCGCCACGCGTGGCGGGACCTTCGACGGCCCAAAGGGCTCGAAGCCCGCGCAACCCGCTGTGGGCGCGATACTGTCGGCGGGCCATGGGTTGCCGGCCCTCATCGTGTCGGGGACGGGGGCGAGCGCCAGCAGCGCCTTCCGCTCGCCTGCGTACGAGGGCGACACGAGCCCCGCAGCCGGCACCGGCGAGAACGTCGGGTCCCCGACGTACGCGTTGCGGTCGGTCACGCTCACGCGAAGCGCGGCGGTGAGGACGCGGAACGCTTCGGGCGAGCGCGATGGGAGCCCGAGCTTCGCGAGGTCGTACGGCGCGAGAAGATTGAGCGCCTCGAGCACCTGCATCCCCGACTGCGGTGGCGGCGCCGAGAGCACGGTGTGGCCGCGATAGATGGTGCATACGGGGCGACGCCAGCGCGGCTCGAAGGCGGCTAGATCCTGGGTGGTGATCGGGTTCCCGCCCTCGTGGAGCGCAGCGACGATCTCGTTGGCGATCCTGCCGCGATAGAAGCCCGCCGGTCCCTGCTCGGCGATGAGTCGCAGCGTGCTTGCCAGCTCGCTCTGCACCAGGGTGGCACCCGGCGCTATCGGGTGGCCGCCGGGGAGGAAGATCGGGCTCGCGCCTGACGATGACGCGAGCTTCGCCGAATCTTCCGCTATCACGCGCGCGAGGAGCGAATGAACCGGGAAGCCCTCCGCAGCGAGCCGGATCGCGGGCGCGAGCACGGCGGAGCGGGGGAGCTTACCGTAGCGCGCCTGTGCGTCCAGCAGGCCGGCGACGGCGCCGGGAATGCCCGCGCCGCGCGCGGTGATGCGCGAGCCCCGGTAGTGATCGAGAGCGGTGTCGGGGTCGGCGCCTGCCGTGGCGTAGAAGTCGATGTACTCGGCGCGGCTCGAGTCCTGTAGCCAGATGAGCATCCCGCCGCCGGCACCGAGCCCGCTCATCATCGGTTCGACCACCCCGACCGCGAACGCCGCCGCTACTGCGGCATCTACCGCGTTTCCTCCCTGGCGGAGCATCGCGAGCCCCGCCTCGCTGGCGTACGGGTTGGCGGATGCGACCATGCCGTGCTCCGCTGCGAGCCGCTTCCCGGTGTCGGGAGCGAGAGTGGGCGCCACTCCTCCGCGGGCGCAGGCGGCAATCGTCAAGGCGGCGATCAGAGCGATGGGTCCGCGCGTACGCGCGGGCTTCGATGGGCGCATGAGTGGGGATACGGTGGGGATTCGGTAACGAGGGCTCGGCGATACGAGGTGCCGGATCGCGAGAGCTGCGTCGATCGCTCGCCTCGCGCTCGGCCAGCACGCCGGTGGGCGTGATATTCTCTCCTCTGCGCTACGAACGCCACCCCTGGATCGCTGAGCTTCCGCGCCGGCGGCTCACGTTCGCGACCATCGTCCTCGCTTGCACGGTGGTCGGCATCGCCGTATGTTCGGAGATCGTTCCACATTCCGGGACACCTTCCTGCTTAACCACCCATCCGCGGAGCGATGCTTCAGAAAGCCATGGCTGTTCTCGAGCTGTTCTCTCCCATGCGTCGGGAAATCGGAGTCGTGGAGGCGGCGGAGCTCCTTCACAAGCCTAAGAGCACCGTCTCGCGCTGGCTCGCCGCGATCGCGGATGCGGGACTGCTCGAGCGCGACCCGCACTCGGGGCGCTACCGACTCTCCATGCGCCTGGCCGTGCTGGGCGAGATCGCCCGCGATGCTACCGGGATGCAACGTCTCGCGCACCCGTACCTCGAGAAGATCACCGCCGAGACCGGGGAGACGTCGAGCCTCACGGTGATGGTGCGATCGGAGGCGATGAACATCGATGCGGTGCTGAGCCCTCGTCCCATCATCCACGTCGGGTGGGTAGGGAGGCGCTTCCCATGCTACGCCACCGCATCGGGAAAGGTACTGCTGGCGTGGCGCGATCCAGCCACGGTGAAGCGGCTCGTCCCGCGTCGCCTTCCGAAGCTCGCGTCGCGAACGATCACCTCGATGGACGACTTCCAGCACGAGCTCGCACGCGTACGTGACCACGGCTACTCCACCGCGTGGCGCGAGCTGGAAGACGAGCTGGCGGCAGTCGCCGCGCCGGTCCGCGATCACACCGGCGATGTGGTCGCCGCGATCGCCATCAGCGCTCCCGTGTCACGCGTTCCGATCAAGGCGCTGGCCTCTCTTGCACGAACGGCGGTGGATGCGGCAGAATCGCTGTCATCGCAGATGGGCTACCGCGGAGTGCAACTCGCGGAGCTGTAGCTCTCGAGCACCCCTCCAGAAACCTCCACGACAACTCACCAGATGCTTCCTGCAACCAGACGTCTTACGCTGGCCTCTCTCGCGGTGCTCTTCGGCGTCGCTGCCTGTCATCCATCGGCGGGAGCTCCGCCGGAGACCACCGTCGCCGCGGCTGCCAGGCCTGCGGCGCACTTCCCGGATGGCTGGCGCTTCGAGGCCGGGGGCCATGCTTCCTTCGCGCAGGATGCCATGGTGTCGAGCAACAGCGAGCTCGCGAGCAGGGCTGGGGTGGAAATACTGGAGCGGGGCGGAAACGCGGTGGACGCTGCTGTGGCCACCGGCTTCGCCCTAGCGGTCACTCACCCCTCCGCCGGAAACCTCGGTGGCGGCGGCTTCATGGTGATCCGGATGGCCGATGGTCGCACCGCGGCGCTCGACTATCGCGAGGTAGCGCCGCTCGCGTCCACGCGGGACATGTACCTCGACGAACAGGGGAACCTGACCGACAAGAGCGTCATCGGGCCGCTCGCGTCGGGCGTTCCCGGGTCGGTGGCGGGGATGACCGCCGCGCTCGCGAAGTACGGCAACCTGCCGCTGGCCGAGGTGATGGCGCCCGCCATCCGTCTCGCCAGGGACGGTTTCATAGTGGACAGCGCGCTGTACGGCTCGCTCCGAGGATCGCGCGAGAAGATCACTCGCTTCAACGGCGCAGCGCTCTTCTTTCCCAACGGCGAGCCCGTGCAGCCCGGCCAGCGTCTGGTGCAGCCCGCTCTCGCGCGCACGCTGCAGCTCATTGCCGACAAGGGCCCCGACGCGTTCTACAAGGGCGAGATCGCCGACAGCATCGCCGCTGAAATGAAGCGCGATGGCGGCATCATCACGCGGGAGGATCTCGCGCGCTACGAGCCGGTCTGGCGCACGCCGATTCGCTCCACCTACCGCGGCTACTCGATCATCGCGATGCCTCCATCGTCATCGGGCGGCATCACCACGGTCGAGACGCTGAACATCCTCGAGACGTTCGACCAGCTCCCGCCCTTCGGCAGCGCCGAGTACGATCACCTCGTGGCCGAGGCCTTCCGCCGCGCGTTCATCGATCGCAACACCAAGCTTGGCGACCCTGCGTTCGTCGACGTCCCCGTGGCCCAGCTCACGAGCAAGGCGTACGCGAAGGATCTGGCGTCCACCATCGATGCCAGGGAGTCCTCTCGCACTCCCACCTTCGGCGCGAGCGCGGGCGAGCCGATGCACACGACCCACTATTCCGTCGCCGACTCGAAGGGGAATGCGGTTGCTACCACCACCACGATCAACAGCGGGTATGGCTCGGGAGTGTACGTACGTGGCGCGGGCTTCTTCATGAACAACGAGATGGACGACTTCTCCGCGCAGCCGGGCCACGCCAACCAGTTCGGCCTCGTGCAGGGCGAGGCCAACGCCATCGTGCCCGGAAAGCGGATGCTGAGTGCCATGTCGCCGACGATCGTGCTCGACAAGGACGGGAAGCTGTTCCTCGTGGTGGGTGCCGCGGGCGGACCGACGATCATCACCGCTACCACGCAGATCATCCTCAACGCGATAGACAACCACATGACGCTCGCCGATGCGATGCGGGCTCCGCGGCTGCATCACCAGGCGTGGCCCGACACGCTCTTCTACGAGCGTGGAGGCATCGCGCCCGCCACGATCGACTCGCTGCTCGCGATGGGACACCACCCTGTGGCTCGTGGCTCGATCGCGAACGCGAACGGCGTCATGAGGGTGAATGGTGGCTACATGGGGCTCTCGGAACCCCGGTCGAGCGGCGGCGCGGTGGGCTACTAATCGCCCCGCCGCATCACCGCTCGCCCGCCTTCACCTCGTCCCAGAGCGCGTCGAGGGTAGCCAGGTCGGCTTGGCCCATGACGATGCCTCGATCGGCGGCCAGCCGCTCGACGCGCTCGAAGCGCCGCACGAACTTGTCGTTGGCGCGGTCGAGCGCGAGCGAAGCGTGAACGCCGGCGCGGCGACAGAGGTTCACGACGGCGAAGAGTAGATCACCGAGCTCGCTCTCCAGCGCCGCCATCTCCGGAGCGTCGCCCGATGCAACGGAAGCGCGCTCGCGCTCCGCGGCTGGGAGGAGCTCGCGCACTTCGGCGAGCTCCTCCTCTACCTTCTGCGCCGGGCCTTCGGTGTCGCTCCAGTCGAATCCCACGCCGGCGGCGCGATCCTGCAGGCGGTGAGCGCGGTGCAGGGCGGGGAGGCCGGCCGGGAGTCCCTCGGCGATCGATTCGCGGGAGCGGGCCTTCATCGCTTCCCACGGCTCCCGCTCGCCGCCGCCGTAGAGATGCGGATGCCGGCGCCTCATCTTGTCGATGAGCGCGGCCGCCACATCACCCGCGCCGAACTCGCCCTTCTCCTCGGCGATCACGGAGTGGAAGAGCACCTGGAGGAGGACGTCGCCAAGCTCCTCTCGCATCTGGCGTACGTCGCCGGCGCGGAGCGCATCGTCGAGCTCGTGCGCTTCCTCGATCAGGTAGGGGCGCAGCGAATCGTGCGTCTGCGCGCGATCCCACTCGCAGCGCGCGCGCAGATCGCGCATCAGCTCCAGCGCGTCTTCGAGTCTCGTGTCGTCTTGCATGGCTCCTCCGGGGCCGGTATACTATCCGCCCGAATCATGACAGGTCAATGCAAACGAAGCTGACACGCGCCTGGGTCGAGATCGACCTGGGCGCGTTGCGACGTAATGCCGCCGCGATGGCGGCGCGCGGGGGGCGACTCCTCCCGATGATCAAGGCGGATGCGTACGGTCTCGGCGCGATCCGCGCCGCTCGCGTGCTCGAGATGCTCGATCCATGGGGTTACGGAGTGGCCACGGTCGAGGAGGGAGCCGAGCTCCGCGAGAGCGGGATCGAGCGACCCATCCTCATCGCGACTCCGCTCCTCGCCGATGATCTGGCGGAGGCGCACCGCTGGCGGCTCACACCCTCGCTCAGTCGGCGCGAGGAGATCTCGCGCTGGCGGTCGCTGGGCGGCGGCGAGTGGCATCTCTCGATAGACACCGGGATGAGCCGGGCCGGGACGCGTTGGGACGAGGTCGAATCCATACTCGATCTCGTTGCGAGCTTTCCGCCCGCAGGCGCCTTCACCCACTTCCACTCCGCCGCGTGGGATGCCGCCTCCGTCATCGAGCAGCGGAGGCGCTTCGAGGAGGCCGTCTCGCGCCTCCCGGCGCGGCCACGCCTGCTCCACGCCGAGAACTCCGCCGCGCTCGAGCGCGTCAGCGCCACGACGTGGGACCTGGTGCGACCGGGCGTCTTTCTCTACGGCGTGGGGAGCGGTGAGGGGTCGCTGGTGGCACCGGAGCCGGTGGCGCATGTACGTGCGCGTGTGGTGGATCTGCGCACCGCGCTGCCGGGCGAAACGGTCAGCTACGATGCCACGTACGCGGTGCCGGGGCCGGCTGCTCGGCGGATCGCCACGCTCTCCATTGGCTACGCGGATGGATATCGCAGGGCGCTGAGCAGCTGCGGCATCGTGCTCATTCGCGGCGCGGCCGCGCCGGTAGCTGGGCGGGTGACGATGGACATGACCATGGTGGACGTCACGGACATCGCGTGCGAGGTAGGCGACGTGGCCACCCTGGTTGGGCGCGACGGAACGCAGCTTCTCGACATGGTGTCCGTGGCCGAGCGTGCCGGCCTGTCGCCGTACGAGCTGCTCACCGGGCTGCGCGGGAGGCTCGCCCGGGTGTATCTCGAGGATGGCTGATATCCTCCGGGTGTTGGGCTCGTTCGCGTCATCCTAGTAGATTTGGCCTGACTCTCGGGCACCGAACCCGCCCAGCGGGGTTTCATCATCACCGCCGCATGCCTCCCGCGCTGCTCAAGTTCTCTCATTCCAGATATCGCAAGTGAAGCTTGGAGTACCCGTGTTGACCAGATCATGGCGCGCGCTCGCGGCAGTCGCGGGTGTGACGCTCGTGCTCGCCGGCTGCCAGGAGGATCTGGCCGGCGGCGCAGCCTGCCCGGCACTCTGTCCGGACACTCTGACCGTGAGAGACACGGTGCTCCTGGCCAGCGAGGTACTGGAGAGGGACATCACCCTCCTCGGCTCCCCGGCCATCGGCACGGAGGCGCAGCTTCTGGTCGCCGACTACGTGCAGAGCGGTGACAGGCTGCGGACCGGGGCTGTGATCCGCTTCGATTCGCTCCAGCGCGTGCTGACCGACACCACCGGCAAGCCGCCGCGGCCGATAACCTCGATCGACACCGCCAGCGTACACATCAACATCGTCACGCCCGCGAGCGGCAGCTACGACAGCACGCTGGTTCGCGACAGCGCAGTCACCTTCGTGCTCTACGATGTGAACGCCGACGCCGGCGACTTCGATACGGCAGCAGTGCGCGAGCGCTTCGGTGTCACGCAAGTGGGCTCGCGCACGGTGACGCGCGACTCGCTCACTGGAACCATCGCCATACCGATCGATACCGGGTTCCTGGCATCGCACGTGCGTGACGGCGAGCGAGTGCGGCTCGGGCTGGAGGTGCAGAGCGACAACGGTGCGCAGGTGCGGATCTTCAGCGCGGAGGGCGGGTCACCCGCGTCGCTGCAGTACGTCGCGCACGCCGACACCTCCCGACTCTCGGCGGCGCTCAGTGTCAACACCAGATCGAGCAACGGGCCGCCGATTCGCAGTCTCGCGGACTATGTACTCTTGTTGGAGGGCGCGGCGCCGCCGCCCGCGGACGTCCTGGCGGCCGGGGGGATCCCGTCGAGTCGGATCTTCATTCGCTTCGACATCCCGCCGTCGCTCATCGACTCCAGCACCACCATCGTTCGGGCCAACCTCGAGATGCACCAGCAGGGGAATGACCTCTACTCCAGCGACGACACCGTGGCTCTCGTAACGCGGCTCGTGCGCGCCACCAAGGCCGTGGACGACCCGGCGCAGGCGGCGGTACTCTCGGTGGACCCGATTGCCATATCGCAGAGCTTCGCCGTGCCGGAAGTGAGAGTGAGCCCGAGCGAGACGAGAGTCGACACTATCCCGCTCGCGCACATCCTCCTCTTCTGGAAATCGGAGGGGCCGGAAACCATGCAACGCTCCATCGTCCTGCAGTCATCGTCGCAGGGGCTCGATCCGAGGCGCTTCTACCTGTACTCGAGCGACGCCGCGGACGAAAGTTTGCGTCCGAAGCTCCGAATCACATACATCCCTCGCAGCGGCTTCGGACTCCCGTGAGACATTCGCTCGCCATCGCTCTGCTGCTCTCGGCAGCCATCTCGGCGCGGGCCGCCGCCCAGGGAACTCTCAGCACCCAGGGCTTCGGCTACCCGCCGGGCCAGCTCTCCACTCGCGCTACCTCGCTGGGTGGCGGACTGGCCGAGACGGATCCCCTGTCGCCGGTGAACCCTGCCGCGATCTCCGACTGGGTGGCTTCGGGACTCTACTTGCAGTACTCCCCCGAGTACCGGAGCGTGGAGTCGGGCGCTGGCTCGGACAACACCATGACCGTGCGCTTCCCGGTGCTGATGGGTGCGGTGACAGCCGGCGACCGCGTGGTGATCGGCCTCTCCACGTCGACGCTCCTGGATCGAACGTGGGAGACGAGCCGCATCGGCTACACTCACGCGGGTGCCGACAGCGCGCAGTTCGTGGAGGACTTCACCAGCTCGGGTGCGATCAACGACATCCGCCTGGGCGTGGCGTTCGCGATAACGCCGTCGCTATGGATCGGTGCCGGAGGGCACGTATTCAGCGGCGACGACCGGCTCAAGATCCGGCGCGTTTCGGCGGACACGACCTTCACGCCGTTCCTTCAGCAGTCACGTCTCAGCTATTCCGGTACGGGGCTCAGCGGTGGCGTGACCTGGCGTCCGTCGCCGGCCCTCGTGCTGGGTGCGTCGGGGCGTGTGGGTGGGGACATCACGACGTTCAGAAACGACACCAGCATCTCGAAGGCGACCGTTCCTTCGCGGTGGGGAGTGGGTGCATCGTTCACGGGCGTCAGCGGTCTTCTGGTAACGGCGCGCGCCGACTGGGAAGGTTGGTCGAGCCTCGGCGATCTCGGCCGGCCGGGGCTCGGAGTCACCGACGCGTGGGACATCGGTGGCGGCGTGGAGGTGAACGGCCCGCTCTTCTTCGGGCTCATGCTTCCGCTCAGAGCCGGGTACCGTCACCGTACGCTCCCCTTCACGGTGAGCGGCGCGGAGATAGTCGAGAACAGCTTCTCGTTTGGGGCCGGGATCCCCATCTCGGGCGGCCGCTCGCGGATAGACCTCGGGGTCGAGCGCGCCGACCGGGGCTCGATCAGCGGGATCTCGGAGAAGGCATGGATCCTCAGCGCCGGCTTCATGGTCCGGCCGTGATCGAGTGGCGGAGATAGCCACTCAGCCTCCGCTCATCCTCGTCGCGGACGATGTCCCGGCGAACGTCGAGTTGCTGCACGACCAGCTCGCGCTGCTGGGTTACAGGGTCGTCAGTGCCTTCGATGGGCCATCGGCGGTGGAGGCTTGCTTCGAGCACCGCCCCGATCTCTGCATCCTCGACGTCGCCATGCCCGCGGGCAACCTCGGCGGGAGCGACCGGACGACCGGCTTCGAGGTGTGCCGCAGGATAAAGCGCGACCCGCGCACATCGCGCATCCCGGTCATCTTCGTCACCGCGCTCAACGATGCCACCGACCGGGTGAAGGCCATCGAGGCCGGCGGCGACGACTTCCTGACGAAGCCCCACAACCGCCAGATCCTGAGCGCGCGCGTGAGGTCGCTCCTTCGACTCAAGTTCGCCACCGACGCTCTCGAGGAGAGCTATCGAAAGCTGCGCGAGCTCGAGAAGGTGCGTGATGATCTGATGAAGATGATCGTTCACGACCTCAAGACCCCGCTCACCTCCGTACTCGCATCGCTGGAGATGGCGCTCGATGGCGACTTCGGCGTGGTGAGCGAGGGGTTGCGCCGCGCCCTGGGCGATGCGGAGGCGAAGGCCGAGGATCTCCTTGCGCTCATCGAGGATCTGCTGGAGGTGGCTCGGATCGAAGAGACGGCGCTGGAGCTCGACCTGCAGCCGCTCGCGCCTGCCGCGCTCATCGCGGAGCTCGTGGAGGAGTGGCGCGTGCGCTTTCAGCAGGAGGAGGCGGAAGTCTCGACGGATGTCTCCGACGACTGCCCGGTGTTCAAGGCAGACAAGGGGCTCGTGAAGAGGGTATTCTCCAATCTGATCCAGAACGCGATAACGCACGCGGGGAGCGGGGTGAAGATCGCGCTCAGCGCGAGGGCACACGAGGATGCGGATGGTTTCGGCGTGATGTTCACCGTATCGGACAACGGTCCCGGCATTCCGCCGGAGTATCACGAGGTGATCTTCCGGAAGTTCGAGCGAGTGAAGAACCCGCAACTGCCGCGGGCCAGGAATTCGGGGCTCGGTCTCGCCTTCTGCAAGCTGGTGGTGGAGGCGCACGGCGGACGCATATGGGTTCAGAGCAACGAAGGGCGGGGGAGCCACTTCCACCTCACGCTGCCCACCGAGCCGCAACGCCCCAGTTGAGCCGCGAGCGATGAAGGTCTACATCGCTACCTTCGGCTGCCGTGCCAACCAGTACGACAGCGAAGCCGCGCGCGCGATGCTGGAAGAGAGCGGCGCGGAGATCGTGGCCGCGCCCGATGAGGCGGATGCCGCGCTCTTCAACAGCTGCGCGGTGACGTCGCGCGCGGAAGCGGACCTTCGCGCCGGAATCCGGCGCGCCGCACGCGCCAATCCCGCGCTTCGCACCGTGGTGATGGGATGCGCCGCCGCGCTCGACCACGGGCGCGACGCGAAGCGGTCGCTGCGCGCGCTCCCCACGGTGGAGAGCGTGGTGGGCGGAGCGGATCTCGAAGGCGTGGCGCGTGCGCTGGATGTGGATCCGGTTCTGGCCACGGCGCGCTCGGCGCGGCAAAGTGGCGCGCGTGCACTCCTCCGCATCCAGGACGGCTGCGACGAGCACTGTACATTCTGCGCCACGACTCTCGCGCGCGGCGCGAATCGCTCGCGGCCGATTCAGGAGCTGGTGGCGGAGGCAGAGCGGCTCTCGGAGTGGCATGGCGAGATAGTGCTGACGGGCGTGCACATCGGCACGTACGGTCACGACAGCGGCTCGTCGCTCTCCGCCCTCGTGGAGCGGCTGGTGCGGGCCGTGCCGCGCACGCGCTTCCGGCTCTCGTCGGTGGAGGCGACCGAGGTGGACGATGCGCTACGCGAGCGCCTCGTGGCGCGCGATGGAGGGCTGGTGCCCTACCTGCACGCTCCACTGCAGTCGGGGTCGGACAGGATCCTCAAGCGGATGGGTCGCCACTGGTACACGGCTTCGAGCTATGCGGCAGCGGTGGAGCGTATTGTGCGAGATGCGCCGGTATTCGGGCTCGGTGCAGACATCATCGCCGGCTTCCCTGGCGAGAGCGAGGACGATCACCGCGCGACTGCCTCGCTGCTGGAGTCGCTCCCGTTCACCGGGCTGCACGTTTTCCCGTATTCGGAGCGGCCGGCGACCGCGGCGGAGCGGCTGGGCGGGCGAGTCTCATCCGGCGAAATTCGCAAGCGTGCTCGCGTGCTGCGCGAGGTCGGCGAACGGAAGGCGGACGCGTATCGGAGACTTCGTGCTGGTGGTGAGGCGGAGCTGCTCATCCTGGGAAACGCGGCGACGAGGGAAGGGCTGACTGAGGATTACATCCGGGCTCGGTGTACCGACCCGAGTGTGGAGCGCGGATCGCGTGTAATGGTCCGCCTCGAGTACGCGGGCGGCGCAATGCTCGCTGTGCCGTTCGCGCCGACGGGCTGATATTCGAGAGGGGGCGATGATCTCATCATCGCCCCCTCTCGAACGAGCACGGTGAAGGACGCCTGTGCCTATCGGATGGTCCAGAGAACGGGGATTTTGGAGTCAGGCTCCTCGAAACCAGGGCGTGCGCTCGTACTCCCCACGACCTGGCCGTTGGCGCCGATATCGGTGGCTTCGCTGGTCGTCCCCGACGTACCGAGATCGAGTATTTCACCACCTTGCCACAGGACGGCGTGCTGGTGGCCGTCGAGAGCGTCGGCCCACCCCACAATCTGCCCCGCCGGGTTGATGCGGCTCGCCTTGCTGCTCGGGCCACCGAGCGCGCCCAGGTCCGTCATCTCCCCGGCTCGCCACCTGAATGCGTGCGACAAGCCCTCGCTGGTCGAAGTGATTCCGACCACGACCCCACCGGGATTTATGTCGAACGCATAGGCCGAACTGGTTAACGCATAGGGCGAGTCATCTCCCAGAGCGCCGATGTCCATCGGGTCTCCTCCCCGCCGCCAGAGCAAGGCGCGCATTCGGTGGTCGCCATCCTCACCAAACCCGACTAGATCGCCCGCTGGATTTATCCCCTGGCCGAAGGTCGGCCCGAAGCCAAGACGCGAAAGAGCGCTCGGGCGACCGCGCTTCCAGATTACGGCGCGATCCGGGGGGCCGAGGGGGTCAGGGTCAGGACTTGTACCCACAATCTCACCGGCGGGGTTTATCGCGGTCGCGCCGGAGGGTTCGGGATTGCACTCTAGGGGGTCGTTCAGGTCGATCATGACACCGTTCTTCCAGAGGAAGGCGTGGGTGCAGCCGCTGCTGGTTGCGCTCGAGCCCACGATCTCTCCCGCTTCATTGATGTCCGTCGCGAAGCTCGATCTCCCTCCGAGCGTGCCAAGGTCCGTCATCACTCCGTTTTCCCAGAGGAATGCGTGTGGGTCACCGTCGGAGGTGTAGCTGTAGCCGACGATCTGGCCGGCCGAGTTGATGGCCGACGCTTCACCGCCGAGAGTTCCACCCAGACTTCCCAGATTCGTAATGGTGATCGACCGGGGGGTACGAGTCATCTGGGGGCGGGTGATCGCAGGTGGCGTCGGCGGTGCCGTAGCGACGTCGGTGCAGGCAGCGATCGGGATCAGGAACCCGAGGGCTGCCAGGGCAGGAGAGTGTCGTGTTCGCATGATTTGCCTCCCCGTTCGTCGTCACGCTACGTCGCCGGCGTGCTCTAACCTGGGAAGACTGCATTGACACTCACCGTGCGGCGTCGCGGTGCGCGCGCCGACCTGCCCTCTGTGGGGTGCTGCATCCCGAGCAAATCTGTTCGGTCGCCCCGCCGGTCGACGTGTCTGCGCCCGGGGCGCGGGGGGGAGGTGCTGCGCTCGTCAATGGCCGGCTTCTCGACGACGCCTGGACCCTCGCTTAGCGAGGGCGCCGTGCCATCTATGCGAGTGTAAGACATTCGTGTGCACCCGGCAAGTAACGGGTTCCGCGTCCGACCAGGGCCTCCCACGAAGTGAGCTTCCGTCATGCACGATGATCCAACACGCCGGGAGTGCGCCTGCTATCGCTCGCGGTGCGACGGGGAGTGCAGGAGCGATTGTGTTCCCCGTCACCGTTCCCTGCGTAGGACCCGCCACGGTTTTGGCGACTGCGGTCAGCGTTCCCGAAGGCGACGCGCCGCGTGGATCACGCGTTGCCGCGTTGCAGGGGTCGCGCGACGGTGGCCTGTTCGCCCGCGCGCCGAAGTTTTAGCTTTTCTTCATGAGCGACACTCCCCGCGGCACCGTTTACATCGAGACGTACGGCTGCCAGATGAACGTCAGCGACTCGGAGCTGATGTACGGCAGCCTCGCTGCGCACGGCTACGAGGCGGTAGACGCGCCCGATGGCGCGGACGTCATCCTGGTCAACACGTGCGCGATCCGTGATCGCGCGGAGCAGCGCGTTATCGGGCGGCTGGGAGAACTGAAACGCTTCATGAAGCGCGACACGGTGCTCGGCGTTACCGGGTGCATGGCGCAGCGGATGGGGGGAGATCTGCTCGACCGCGCGCGCCACGTGCAGCTGGTCGTGGGTCCCGACGGCTACCGCTCGCTCCCCGAGCTGATCGAAGGCGCGCGCGCTGGCGAGCGAGTAGCGAAGGTGGACTTCGACCTCGAGGAGCATTACGAGGACTTCCACGCTCGCAGGTTCGACGGTGTGCGCGCCTGGATCCCGGTGCAGCGCGGGTGCGATTACAAATGCACCTACTGCATAGTTCCGATGACGCGCGGCCCGGAGCGAAGCCGTAGATTGGCCGACGTGGTACGGGAGACGGGCGAGGTTGCGGCGCACGGGATAACCGAGGTCACGCTCCTCGGGCAGACGGTCAACTCGTACAACGACGGCGAGCATGATTTCGCCGATCTTCTCCGCGCAGTGGGCGCGGTGCCCGGGATCCGACGCGTGCGCTTCACCAGCCCGCACCCGAACGACTTCAGCGATCGCGTCATTGTCGCGATGGCCGAGACGCCCACGGTGTGCGAGCACGTGCATCTCCCGATGCAGTCCGGCTCGTCGAGGACGTTGAAGCGCATGCTGCGGCGATACACGCGTGAAGGATACATGCAGTGCGTGGCTCGGCTGCGTGCGGCGATCCCGGAACTGGCTCTCACGACGGACATCATCGTGGGCTTCCCCGGGGAGACGGACGAGGACTTCGAGGAGACGCTGAGCGCCGTGCGCGAGGCGAGCTTCGATGATGCGTTCACCTTCATCTTCTCTCCGCGCGACGGCACGCCGGCCACCCGGCTCCCGGAGAATCTCCTGGTGCCTGAAGAGGTCGCGGGGGAGCGGCTGGAACGCCTCATCGAGGTCGTGCGCGAGGGCGCGCGGGCGCGCAACATGGCGCTCCTTGGGTCGAGGCACGAGGTGCTCTTCGAGAAGGTCTCGCGACGCGGTACGCTGTTGCAGGGGAGGACGCGCCGGCATCACACGGTGCTGGTTCCGGGGGGCGAAGCTCTGATCGGCTCTTATCGCACGGTGGAGCTCACCGGCACCACCGGTTCCACTTTCACCGGCGCGGTGGTACCCTCGCGCGCGGCGCTCCCGCTGGCCGGATGAGGAACCTGCTGGAAGGTACCATCGCGTCGGTGTACGCGGAGCTGCGGGCGCAGAACCCGCAGTTCTGCGCCTGCGAGAACTGCCACACCGACGTCATGGCGATCGCGCTCAACTCCGCGCGTCCGCGCTACGGCGGCGGCGCGGACGTGGGGCATGCGCTGATGGCGGTGGACCTTCAGAAGGACCAGACGAGGGCGACGATCGCGGTACTCGTCCTCGACGCGATGCGGCGGGTGGCCACGAGCCCGAGGCACGCCGAGCCCCGAAAGTAGCCGGCGCAGGCCGACCTCCACGCTGCGAAACCCCGCGCTCACCGGCGACGGGGTTTTTCTTGCCCGCTGCCGTTCTGTGCGCCCGATGGCGGAGGGTAGATGGAGCGGAGGGCGGCATGCCGCTCGTAGCGCGCGGTACGGTTGCGCTGATCGTCGGCCTTCTGGCCGGCTACGGCGGGGCGGTGTCACTCGCCCTTCTGGCTGCGCTCGCGGCCGGCGGTGCGGCCTGGCTCACGCGTGATGTTGCGTTGGCTGCGCTCGCGGCACTCCTCGCCGCCGGCGCTCTGGTGGCGGTGGGCGACGATGCCCGGCGCAGTGGATGCAGCGCACGAGTACTGCGCGCGCAATCGTGGAGCGCGGAGCTGGAGGCGGCTGCCGCACCGGGCGCGTTCGTGGGCGCCAGCATCACGGATGCCGGCTGCACGGTGCGCGCAGCGATCTCCGTGGTGCGGGGGAGCGCGGCGGCAGGTGCGAGAGTCAAGGTGCGCGGCGAAGCGGTGCAGTCGGAGCGCGGCATGAGCATCCGCCACGCGCGAGTTGCAGACGATGGCGCTCGCTCGCTGCTCCTATCGCTTCGCGCTAGCGCCGGCGCGAGAATCGATCGCATCTTCGGCAGCGACGCACCGATGGTGCGCGCACTTCTCATAGCGGACACTCACGCGCTCTCCCCCGATCTGCGCGATCGCTACGCCTCTGCGGGGATAATCCACATGCTCTCGATCTCGGGGCTGCACGTGGGGATCATTGCGGCGGCGATGGAGCTCATCTTCGTGGCCGCGAGGCTACCGCGGCGCGCCGCCTACATCGCCACCCTGGGTATCACTGCGGCGTACGTAGCGATCATCGGTGCGCCGGCGCCCGCGCTACGCGCCAGCGTGATGCTGGCGGTGGTCACCTGGTCACGGCTTCTGCAGCGACCAACATCACCGTGGGCCGCGCTGTCGCTCGGCGCGCTCGTTCCGCTGGTGAATCCTCGCAACGTGCTCGCCATAGGGTGGCAGCTCAGCGTGATCGGAATCGCCGGCCTCATTGCGAGCGCCTCTCTCGCGCGCAGGTGGATCGCGCCGCGCTGGGACGGGTGGAGAGCGCAGCTGGCGATGCTAGCGCTGGCGTCCGTGGTGGCCTCGCTGGTCTCCTCGCCGCTCGTGACGTGGAAGTTCGGGCGACTGAGCGTGATCGCGCCGCTCACGAACGTCGCTGCCACACCTGTTGTGGCGGTCCTGCAACCCACGATCTTTCTCGCGCTCCTCTTTGCACCGCTGGAACCCGTCGCACGATTTCTCGCTGGGGCCGCGCACCCGATGATCGTGACGCTGGACGCGGTGGCGCGAACCGGTGCGAGCGTCCCGTTCGGGGCGCTCTCCGTCACGCCCACGTTGCATGGCGCTGTGCTGGCGGGGACGGCCACGGCGGCGCTGGTAGTAGCGTGCGTGAGCTATTTCCCTGGCCGTGCGCTGGTGGTCTCCGCGGCCGCCTTTACCGCAGCACTCTGGCTCCCGATGCTCCCCGAGGGTGGTGGGGAGCTGGAGATGCATGTGATAGACGTGGGCCAGGGAGATGCGGTGGCTCTCCGCACGCCGCACGGACGCTGGGTACTGGTGGATGCCGGACGATCGTGGCGCGGAGGCGATGCGGGGCGCACTACGGTCATACCGTACCTGAGACGTCGCGGCGGTGACGTGGCGCTCTTCGTTCTCTCGCATCCGCACTCGGACCACGTGGGCGGGGCCGCCACGGTTCTCCGCTCGCTGCACCCGGGAGCGTACTGGGACGGCGCCTTCGCCGGGACGAGCGAGCCGTACAGGGAATCGCTCGAGGCTGCAAGTGAAGCGCGGGTTCGCTGGGAACGCGTGCACCCTGGCGACACGCTTCGCGTGGATGGTGTTCTCCTGCGGGTGCTCGCGCCGGACTCCGTCTGGATGTCCTCGCTCGCCGACCCCAACGAGGCGAGCGTGGTTCTTCTGGCGCAGTATGGCACGGTCCGCTTCCTGCTGATGGGAGATGCCGAACGCGGCGAGGAGCGCTGGCTACTCGAGCACGAACGGCAGTTGCTCGGGGCCGACATCCTGAAGGTGGGTCACCACGGGAGCAGGACGAGCAGCGGGGACGATTTTCTCGACGCGGTGCGTCCGGAGCTTGCGGTGATCTCGGTGGGCGCGGGCAACAGCTACGGCCACCCCGACTCGAGCGTCGTGCGCGCGCTGGCCCGTCATGGGGCGGTAGTTCTGCGTACCGATCGCGAAGGAAGCATTGTCGTGAGGACTGACGGTCGAGCGGTGGAAGTCGAGGAAGGAGGAGAGAGGTGGGAGCTCTCGAGCGGCTCGCCGCGCCGCTGATCGGTAGCGTGGTCGAGCTCCCGGAGGCGTTGGCGGCGCGACACCCTGAGCTCGCGAGAATTCGGCTGCGGCGTGGAGGCCTTCCGGTACGAGTTGGCGGCTGGGCGCTGGGGCAGAGCACCGTTGCCGCAATCACACTCTGGCGTACGGTGTTCATTGCTCCGGGCGTGGCGCTGGAAGCGGAATTGCTCTTGCACGAGCTGAGGCACGTACACCAGTTTGAGGCGAGCGCGGCTTTCCCCATCCGCTATCTTTGGGAAAGCGTTCGACGTGGGTATCGCGCGAACCGATACGAGGCGGATGCCAGAACGTACGCCGCGGCGCAGCTGCGCGCCTCCATGAAGGAACCACCCAGAGGAGACGTGTAACGTGGTAAACCACACCCCGACGTCGGTCGTCACGATCGACAGATTCATCGTCGAGCAGGAGCGCCGCCACCCCGAGGCTACGGGCGAGCTCTCCGGGATCCTGTACGATCTCGCGCTCGCGGCGAAGATGATCGCGAACAAGGTCCGCATGGCCGGTCTGGCGGACATTCTCGGATCGAACGATTCGCAGAACATCCAGGGCGAGGTGCAGCAGAAGCTCGACGTGCTGGCGAACGAGATCATGATCAAGGCGCTCGATCATGGCGGCCGGCTCTGCGGCATGGCGTCGGAAGAGGAACCCGACATCATCCCGATCCCGGAAGGGTTCAAGTGCGGGAAGTATCTACTCCTCTTCGACCCGCTCGATGGCTCGTCGAACATCGACGTGAACGTTCCGGTGGGAACGATTTTCTCGGTGGTGCGCAAGATCACGCGCGGCACGCGTGCCGAGATGGAAGACGTGCTGCAGCCCGGTCGCCGACAGGTCGCTGCCGGTTACGTGATTTACGGCTCGAGCACGATGCTGGTCTACACCACTGGACAGGGTGTGCACGGCTTCACGCTCGATCCTTCCATCGGCGAGTTCCTGCTCTCGCATCCTGACATCCGCATCCCCGAGAGCGGCCGCTACCTGAGCGTGAACGACTCGTACGAGCAGCACTGGGACGACCAGGTGAAGACGCTGATGCGCTGCTACCGCGGTCTCGAGGGGGACCACCCCGCGCTCAGCGTTCGCTACGTGGGGAGTCTCGTCGCAGACTTCCACCGCAATCTCCTGGGCGGCGGCGTCTTCGCCTATCCCGCCAGCTCACGCAGCCCGCGCGGCAAGCTTCGCCTCCTCTACGAAGCGAACCCACTTTCCTTCGTGGTGGAGCAGGCCGGTGGTGCCGCGAGCGATGGCACCCGTCGTGTGATGGACATCGACCCCAGCGAGCTCCACCAGCGCACCCCTCTCTACATCGGCAGCCGGAACGAAGTCGAGCTCGCGAACGCGGTGCTGCGCGAAGCGGTGCCGGTGTGAGGGGAGGATAGAGAAGAGCAGGGAGCAGAAAGCAGAAAGCAGGAACGGCAAGGAAGCAGGAAGCAGGAAGCAGGAAGCAGATACCGGCTCCCGCGGTTAAGGCCCTCGCCCCCGAGGCCGTTCACTGCTTCCTGCTTCCTGCTTCCAGTTTACTCGTCCCCCTCTCCCCCACGGTAGTTTACTGCTTTCTGCTTTCTGCTATCTGCTTCCTTTTCCCACTTTCAGGCCACCGGGCGCCGCGCAGAGATGACCAACCCCACCAGCCCCTCAGGAATCGAAATAAAGCCCGTCTACCATCCCTCCGATGTCCGGGGGGATTACGAGACGAGATTGGGGGAGCCGGGGGAGTTTCCGTACACCAGGGGCGTGCAGTCGCTCATGTATCGCTCGCGGCTCTGGACGATGCGACAGTACGCGGGATTCGGGACGGCGGCGGAGACCAACGAGCGCTTCAGGCTTCTCCTCGATGCGGGGCAGACAGGGTTGTCGGTGGCGTTCGACCTGCCGACGCAGATGGGATTCGATTCCGACTCGGCGCGCGCCGAGGGAGAGGTGGGGCGTGTGGGGGTGGCGATCGACTCCGTAGACGACATGCATGTTCTGCTCGACGGGATTCCACTCGATCGCGTTTCCACTTCCATGACCATAAACGCCACCGCGGCCACGTTGCTCGCGATGTACATAGTGGTGGCGGAGGAGCGTGGGATCGAGCGCTCGCAGCTCAGCGGGACGATCCAGAACGACATCCTCAAGGAGTACATAGCGCGCGGTACGTACATCTACCCGCCCGCGCCGAGTCTCGCGCTCATAGCGGATGTATTCCGCTTCTGCGCCGCGGAGGTGCCACGGTGGAATCCGATCTCCATCTCCGGCTACCACATTCGTGAGGCAGGGGCAACGGCGGTGCAGGAGCTGGCCTTCACCTTCGCCAACACGGTGGAGTACGTGCAACGCGCGCTCGAGGCGGGACTCGCCATCGACACCTTCGCGCCGCGACTCTCCTTCTTCTTCGCGGCCCACAACGATCTCTTCGAGGAGGCGGCGAAGTTCCGCGCCGCGCGCCGGATGTACGCGCGTCTCATGCGCGAGCGTTTTGGAGCGTCGGACAAGGCAGCGCGCCTTCGCTTCCACACTCAGACCGGCGGGGTGACGCTCACCGCGCAGCAGCCGCTCGACAACGTCGTACGCGTCACGGTCCAGACGCTCGCCGCCGTGCTGGGCGGTACGCAATCGCTGCATACCAACGGCTACGACGAAGCGCTCTCGCTTCCCAGTGCCGAGGCCGCAACTCTCGCGCTCCGTACGCAGCAGGTGGTGGCGTACGAGTCGGGCGTCACTGACACGGTCGATCCGCTGGCCGGGAGCTACTACGTGGAACACCTCACCGACGAGCTCGAGCGCCGTGCCTGCCAGCTACTGGAACGCGTGGACGAGCTTGGCGGTGCCGAGCGCGCGATCGCTTCGGGCTTCTTCCAGGATGAGATCGCGCGCAGTGCGTACGAGCACCAGCTACGAGTCGAAAGCGGTGAGACCGTGGTGGTCGGCGTGAACCGCTTCAGCGACGAAAGCGAGCCGGCGCCCATTCCGCTCCCCGACTATTCGCGCCTGGAGGCGGAGCAGGTGGAGCGTGTGCGCGCAGCGCGCGAAGCGCGCGACGACGATGCTGCACGGGAGGCACTGGGTTCACTTGCCGCGGCAGCGGAGTTTTTGGATGGCACGTTCTCTGCTCCGCTCATGCCGCTCATTGTGGATGCGGTACGCAAGCGGGCCACGCTGGGGGAAATTTCCGACACGCTGGCTGCGCGGTGGGGAGTATACCGCCCGGCTTCGTGACAGTACCGGGGAGCGCGAACCGATTTGTCATCGTTCGGTGCCGCGGTCGTAGTTGTACTGGCCTGTCTTTCGCGTGTTCGACGCCCCGGGGAGCGCCCGCGTGCCACGGTGATAGGGGGTGCGGCCGCAGCGTGATGAAGTGCCGAGGTACTTGAGTGATTTTTGATGAGTTTCGATCCGCCAGCGGCTCTTCCAGGCGCGCGGATCAGCGTGCGGGCAAACAGTCAGATCGCGTCCCGAACGGGGCGCGCAGGCGTACCGGCGGCTCCGACGAGCCGGCCCACGACGACGGCCGCATCCCGACGGTTCGGAATGCCGATCGTGCGCAGGGCAGCCGCGCGAGCGATGCCGTCTCCGGCCGCGCGCGAGCCATTGAACGCGAGCGTGGGCTGGCCGAGTTTCTCCCTGACGCCTATCTGGTCACCGACGCCGACGGGATCATCCAGGGAGCCAACCAGGCCGCGGCGCAGCTATTCGGGAAGCGCGACGTCGCGTTGCGCGGCGCACCGATCGGGGAGCTGCTGATTCCTGCCGACCGCGCGCGCTTTCGCGCGCGGCTCCGTCGCCTCGTAGCCCGGAAGGAGGCAGCTCCACACGCCTCGTGGCCGGTCCGTTTGCGGACCGCAGCGGAGGGTGAGGCGGAGGCACGAGTGAGTGCTCGCGTCGTCCGCGCGGATGAAGGCGACATTTCCTTCGTGCGCTGGCTACTGCATCCGCGCTCCGAGAGCGGTGGGGAAGCGTCGGAGCACGAGGAGGGAAGACCGAACGTCGTCACACGCTACTCGTCGCGCAACGCGCGCATCGTGGCCGACGCTTCCGCGCTCCTCTCCCGCTCCTTCGACCTGGATGCGACGCTCTGCGCGATGGCGCGCGTGGCATTGCCTGCGCTCGGCGACCACTGCTGGGTGGACGTCATCGAATACGAGGGAGACATCGTGCGCTTCCACGTTGCCCGTCACGATGTCGACGACGAGGCGCAGAGCGAGGCGCTGGCGATTGCGCCTGCCGCGCAGGACATGTCGAACCTGGTGGTTTCGGTGCTGGAGAGCGGTGAGCCGGCCATCGATCGTGCACTCGGTGACGAAGGGCTGCGTCGCCTGGCCGTGAACGAAGAGCAGTTTCGGGCGCTCGTCACGCTGGATGCGCGATCGGTGGTCACGGTTCCCATGATCGCGCGCAACAAGGTTCTCGGTTCGCTGACCTTCATCGCTACTCGTCCTCATCATCCGCACCGCGCCGAGGATCTCGCCCTGGCCCAGGATCTGGCGCAGCGCGCGGCACTGGCCGCCGACAACGCGCACCTCTACGCGATGGCGCAGGACGCCAACCGCGCGAAGGACGAATTCATGGCGTCCATGTCGCACGAGCTTCGGACTCCGCTCACGGCGATCATCGGCTATACCGAGCTGCTTGGCGACGAAATCGTTGGCCCACTCAACGCGACGCAGCGCGAGCAGCTCGCGCGGATACGCGCGAGTGGAAATCTGCTGCTCGCTCTCGTCGACCAGATACTCGATCTCGCGCGTGTGGACTCGGGCGAGCACGCACCGCGCTTCGCGGAGGTGAGCGCAGCCGCCGTGGTGGAGCAGGCAGTGATGCTGGTCGCCACGCAGCTGCGACAGAAGAATCTCGCGCTCACCGTGAAGGCACCGCCGCCGGACGTGGTGCTCGTCACCGACCCACTCTGGCTCCGTCAGATACTCGTCAACCTTCTCAGCAACGCGGTGAAGTTCACCGAGAGGGGAGAGGTAGGGATCGCCGCCGGCCGCCACGGCGACACGGTGACCTTCGAGGTGTGGGACACCGGGATCGGCATCCCGGCGAAGTTTCTGGACAGGATCTACGATCCCTTCTGGCAGGCGGAGCAACGCATGACGCGGAGGTACGGCGGTGCCGGTGTGGGGCTCGCGGTAGCGCACCGACTCTCGGCGCTCCTCGGCGGCGACATCTCCGTGGCGAGCACCGTGGGTGTAGGGAGTCGCTTCATCGTGAAGCTTCCGGTGCGGCCGGTGCACTGAGGCGCGTGTCAGCGACGCGCATCCGGCTTGTTGGGTACGTTGCCGCGGCGTAAATTCATAGGTCGGTTTCGATCCGTCCTAAGTTACTCGCCAATGCCAACTTACGAGTTTGTTTGTCCCAACGGTCATAATTTCGACAAGTTCTATCGCAAGATCAGCGACTCAGCGAGCGAGCTGCCCTGCCCGGAGTGCGGGGCAATGGCAACGCGCCGGATCTCCGGCGGCGCCGGCCTGCTGTTCAAGGGATCTGGTTTCTACATCACCGATTACGGGAAGGATGGGAAGAAGGGGATGACGTCTTCTCCTTCATCGTCCAATGCGGAGAGCGGTACGTCGAAGGGATCCGCCGAAGGCACTTCCACCGGAGGCAACGGCGGATCGTCCAGCGCGTCCACGAGCGAGTCGAAATCCGCCAGAGCGGACAAGAGCACCAAGAGCGAATGACGTCGCGTGAACTCATCCGCGCTGCTCTCGTCGACGCGGCGCGGGAGCTCGGCGCGCCCGAAACGATCGAGCCGCAGCTCGAGCGACCGCGCGATCCGTCGCACGGCGAGTGGGCCACCAATCTCGCCATGACCCTCGCGCGTCCGTTGCGGAAGCGGCCCGCCGACATCGCGCGCTCGCTCGTGGCCGGCCTCGACCTCGCCCGCGCGGGAGTGGAGCGCGTGGAGATAGCGGGCCCCGGCTTCATCAACTTCCACCTATCGACCACGGCGGTGGCGGGCGGTCTCGATTCCATCATCGAAGCCGGCTCGCGGTACGGCGCCAGCTCCGCCGGCAACGGCCAGAAGGTCAACGTGGAGTTCGTGTCAGCCAATCCGACGGGGCCGTTGCACGTGGGACACGGACGCCAGGCCGCTCTCGGCGACGCGATCTCCGAGCTGCTCCGCTGGACCGGGTGGGATGTATCGCGCGAGTTCTACTACAACGATGCGGGAGTGCAGATCGCCAACCTCGGCAAGAGCGTACAGGCGCGCGTGCGCGAGCGCGTCGGCCAGGAGGTGACGATACCCGAGGGCGGCTACCATGGCGCCTACATCGCCGAGATCGCCGAGCGCTACGCGACGGAGAACCCCGCCGACGGCGAGGGTGCGGACCTCGACGCGATCACGCGCTTCGCCGTCCGCGAGCTGCGCAAGGAGCAGGACCTGGACCTGCAGGCCTTCGGAGTGCGCTTCGACACGTACTTCCTGGAGTCGTCGCTCTACACCGACGGCAGGGTAGTGAAGACCGCCGGCGCGCTCGAGGGCGCGGGGCACACGTACGAGAAGGACGGCGCGCTCTGGCTGCGCACCACCGATTTCAGCGACGACAAGGATCGCGTGATGCGCAAGAGCGATGGGACGTACACGTACTTCGTTCCCGACGTCGCGTACCACGTGACGAAGTGGGAGCGCGGCTTCCATCGCGCCATCAACGTACAGGGCTCCGACCACCACAGCACGGTGACCCGCGTGCGCGCCGGCCTCCAGGCGCTCGACATGGGGATCCCGGCTGGCTACCCCGAGTACGTGCTGCATCAGATGGTCACGGTGATGAGGAGCGGCGAGGAGGTGAAGATCTCCAAGCGCGCCGGCAGCTACGTCACCGTGCGCGACCTGGTCGACGAGGTCGGTCGCGACGCGGTGCGCTACTTCTTCCTCATGCGGAAGGGCGACTCGCAGCTCTCGTTCGACGTCGATCTGGCGCGGTCGCAGAGCGAGGAGAACCCGGTGTACTACATCCAGATGGCGCATGCGCGGATGTCGGGGATCTTCCGTGTCGGCGAGATCGATCCGGCGTCGATCGACGCGAACGCCGATCTCTCGGTGCTCACCTTGCCGGAAGAGACGGAGCTCATGAAGGCGCTGCTCGATTTCCCGGCGCTGGTGGCCGGTGCAGCCGAGGCGCTCGAGCCGCACCGCGTGGCCACGTACCTGCACGACATGGCCGGGAAGGTGCACCTCTGGTATCACAAGGCGCACGTGCTCAACGAACCGGAGCCGATCACCCGGGCGCGCCTGCTCCTCGCACGCGCGTCTCAGATCGTGCTGCGCAACGGCCTCACCATGCTCGGCATCAGCGCGCCGGAGCGGATGTAACGTCATGTGAACCGTAGACGGTGAACGGTGAACCGTCGCTGCGAGCGCGCTCACGGTTCACGGTTCACGGTTCACGATCAAGTCACCTTCACCTGTCCCTCATGTCCGTCCTCGTCGTTGGTTCCGTCGCGCTGGACTCGGTTGAAACCCCGTTCGGCAAGGCCGACAACGTCATCGGCGGGTCGGGCACCTTCTTCTCCGCGTCGGCGAGCCACCTCGCGCCGGTGCAGCTGGTCGGCGTGGTCGGCAACGACTACCCCATGCAGCAGCTGGAGCCGCTCAGGAAGCGCGGGGTGGACATGGCCGGCCTCGAGCAGGCAGATGGCAACTCCTTCCGCTGGCGCGGCCGCTATCGGCACGACCTGAATTCGGCGGAGACGCTCGAGACCCACCTCGGCGTCTTCTCGCACTTCAGCCCCAAGATCCCGCCGCAGTTCCAGCGGGCGCCGTTCGTCTTCCTCGCCAACATCGATCCGCGTCTGCAGCTCGAGGTACTGGACCAGGTGCGAAAGCCGCGGCTCGTCGCCTGCGATACGATGAACTTCTGGATCGACGGCAGCCGCGAGGCCCTGCTCGCGCTGCTCGAGCGCGTGCACATCCTGATGGTGAACGACGCCGAGGCGCGGCA
>DASSNL010000182.1:0-56042 GCA_035688075.1 Gemmatimonadaceae bacterium
GGTCTCCGATCGGAGACCCATGCACGAGGCAGGAGCTGACCCCGCTTCTCACGCATCAGGCTGACGTGCCGTGACGTTCGTGAGCGAAGATTGCGCGCACGGAGCTGGCGTCGCAATAATGGGGGAATCGATCACCTCGAGCGCTGCGTATACGAGGAGGAACCATGGCACAGATTCCCGAATGGCATGTCGAAGGTGACTGGTTCGACGTGTGCAAATGCAGCATCCCCTGCCCTTGCACCTTCGCGCAGAGGCCGAGCTTCGGCGACTGCGATGGCATCCTCGCGTATCGCGTGCGGCGCGGCCACTTCGGAGACGTCGAGCTCGATGGGCTCAACATCGTCGCCGTCGGCCACTTCGAGGGCAACATCTGGGCTGGTGAAACGAAGGTGACGCTCGGGATGTACATGGACGAGCGTGCGAGCGAGGAACAGCGGGACGCGCTGCGCCGAATATGGAGCGGCGAGGTCGGTGGGTTCCCCGCGATGTTTGCCGAGCTGTTCGGCGAGGTACGCGGACTGGAGTACGTCCCGATCGAGATCGAGGTGGCCGACGACCTGGCCTACTGGCGAGCGGAGATTCCAGGGAAAGTCAGCGCGCGTGCGGAAGCGCTGAGCGGACCCATGACGCCGCCGGGGAAGCGAGTACAGACGTACAACGCCCCAGGCTCGGAGACGGGCCCGGGCACCGTGGCGACTTGGGGGACCGCCGTCGCGGACAAGGTGAACGCCTACGGCTTCGATTGGGACTGGGCGGGCCGGTCCAGCAAGCACATTCCGTTCGACTGGTCGGGACCGGATGGTGACTGAGCGCGCACTCACCAGTGCGTGATGCCTCTGCGAGCGCCGCTCTGCGATATGCGGGATGATCTTCATCGCGACGGCGTGCGCCTGCTCGGGCGGCCCCGGGTGACGGTCAGCCGAGCGTTCATGCAAGCACCTCGAGCTGCTCGTGGGAGTCGAGGCGCAGCGTGGGCCCGCCAGTCACATCGCCGGCCACGATGGCTGCCACATAGCGGCCCACGGCGGGGCCATCGATCGGCCCGCCTCCCCTCGTACCATCGGGGCCGATCCACGCCGATGGGTGGATGACGAGCTCCGTGACGCGGACCGACTCGCGTGGGGCGATCTCGGCGGCGAGCACCCGGGCGAGCATGGATTGCGCGGCTGTGGCGATGGATACGAGCCCCGAGCCTGGCCACGTACCGAACGCCGAGGGTCCGTTGATCGACGTGTAGCTGCCGCCGTGCTCGGCCAGTACGGGCAGGAACGTGCGCGCCACCATGAAGTGCGCGAGGACATAGTCCTCGAGAGTCGCGACTAGCTCGGCCCGGGTCGCTGCGAGCATGGAGGGAGCGTTGGCCCATCTGCCCAGACTCGCGACGACCGCATCGGGGCCCGGGGGCAGCCATCCCGCGATCTCGTCCCGGATGCGTGCGCCATCCTTCTCGTCGGTTACATCGCCGACGACAGTCACCAGCCGCTCGCTCGCCTCGCCGACCGAACTGCGCAGGGCGTCGAGCTTCCCTTCGGAGCGGGAGGGAACCACTACCTTCGCTCCCCTCTGGAGGAGAGCGGCGACGACGTGGCGTCCGACATTGCCGGTCCCTCCGGCCACCAGCACGTGGCGATCGGCGAGAGTGGTTTCAGCCCGATGATCTCGCGATGAGCCTGTCATATATCGACCTCCGGACCGTCATTAGTCTATATGTCATTGATTGACGTGTCAACTATATAACGCGACACGGTCATTTCAGGTTCCGTACTATCCCGAGCAGGCGCACCAGCGACCGGCGCTCCGAGGGGGTAAGCGCACGGACAGCGTCACGATTCACCTCGTTGATCGGCTCGTCCAGCTCGGCGAGCAAGCTGAGCCCTCCCTCCGTGATCCGGCACTCCACCAGCCGCCGGTCCTCGACGCCACGCACGCGTTTGACGAGCTCGAGCTCCTCGAGGCGGTCGAGCAGCCGCGTGATCCCGGGCGTCTTCTCTATCATGCGCGCCCCTACCTCCAGCGTGGGTAGGGGGTCGGGGTAGGCACCGCGCAGGATGCGCAGGACGTTGTACTGCTGCGACGTGATCGCTTGCGGGGCGAGAGCTGCGGCGACCCGTCGCCGCAGCTCGTCCGCCGTCCGGAGCACCTCGGTGGTCACTTCGTGCGGCTTCGGCGCAGCGGCCGCGGATCCGCCACGCTGCTTTCCCCTGCGTTCGCTCGTACTCATGCCCACATGATTACGTGTGAGTAGTTGACATGTCAAGCAATGGGTCGGCACGAGCTGCCCTTCCCCGCCTCGAGCGACAAATCGCGTTCGGGCGGACGTCCGAATCGGTCCAGCAACGGTCCAGCAATGCGTCCGGCAATGCGTCCGGCACTGGCGGTGGTCGAGCGAGGACCGATCGTGAACCGTGCGATGTGGCTCGCCCGGCGGCCCCGCGGGCCGACATCGCAGGCAACCCGATTCGACCGAAGGTACACTTGGGCCAACCAATCGCTGGCGCAACGGCGCTGGCTTATTTCGCCAATCCTGGCGGCGGAAAATTCGAAGATGCGCGTCGACGTGCGTCTGTATGCGGGCCCGAGGCTTCGATTGGCCCGCACCGTGAGCATGGTGTCGGTGTGCTTGCAACTCGCTGTTCGGTCGAATCGTCGGACAAGTGGAGATACGAGATGAGATGGTCTTGCTGTATAGTCGCTCCCCTGATGTACCTGGCCGTCCCCTCGCTCGCGCAGGTCGACGCGCGCGCCGCGAGTCCCGCGTCCCCCCTGGTCATGGGCGAGACGTTCACGATTCAGTCGAAGACGCTCGACGAGACGCGGCGAATCAACGTCTACCTCCCGCCGATCTACAAGGACTCGGCGAGCGTGCGACTCCCGGTGCTCTACATGCCGGATGGCGGAATGGGAGAGGACTTTCTTCACGTGGCGGGACTCGTTCAGGTGTCGGTCGGGAACGGCACCATGCGGCCGTTCATCCTCGTGGGCATCGAGAACACCAAGCGCCGTCGCGATCTCACCGGCCCGACGCAGAATGCCGAGGACAGGAAGATCGCTCCGCAAGTCGGCGGGTCGGCGGCATTCCGCAAATTCATCCGCACGGAGTTGATACCCGTCGTCGACGCGCGATATCGCACGACGAAGGAGAGGGCGATCGTTGGCGAATCGCTGGCGGGGCTCTTCATCGTGGAGACGTTCTTTCTCGAGCCGGATCTCTTCGATACGTACATCGCCTTCGATCCGAGCCTGTGGTGGAACGACCACGCACTGGTGCGCGGCGCGGCCGCTCGATTGCGCGCCGACAAATTCGGCAAGCGTACTCTCTTTCTGGCCAACAGCAGCCAGGACATCGACCAGCTCAGCAGAGTCCTTGCCGATACCCTCGCGAAGTACGCGCCGGCCGATGTCACATGGCACTACCAGCCGATGATGGAGGAAACGCACGCGACCATCTATCACCCGGCCGCACTGATCGCTTTCCGGCAGGTCTTCAAGCCCGATTCCGCCATCCATTGACCTGCGCTTTTGCCGCGCGTCGCCACGGGATGAGCGACGCTCCAGCGATCGCCCTCATCCCCGTAGCCTCATGCGATACCCTCTCTCGCGGGGATTACCTTCTCGCGCGCGAACGAGCGGGTCGCCAGATAGAGCAACAGGCCGCCCGGCCCGAAGAGGAAAGTCAGCAATAGCGCGGGTATGACGAGCAGGTGCGGGATCCCGCGCCGTTGCGCATCCCGCACTTCCCACCCGCCCACGAACAGGTCGAACGCCAGGTAGTGCACCCACCCGGCCAGGAGCGCCCAGTGATTCTCGAAGAGCGTCCTGACCGCTGACAGCGACGAGAATCCGCCCTCGCTATGCGGCAGCGTCGAAGCCACCAGTACCACGTAGACTACCGCGAGCAGGAGCGGCACCACCACTGGCACGACCCTCGTCGCCCAGCGCGCTCGTGGCAGGAAAACGAGCGGCAGCCACGCAGCGATGGTTACCAGATTCAGGATCGAGAAGAGCCGTTCGGCTGTCATGCTGTCATCCGATCGAGAAGGTTACGGGAGGCACTGCGCGAGCCCAGGCCGATCCAGCCGAGAGCCAGCGCGGTTGCTGCCGCCCAGAGGAGGAGCGACGCGAGTGCGTCAGGTTCGGTAGACGTGATGCTCCGCCCCTGAAGCGCTCCCCATAGCAGCAGGAGAAAGAGCGACGCATGGCTGGCCGTCGCGGCGAGCACCACCTTCACGCGGACGCTCTCGGGCCGACGCCACCACCGCAGTGCGATGGCGACGAGCGCCAGCGCCTGGAGCGCGTGCAGGCCGATGAAGTGCGGAACGCGCAGGTCGCCGTGCTCCCTGCTCCACGCGGTCACCGGTATCCCGGGACCACCATCCGGCGCACCGACCGTGTGCGCACCGATCGTAGTCATCGGGGCGCCGGCGCGTGCTGCCTCCAACTGCTGCGGCGTGGGGCGAGTCATGAGCCCACCGGTGAGCGCCCCGATGATCGTGAGCGTCATGCCGAGCCGTAGCGCCCACCCGAGCGAGCGATCGGCAAACCGCTGCCGCCAGAGCGCCACCGCGACTGCCACGCTCACGATCGTCTGCAGCAGGATGGCGCTGCCCATGATGATGAAGAGCGATCGGTCCAGCGTAGTCGCCGAGTTGAAGTGGCTGGTCGTTCCGCGCCACGCCTGCGTGTCGATTATCGAGACCTCGAGCACGAACACGATGGCGGTGGTCCACCCCACTACTCTGCGGACGCGCGGCCAGTCGGAGAGCCATCCGAATACCCACGCCAGCGTGAAGCTGTAGATGGAAGTGGAGATCGCGAACTTGAAGGGTTTGAGCCAGGCGGGGACGCCGGTGATGATGCGCGGGTCGGCGAAGATGCCCACCGCCGAGGCGATGGCCGCGAAGAACATCAGCGTGCCCACGGCGGTCAGCGGCGGGCTCGAGCGCCAGAGGTTGGCGTAGAGGGTCGCGGCTCGCCTTCTCAGAGCGGACGGTGCGGCGGGCCGTACCGCGTGCCTGGCGAACGGGGTGGTGCCTCGGGTCGGATACATGGTAGCTCCTCCAATGTTGCCATTGTCAACATAGCCTAATACCTCGTGTTGACATTGTCAACATTGGCGGGTAGAATTCCGATAGGATGGCCACACCGAAGAGAGCGGCTCGAAAGCCACGCCGGTCCTACCACCACGGCAACCTCCGCCGTGCACTGATCGATGAAGCGCTTGCTACCATCCAGGCGGAGGGCGTCGATGCGCTGACGCTGCGCGCGATCGGCGCCCGAATCGGCGTTTCGCGTACCGCACTCTACCGGCACTTCGCGGACAAACGCGCCCTGCTCACCGCCGTCGCGACCGAGGGGTTCAGTACGCTACGCCAGAAGCTCGTCTCGGCGTGGGAGGATGGCGGCCGGGACGAAGCCGCGTTCCGCGCCATGGGTGCGGCGTACGTTCACTTCGCCATCGAGAACCCGTCGTACTACCGCGTCATGTTCGGCGGCTTCGTGGACGAGGAGTCGCGCGATCCCGAACTGGCCACGGAAGCGATGGCCGCCTTTCGGGCGCTCGTGGACGCCCTCGCAACACTGCAGCGCGATTCACTCCTGCGAGGCGACGACACGATACTGATGGCGAGGTACGTGTGGGCGCTGGTGCATGGCATGGCCATGCTCGGCATCGACGGCCACCTGAGAGAGCCGGGCGCGGTCGAACAACTTCTGCACTATGCCGTCGCACGGCTGCAGACGGGTATCGCGGAGGATAACGCACGATGAGAGATATCGAGGTCCGTCTCCTCCGCGCCAACGACCTGGCCGTCCTCGACCGAGTAGCGGACGGCGTGTTCGACGGTCCCGTGCAGGAGCGCTGGGCGCGCGCGTTCCTCGACGATGCCCGGCATCATCTCGCGGTAGCCGTCGATGACGGCGTGGTGGTCGGCATGGCCTCCGCCGTCGACTACGTACACCCCGACAAGGCACCCCAGCTCTGGATCAACGAGATCGGGGTAGCACCCACGTACCAGCGCCGCGGTATCGGTCGTCTGCTGCTCGATGCCTTGCTCGCGCACGGACGTGCACTCGGTTGCACCGAAGCATGGCTCGGCACGGAGGAGGACAACACGCCGGCGCGACGCCTCTACGAGAGCGCGGGGGGCGAAGCCGAGCCGTTCGTACTGTACTCGTTCCCGCTCGAGAAGCGCGCTTGAGGGAGATGCCTTTCGCGGTCCCGCGCGTCGTGGTATTCCTCTCTCAGTCGATACCCGGAACCGCGCGGCGTTGGCCAGGGAGGATGAGCGTCTGACAGTAAAGATCCACCGCGTCACCGGGACGCCAGCGCATCCGGTGGAGCACCATTTCGAGTACGCCAACACGTACGTCCGCGAGCGTCTCGACACAGGTGTCGAGCGGCTCCGCATCGGCCTGCGAGGAGGCCACTCGGTGGTACTCCGCGTGCTCGGCGCCGCACTGGCTCCCCCGTACCGTCTCCTGTACCTCCTACATACTACGGGCATCGGTGCGCCATTGGGTCGCTACGAGAGTCCGGACCTGGACGGCCCCGATATCGAGAGCTTTTCACATCGTTTCGGCCGCTTTCTGGCGGAGGATGCGCGCCACGATGTTTGGCTGCACTCCATGACGGACGAGGGCGGAACGCTGGTCCTGGACCGTTTCAACATGGTGTACGCGTTCGGTCCGCTGGAGAAGTTCGAAAGGATCCTCGATGGAGGAGGTATCCAGGCCGTGGCAGAATGGGCCGCGCCCCAGGTGCCATACCCGCACGCGTTGCACTACCACCGTGAGTGGGATGCGGCAGAGCGGGAGATCCTGGAGGCGTTCGAATGGCAGCGTACGCCGCTCCATAGCGAGGACGTGCAGTTCTGGTCCGGACCGCAGGCTACGTGAGACCGCGCTTTCGCATCGAGGCCGAGCTGGAGCGCGAGGTGTATGACATGCATCGCACCCCATACAATAGAAGGACCGAGGCCGGGATGGCGAGCATCCTGCCGGCCAGCCCTAGGAGTTCCGGTCGGTAATCGGGCGCCGGCCCGGCCGAAGCCGGCTCCCGCACCGCGTAGGTGGTCATGCCACGAGAGACGGACAGCCACTGCGATCGTGACAGCGAACCATCGGCGGCCCAAAGTGATTCATCTACTGCGGGGGTGGCCTAGCTCGTCGCAGCTGTCACATGTGTCACTCTTCCCCGTCTTGTAAAGTGCGACGAGCACATTACCGTACCACACACGACCCACTGGCACCGCGGGCTCGCGACGGAGGTATAGATGAGAGAAAACACCGATCGGAACAGTGCGCGCGCCGACGAGGTTGGGCACAGCGCGCGCACAGTCATCGCGCCTGCGCCTGACGGCGAAGTGGCTAACTCGTCCTCGCTCCGGATCGCGCGAGAGACGCATGACCGCTCGAGTGTGACAGCGCGTCGGGACGGCGCAGGTAGAGGGAAGACGCGCATCGTGGTCGTGGGAGGCGGCTTCGGCGGCGTGCAGGCCACGCGCCAGCTCGAGCGACTGCTCGGCAAGCGTGCCGATGTAGAGATCACACTCGTGAGCCGTGACAATTTCTTCGTGCTCACTCCACTCCTGTTCGAGGCGTGCTCCGGCACCCTCGAGCTGCGACACTGCGCTCAACCGATCAGGCCGGCGCTGCGCAAAGCGGAGTTCGTGGAAGCGACGGTGGACGGTGTGGACGTGGACCGGCGCACGGTGCACGCCACAGCGCCTGACGGGATGACGTATCGGCTCCCATACGATCAGCTCGTCGTGGCTCTCGGAGCATCTACCAACGTGTCGCTCATCCCCGGTTCCGAGCACGCGCTGACGTTCAAGACGATGGCGGATGCGCTCGTGCTGCGGAACCACCTCATCGAGCGTTTCGAGCGCGCCGATGCCGCCAGGAGTCCCTCGGTTCGCAGCGGTTGCCTGAACGTGGTGGTAATAGGAGGCGGGCTGGTGGGCGTCGAGCTCCTGGGGGAGCTCACCGCCTTCGCAGAGGACGTGCTGCGCTACTATCCGCGGATCCGCCGCGAGGAAGTGAAGTTCCACCTGCTCGAGGCGAGCGCGCGCATCCTCCCCGAGGTGGACGAGAAGCTCGCGGCAGATGCGGTGCGCGTGCTTCGGAGGCGCGGTGCCGACATCCGCGCGTCGACGCCTGTACGCTCGATCGAGCCCGGACTCGTCCACACTGCGAATGAGACGATCGAAGCGAGTACCATCGTCCTCGCCGCCGGCATCACGCCCAGCGCCGTCGCCGCCCGCATTCCGGTGGAGCATGACCGGCGCGGGCGCATAGCGGTCGATGCGTCGATGCGGAGCAAGAGCCACCCGGAAGTGTGGGCGATCGGCGATTGCGCGGAGATCCCCGGGCCCGATGGCCGCCCGTATCCCGCCCTCGCTCAGCACGCGACACGCGAGGGGCGACACGTCGCGAATAACGTCGCCGCATCCATCGAAGGACGCGCAGTCACTCCATTTGTGTTCCGCATGCTGGGGACGATGGCGTCGCTCGGGCATTCGCGCGCGGTGGCGCAGATCCTCGGCGTGCGGGTCACCGGCTTCCCCGCCTGGTGGGTGCGGCGAACGTACTACCTGCTGCAGATGCCGCGCTGGGACCGGCGCCTTCGCGTGGTGCTCGATTGGACGGTGGCGCTCTTCTTCCGTCCCGACATCACGAAGGTGGACCTCGACGTGGAGCCGGCCCGGTTGTACCGCAGTACGGGCGCCAGCGCGGCGCAGGCGCCCGGGGTGGAACGTCAGGCGGTCGCGGGCCGATGACTTGACACGAGCCCCTCTGTCATACTCTATTGCGATAGTAGTCGACAGCTACTGCAGCCTAACGCGCGCGCCATGATGCGCGCCGCGCGGCGGGGGACCCGATCGAGATCCGGGGTGCATCCGGCAACACTGGAGGGAGACTTCCCGCTCCCAACCCGTCAGCTAACCCCGCAGGCATCGCATGGAAGGGTGGTAGGATGGCGAGTACGCCCGCCTTCTGAGCCGCGCCTCATTGGCCCGGCTCGGTAGTTCGCATCGTATTCGGCGCGACCGTCGCATCGCGACGTCGAGCTCTCGCGCACCACGCTGCCCTGCAAGACAGGTGTCCACCAATAGCGAGGGGGTTCACGATGCATGTGCCCACAAACGATGAAGCTCGAGGCGCGCAGGAGAACGCGCACCCCGCTTCGACGCCGGTAGCGCAGCCGGCAAGCCAGCCGGCGACGCGGTCGGTGGCGAGTGGCGCCGAGTGGTATGGCGCGACTACCGCTCAGGTGCTGGCCTTCTTCGGACAGCTGCGTCGCGTCCCGATTGGCGCGTGGTGTCAGCTGGCCGAGAACGATCCGCATCTGCTCCCGCTGGACGAGTTGGAGCGTCAGATGGCGGCCATGGATCTCGCGCGTGAGACACAGGCCGACCGCCTGGCGCGCGCGCACCTGCGCGAGGTGATGGAGACGATGCCGAACGCCGTGCGGCGGATCCGCAACCGGATCGACCGCGAGATCGGGATCATCGAGGGGATCGCATCGCCGGCCACTGTGCGCCGGCTGCGCCGCGCCGCGCGCCTGGCCGCCTGCGCCATCGCCGCGCGCCCGCTGCTCTCCCCCGGGGAGTTCACGCGGCTCTATCGCCCGTTCGCGGATCTCATCCCGCCCACGGCGATCGAAGTACAGTAGACGACAACTTCGTGGTCCGCGCGAAAGCGACCACCGTCATTCCCGCGGAAGCGGGAGTCCATGTTACTCGACCTGAACATGGGTCCCCGCTTCCGCGGGGATGACAAATAGGGCGGGGATGGCGGCATAACAGCAACGGGGTCGGGTCCGTGGCACGGACCCGACCCCGTTGCTTGCCTTCGCGCTTACCGCGATCCCACCACCCGCGTGGCCGCCCCGATGTCGTACTCCTTCGGCGGCTCGGTGCCGAGCAGCCACCTCACGAAGTAGTCCCACCGGCGGCGCATCATGTAGTCGGAGTCCACGCCGTAGCCGTGACGCGCGTTGGGGAGGATGAGCAGATCGAAATCCTTGTTCGCCTTGATGAGCGCGTCCACCACGAGAAGCGTATTGTACGGCGGTACGTTGTCGTCCACCGCGCCGTGGGCGAGCAGCAGGTGACCCTTCAGGTTCTTCGCCAGGTTCTGGTTGGCCTCCTGGTCGTAGTTGTCGCTGCCGTCGGCGTTCCGCACGAGCAGCCCCTGATAGCGCTCACCCCAGTCGTCCTCGTATTGCCGCTGGTCGTGGTTGCCGGACTCCGATATTCCGACGTCGAAGAAATCGGGATAGCGGAACATGGCGTCGGCCGTGGCGAAGCCGCCGCCGGAGTGGCCGTAGATGCCCACGCGATCGATGTCGATGAACTTGTAGCGCTCGGCGAGCTGCTTCATCGCTGTGATCTGGCTGGGGAGCGTGTTGTCGCGCCCCATCTTCCCGTAGTAGTAGTCGTGGAACGACTTCGAGCGGTTAGGAGTCCCCATCCCGTCTATGGTCACCACGACGAAGCCGAGCTCCGCGAGCGCCTGCCGGTCGCCGCGCGCCGCGGCGAACGATCGCGACCCCACGCTACCGCTCTGCGGGCCGGGATAGGGGTTGTTGATGATCGGATACTTCTTCGTGCTGTCGAGATTCGTGGGGACGAACATCTGCCCGTAGATGACGGTCTTGCCGTCGGGCCCCTTCATCTTCACGGAGATCGGCGGCTTCCACCCCATGGCGAGGAGGCGCGAGATGTCGGTCTTCTCGAGCTGCATCACCACCTTACCCTTCGCGTCGCGCAGCACCACCACCGGCGGCACGTCGGGCTGCGAGTAGGTGTCCACGATGAAGCGAGCGTCGGGTGAGAGCTGCACGGTGTGGTCACCCACTTCCGGAGTGAGCGAAGCCACGTGCTTGCCGTCGAGGCCGATGCGGTAGAGGTGGCGGAAGTACGGGTCCTGCCCCGGCTCACGCCCGAGCGCGACGTACCAGACCGTACGCGCCTTCTCATCCACGTTCACGATCTGCGACACCGGGCCCTCGCCGTCGGTGATCTTGTTCTTCAGCTTCCCGGCGTTCAGGTCGTAGAGGTAGAGCTGTCCCCAGTTGTCGCGCTGCGAATACCAGATCAACTCGTTCGTCCCCCAGAGCACGCGCCACCCGGTGCGTGACTCGAACTGCGTGGGGACGGTCTCCTCGAATACCGTGCGCACATCGCCGGTCCGGGTGTCGGCGATCCGGAAGGTGGCCGACTTGTGATCGCGCGACGTGGACACGAGCGCCAGCTTCGATCCGTCGGGGCTGAACTGGTAGTCGTCCATCGAGATGTCGTCGCCCAGCGTGGCGCGGTGGTAGTCGCGCGGCATCTTCAGGCGCACCACCTTTCCGCTCTCCACGGCTATTACCACACGCTCGAGCATCGCCACCACGCTGTCGCCGGGGAGTGGGTACTTCCATTCCTGCAGCACGGGGTGCCCCTTCTTGCTCGTGTGCACCAGGTACATGTTGCCGACGTTGCGCTCGTCCTGCTGCTGGGTGGCGATCTTCTTCGAGTCGGGCGACCAGAGGAGAATCGCGCGGTCGCTGTGCTTCCACCCGGCGTTGTCGGTGGCGTAGCCGAAGTTCTCGACGCCGTCGGTGGTGAGCTGCTTCTCCTCGCCCGTCGCCACGTCGCGAAGCCAGAGGTTCCAGTCGCGGATGAAGGCAACCTTCTTTCCGTCGGGCGACTTCACTCCGCCATCGTCCTCGCCGCCGCCGCGGAAGCGCATGCTCCGCTCCGGCTCATCGCGCTCACCGAGTCTGGTACACGCCGATCCGTTGAGCTCGCACCTCCAGTGACTCTTCCCCGCATCGAACTCGATGCTCTTCCTGTCGGCCGCGAGGTCGAAGGACTGAAACGGGAGACTCTTCTCCCCGAAGGTGCTGTCCATCGCCTTCGAGATCGCGGCGGCTATCGCCGCGTGGTCGAAGGCGCGCGAGCGGCTCTTCCTCGACGGATTAACCATGATGAACTCGTGGCCGCCCACCACCTCGCTGCGATACCAGAAGCGACCGTCGGGGAGCCAGTGTGCGATCACCTGGCCGCCGATCACGAGCGGATCCACGTTGGGCCGGAGGAAGCGGACCGCGCGATCGTAGTCGGCGGCGGTGACCTTCGGTGCTGACTGCGCCGCGACCGGGGCAGCCGCCACGATCGTGGCGGCAAGTACCACGAAGGGGCGGATGCGACGTGGAACGCGGCGAATGGGACGGCCTACGCGCAATGACATGCGAGTCTCCATCTATCTGGCGGGGGGAGAACGGAGCGGTGCGGAACGATCCGGGAGGACCGCGGGGCAGTACTGTCGCTACGGCGGACTCATGGTGCAATATCGGTCGCGGCTCACAGACCCGGCAAGGACACGCTCTGGGCGTGCGGCCGCTCTACCTTTTGCTGCTGTCGCTCGGCGCCTTCTCCGTTGCCGCCGGCGCGCCGTGGGCGAGACCAGCGCTGTCGAGGTCGGGGCGGGTCCTGCGGAGATTGGCGAAGGAGAGATCTACAGGCTTCTCATAGATGATGCGCCCCGGCACCCGCGGCGAGGCGAGCGTGTGGACTATCTCGCTGCCCGCTACCGAGGCATTGATCGCCGCGCGCTCCTCCGCGGCTCGGGTACGTTCCGTAGCGCTCTGCCGGCAGGCAGCCGGCAGTGCGGCGACCGCTAGCACGACGAGCACTCTCCTCACACGGAACGCGGACACCCCCGCCCTCCCCCGCTCCCGTCGTCGTCTCTCGGCGCCCTCTGCTTGTCGTCCGAGGGTGCCCCACGCGTGATCCACTCGCGATAGTCGTCGGATTCCGAAGCGAACTGCCACTGCTGCCAGATGAAGACCGCCATCGCCCGTGTGGCTCCGTCGCTCTCACCCTCGGCCATGCACCGCTCCAGAAGCCACCGCTCGAAGTGGGAAGCATCGGGCGCGTCCCGCATCACTCCCTCGAGCAGCGAGCGCTGGATCTCCAGTCCGATCGAGTCAGCGGTGGTGTTACGAGACCGGCGCCGGCGCCGCCCCTCGCTCGCATCGAGCGCGCCGAGCAGGCCACGACAGAGCTCCGCTGGCGTGAGCGTCATGCGAGTAGCTCCAGCCGAAGAGGCCAACCGGCGCTCGAGGGACGCGCGTAGCCGCGCTCCTGCGCCACGAAGTCGAGCGGCACCGTGGCGAGGTCCTGGAGCGCGAGCGCGCGCGGCGGCAGCGCTCCGAGCGTCATCACGAGCTTGAGATAGCCGTGGCAGCTCTCACACGTCTCGATACGCCTGCGCTGTTCGTCTCCTTCCGGTAGCAGCGAGCCGAGCAGACGATGATCCAGCTCGTCGCAGAAGGCGCAGCGCAGCACCGGAAACCGCCAGTCAGCCGCACAGCAGCCGCAGCGCAGCCGGCGCTCCCGCTCGATCCCGCGCATCTCCACGAGCGAGGGCCACGCGCCGCACACCGGGCAGTAGCCGCGCTGCCATACGGACGCGGTGTTGGGGCCGAGCTTCCGCGTGGCTGCATGCAGCAGCGGCATCGCGGAGAGCTGCGCGACCACCGTGAGCGAGTCGTGCGACGCGCCCACACGTTCCGCGATACCGGCCATGACGCTGTCGTCGCGCTCTACAGCGGCCCGGATGAGCTGTACCGGTTCGATGTCACTCGCCGCCAGGATCCCCGCCCGCTCGGCGAGCGCACGCACGAGGCTCCCCGCGCGCCTCGCATTCAACCTGACGGTGGCGCCGTGCAGGAGTGGCGCGCCTGGCTCGCGCTCGCCGGCTGCCGGCTCGACCGCGGCCCACGACGGATCGCCCGCTTCATCGAGCGCCATTCCGAGCAGATCGAGCCAGGGCTGCCAGGCGGAATCTATCGGCGGGTCGGGCGCGGGGCCGGAAAGTCTCCCGGCAGTCCCGAGCTGGGTAGCGGTCCTGGGCATATCGCCTTGGGCAAGAGACATGGAGTCCTGGAGTACATCCGCGAGCCGCCGTGCAGCTGCACTTGCGCGGTACGGTTGCCGATGTCCGCGCCGGCCCCGCCGCCGCGCACTCGCCGCGCTTCCGGACTCACGCATCCAGCAAGGATGAGCAAAGCGCCGAACGAGGCGCTCGCGCGGTGCGCGCCGGAGCACATCATCAGGCGTACCGTAGTACGCATCGTTGCTCGCATCAGCGGATCACCTGCGTGCCGAGCACACGCACCTGCTCCGACGAGAGCAGCACCACCATGCGCAGGAGGAAGCCGCCCACCAGCACGAGCGTCGCCGAAAGCACGAAGTCGTGGACGGCGCGCCCGCGTTGGATGAACAGCGGAACGAGGATACCGAGCACGATCACGCCGAGGAGCAGGAGCACGCCCCAGCCGTTGAAGAGCGCGCGTATCGCGCCTCCGAGCGAGATCACGAAGATGATGATCGCGATGAGCTCGAGGACGAGCGCGATCCGATCGAAGCTCGTCAACCAGGCGACCGTGGATGGCGAATCCACCGAGCGCCAACGGCCGAGCAGCAACAGTGCCGCGATGGAGGTCGAGATCGCAGAGATGATGAACAGGAGTCCGAGCCATGATGAGTCGGACCACAGCGGCCGGTTCGTGACGGCCAGCAGCACGCCCGTGTACCCCGCCAGGAACAGGCCTCCGATGATCCCGCCTATGGCGCCTATCGTCGAGAAGGGCGGCTCGGCGAGGAAGCGGAATGCCCGCATCCCCCGTTTCCCCTCTTCGGCAAGCATGCCCAGCGACGCGAGCAGCGCGAAGAAGCCGAAGAAGAGCAGTCCCCACACACCTACCGACATCGGGGACCACCACTTGAACATCGGCAGGCCGGTATTGCTCTGGATGAGCATGTGCCAGAAGCGGAGCGGCACGCCGAGATCGACGATGAGGATGATGCCGCTCGCCACTGCGCCCGCCAGGGAGAGGTAGCTCGCGAGCCGCACGAAGGGGCGATCCTCGGCGCGGCCGAACAACCGGACGAGCCCCGCAAGGAGAAGCGCGCCGCCCGAGATTCCGCCGATGAAGAAGTACAGAACGATCAGCCAGCGGAAGTGCGGCGGCTCGGTGAAGAAGGTGTCGGGCCAGTTCGCCTGAATGATCACTCTTTCTCCCTGGTGTTCGAGTCAGCCACATCCTTCATGCGCCTGGCGCGCAGGCCGAGCGCACCGATGAAGGTCATCGCCACCGCGCCGATCGTGGATAGCAGAGAAGAGCGCACCAGATTGCGCGAGGGCATCTTCGGCTCGCGCGGCAGTCCGTAAGCTTCGGGCTCGTCCACGAGGAGGAAGAAGGCGTTGAGCCCGCCCAGCGGACCCTTTGGATCAGCGCCGTACAGGTACGCGCCCTTCTCACCCTGCTCGCGCAGCTGCACCACGCGATCGGCAGCACGCTTGCGCAGCTCCGAGATGGGGCCGAACTGAATCGAGTCGGTGGGGCACGCCTTGGAACAGGCGGGCTCGAGGCCGACGCTGATCCTGTCGTAGCAGAGCGTACACTTCTGCGCGGTGCCCGAGACGTGATTGAGGTCGATCACGCCGAACGGACAGGCGCCTATGCATGTTCGGCAGCCGTTGCAGGTGTCGGACTGGATCACGACGGTGTCGAACTCGGTGCGGATGATAGCGCCCGTGGGGCACACCTCGAGGCAGGGTGCCTGCACGCAGTGCTTGCAGACGTCGCTCATCATGAGCCAGCGTCCCTCGTACGGCTCGGGGAACTGCTCTATGAACTTGACGTGACGCCACGTATCGCCGCTCAGACGCAGGGTGTTGTCGTAGCTCTGGCCGCTCATCTCGAGATTCGCGCCGCCGTCGCCGCGCGCGGGGAGCTGGTTCCACTCCTTGCACGCCACTTCGCAAGCCTTGCAGCCGATGCAGACCGTCGTGTCGGTGAAGAAGCCCATCGGCTCCGTCGGTGAGCTCTGCGCTGCTGGCGGGGCAGAGCGTTGCGGTGCGGCGGATCCCGCCGGTGGCGCCGGATTCTGCGTGAGGATCGGCAGCGAGCGCGAGCCCATCACTCCTTCTCCACGTTGCACACGAAGGCCTTCCCTTCGTGGATCGAGACGTTGGGATCACCCACCCAGCTCGTGAGATCGTTGGCGACGTCGCCCACCGCGAGCCCCTGCCACCCCCAGTGCCATGGCATTCCCACGTGATGGATCCTCCTGCCACCGACGTTCAGCGCGCCTATGCGATTGGTCACCAGCGCGCGCGCACGAATCCGGTGGCGCGGACTCGAGACGATCACGAAATCCAGGTTCTCGATCCCGCGCTCCCGCGCGAGCTCCCGACCGATCTCTATGAACAGCTCCGGCTGCAGCTCTGCGAGGTAGGGGAGCCAGCGACTCATCGCGCCGGAGAGATAGTGCTCGGTGAGACGATAGGTGGTGATGACACACGGATAGCGCGGGTCGCCCACGGGCGCGATCTGGTTGTAATCCTTGCCGTGAGCCCACCACTTGAAGACCGGACTCGATTGCTGCTTGTAGAGCTGGTTGCGCACCGGCGACTCCGCCGGCTCGTAGTGCGTGGGGAGCGGACCGTCCACGAGCCCACTCGGCACGAAGAGCCACCCCTTCCCGTCTGGCTTCATGATGAAGGGCTCGTTGCCAGCGATGGCATCCATGCCTATGCCAGCCGGTTTCGCCCGGTCGGAGGGTGCCTTGGTGAGCGTGTAGTCCGGAACGTCGTAGCCCACCCATCGTCCCCGCGGCTGCGCGCGGCCGGTTACCGGATCGGGCGGATTCTCCGCGTCCGCATCCCACCAGATCCAGCGCTTGCGCTCACTCCACGGCTTCCCCGACGGGTCGGCCGATGCGCGGTTGTACATCACTCGCCGATTGGCGGGCCACGCCCATCCCCAGTTCAGCTCCGCGCCGGGCGTCTCCGGCGGATCCGGCTCGCGACGTGCCGAGAGGTTGCGATCCCACGAAGGAAAGACGCCGCAGTAGATCCAGCTCGCGCATGTAGTGGATCCGTCGTCCTTCAACTCGCCGAAGCCGCCGAGATGCTTCGAGGGATCCGCACTCTGGTAGCCGTTGATCTCGCGCAGCACTTTGAGCTCGTCCGCCTCGCCGGTCGCGTGCGGCGAACGTCCCGTCTGGGGCTCGGGGTCGTAGTCCCACACGAGGTTCTTCCACCCCTCGTCGCGCGGCAGCGCGCTGTTCGCGTACTTGCGCTTGAGCCGCTTCCCCAGCTGGTAGTAGAACCAGGTATCCGTGTGGCAGTCGCCCGGCGGATCGGCGGCCTTGAAGTGCCATTGCAGCATGCGCTGCGTGTTCGTGAAGCTCCCCTCGTACTCACCTATCTGCGTGGCGGGGAAGAAGAAGACCTCGGTCGGGATGTCTTCGACTTTGACGCTGCCGTCTGTTATCTCCGGACCGTTCTTCCATGCCATGGCCGTCTCGGTGAGCCAGTTGTCCTTCACCACGAGCCAGTCGAGCTTGCGCATGGCCGCGCGTTGGGCCGAGCCGTTGAGCGATGTCGCGGGATTCTGTCCGACGCAGAACATCCCCTTCACCTTCCCCTCCGCCATCGCGGCCATCATCGCGATGTGCGAGAAGTCGCCGAAGATCTTCGGGTGCCAATCGTAACCCCAATCGTTCTCCGGTCGCGCGGCGTCGCCGTACATCGACTTGAGATACGAGACGAGGAATTTCGGAAGGTTCGCCCAGTAGCCGGTGGGCGTGGTCTCCGTGGCGATGTAGTCGCGCAGCGTATCGTGCGTCTTGAGCGCCGACGGAGCGCTCATGTAGCCGTGGATGGAGTGGTAGAGAGTGGGCACATCGGTGGAGCCCTGGATCGCCGCGTGCCCGCGGAGCGCCATGATCCCGCCGCCGGGGCGGCCCATGTTGCCGGTGAGAAGCTGCAGCAGCGCGCAGCACGAGATCATCTGCACACCATCGGTATGCTGCGTCCACGCCACCGCGTAGGCGAAGCTCGTGGTGCGATCGGCGCCCGAATTTTCGAGTATCGTCTGGGCGACCTTCAGGAACTTGTCGCGCGGGCAGCCCGTGACCTGCTCCACCACTTCGGGCGTGTAGCGCGAGAAGTGACGCTTCAGGATCTGCAGCACGCAGTGCGGGTCCTGCATCGACGGGTCGGTCCTGGCCGTGGGCTTGAGGAGCGACTTCACGAGGAGGTCCCACTTCGCCGGCGCGGCCGTGGTGCCCGCGTCCATCTGGATTCCCGGCGCGCCGCCGTGCTTCGGCGTCGCCGCCTGCGGCCCCTGCGCCTGCTTGGTCTGGCCGGCGCGCGCGGTGTAGGCAACCTGCTCCCCGGTCGTCTGCGTGGCGGTGCCCGCGTACTGCCAGCTCGCCGGATCGTAGCTCCCGGTGAGGCCGCTGAACGGCCAGTCGGCATCCTCCTCGTGCTTCTGCAGCCCCGAGAAGACGCCGTCGAGATCCTCCGTCCCCTTGAAGTCGGGCGACACGATGGTGGCCGCGTTCGTGTAGTTGGACACGAAGCTCCGGAAGAACGGATCGTTGTTCCAGCGCTCGCTGCCCAGGACGTAATTGATCAAGCCGCCGAGGAAGGCGATGTCGCTCCCGGCGCGGATGGGCGCGTGGATGTCGCAGTTGGCGCTCGTGCGCGTGAAGCGCGGATCGACATGAATGAGCTTGGCGCCGTTGAGCCGCGCGCGCAGCGGCCAGCGGAAGGCAACCGGATGACACTCCGCCATGTTGGAGCCCATGATCACCACGCAGTCCGACTGCGCCATGCTGCGCGGATATATGGTCGCTGCGCCTCTGCCGAGCCGAGCCCCCAGACCGGGGACGCTGGAGCTATGTCATATTCGGGCCTGGTTCTCGACCGCGATGATCCCCAGGCCACGACAGAACTTCTGCGCGACGTGGTTGAATTCGTTGTCGAGCGTCGCGCCGCCCAACGCGAAGATCGCCGGAGTCGCGTTGACCAGTTTCCCGTTGGGAAGACGCTCGATGAAGGTCTCGTCGCGGGTCTTGCTCACCAGCTCCGCCACGCGATCCATCGCCCAGTCGAGCTCCACCACTTCCCAGTCGCCAGCGCCCGGCTTGCGGTGCAGCACTTTCGTGGGGCGGTTGACGTTCTTGTGGAGCTGGTAGATCGCGGCGCCCTTGGGGCAGAGCGTCCCTTCGTTGTGCGGGCTCCGCGGATCGCCCTCGATGTTGATGATCTCGCTGTCCTTCACGTGGATGAGCGTGGCACATCCCACGGAGCAGAAGGGACAGATGCTGGGGATCGCCTTGCTCCCCTTGATGCGCAGCTCCTGCGCCCTCGCACGCGCCGGTGCGAGCGCCAGTCCGAGACCGGCGATCCCTCCGAGCGCGGTGCCCACACCGGCGCCGGCCGCGTAGCGGAGGAACTCGCGGCGAGAGAGATCCTTCATCACGCGCGGGGGATCGCGCGACCATCCGGGAGCATCGTCTCGGGGTCGATGGTCGCGGATAATGGCATCGCGTGGTATGACACGTAGCCCGCCATCCTCTCTCCTGTCGGGCGATGCGTCCTGCCAGTCGGCGGAACGAGCATCGTCGAACGAACGACGGTGCGGCAAGACATGAGCCAGGGTCCAGCACCGCTGTCAGAGAGGCGACCTCGGCACGCTCGACATGGGCGCCGGGTGCGGAGCAGTGGGGCGTGGCGAGACGCTGTCCCGCGTTACCGGCGGTATCACTCGGCAGCAGCGCGATAAAGGCGCGCGTCGGGAAGAATCGCGGAAGCGCGATGAGCGAACATGCCCACCAGAATCAGCGTCACGACGATCTGCCCGAAGACGAGGCTCACCAGTAGAAGTGGCCTGCCTGCCAGGAATACCTCCGGACCAGGGACCGCCGTCGAGAGCAGCGACAGATTGGCGAGATTGCCGAGTACGACGACGGCGAGGAGCCCTGCCCCACCGCGGTAGATACGCCAGCACGCGATACCGTACACCATCTCCACAAGGAACGCGACGAAGGGGGCGGCATCGTAGAGGCCGAGCCCCAGCTTCGGCGAGACGAGCCCTGGCCAGAGCACTATGTCGTGGCCATGCGTGAGCAGATCGAGCACGAGATGCGATGCGATTCCGATCCCCACCGCACGTCCCAGCGCCTTGCGACCGAAGCCGAGCTCGATCGTGAGCCATGCGAGGAGGGCGGCGCCGAGCGCCATGCCTACCGAGTGCGAGTATGGCATGTACGAAAGGTGGATATCGGCGACGCTCCGCACCGTAGTATCGGTGGTGGTGCGCTCGATGCCGAGGAAGTTGAGCGCCACCCAGGCGAGCTCCATCGCCTGGACGGCCACGAGGATGGGCGCGATGCTGGCGGTGGGATAGCGGCGCTTGATGATCAGCGCTGTCGCTGCGTGATCTATCGCGAACATGGAACACCTCCACACGAACGGACGGTTGCGTGTGGTTAGCATTCGCTAACCACGATTGCAAAAAAAATCAGGCGACGAGGCCGCGGAGTAGAGCCACCACCTCGCCGTGCCAGCGCCGCGCGGGTCCCGGGATGACACCCACCTGGATCATGCGCCCCAGCTCGGCCAACGTCCCCTCTATACTCGCCGCGGCCACATCCGGGTCGATTCCGCCAGAAGCCCTCCGCACCCTCGGCGACTCGAGCGCGAGCGACCTGGCGAGCCCGATCATGGTCCTCCGCCGCACGGTGCGCTTCGCCTTCGGCCAGAGCGCACGCGCGCTGTCGGAGAGGAACGCTATCACCTCCGGCTCCTCGTCGAGGAACTGGAGCCAGCACTCGACGTAGGCCTCGAGCTTCTCGTCGAACGAGTCCGCCGACGAGAGCGCGGCGTCGCACGCGGTCCACACCCGAGTATGACAGAGCTCGAAGAGGTAGAGCGCGAGCTCGTCCTTTCCCGCAAAGTGCTTGTAGAGCGCCGGGTTGGTGTAGCCGCTCTCGTCGGCTATGTCGCGGATGCTGGTGGCGGCCAGCCCGCGCTCGCTGAAAAGCCCGAGCGCCGCGCGAAGGATCTCGCGCTTCGCGGGCGGATCCTCGTCGCGAACGTAGAACGGGAGTGGCGCGGTCATGCTGGTGAAGTTAGCATCTGCTAACTCGCGGGGCAAGGGTGCCGTGGCGCCGCTGGCGAGCCGGATGAAGGCTGGATCCGCAACGGCCGGGTATGGCCGCAGAGCGAGCAGGAATTCGGAAGCCGGCGCGCACTCGCGGTGCTACATTGCTCGCGAGGAGGAATAGAACATGAGCTCTGCCACTGATCGACCGTCCGCTCGCCCGCACGCCGGCCGCCACACAGACACCCGCCGCGAAGCACCGCTCCGCATGGACGCGGGTGAGTTTCGCAGTGCGGGTCACGCACTGGTGGACTCGATAGCCACCTTTCTGGAGTCGGTACCGGAGCGACCGGTCACCCACGGAGAATCGCCGGAGGAGATCCGGCACGCGCTCGATGCCGCGGCGCACCTCCCCGAGAGCGGGAGCGACGCGGCCGCGCTCCTCCACGACGCAGCCCGCCTCCTCTACGAGCACTCGCTCTTCAACGGGCACCCGCGCTTCTTCGGCTACATCACCTCATCGCCCGCTCCGATCGGGATGCTCGCGGATCTGCTCGCCGCCGCCGTGAACCCCAACGTCGGCGCGTGGCGGCTCTCGCCGATGGCCACGGAGATCGAGGCGCAGACGATCCGCTGGATAGCGGAGCTGGTGGGCTACCCCACGCCCTGCGGCGGACTGCTCGTGAGCGGCGGCAACATGGCGAACATTGTGGGCCTCTTCGCGGCGCGCGCCGCGGCGGCGGAGTGGGATGTGCGCTCTCGAGGCGTGGCCGCGCGGGACACGCGCCCTCTCCGCATCTATGCCTCGAAGGAGACGCACACCTGGCTGCAGAAGGGCGCCGACCTCGCCGGGCTCGGCACCGACTCCGTCCGCTGGATCGCCACGGACGACGACCTGCGCATGAGAGTCGACGAGCTGCGCGCCGCCATCGAGCACGACCGCGCGGCAGGTGATCTGCCGATGATGGTCATAGGCACGGCGGGCTCGGTGAGCACGGGCGCGGTGGACCCGCTCACGGAGATCGCGGAGCTCTGCCGCCGAGAGAAGATCTGGTTCCACGTCGATGGCGCGTACGGCGCCTTCGCCGCCGCCGTGCCCGATACACCGCCCGAGCTGCGCGCGCTCGCGTTGGCGGACTCGGTGGCGATGGACCCGCACAAGTGGCTCTACGCTCCGCTCGAGGTAGGGTGCGTCCTCGTGCGCGACGCCGAACGGCTTCGCAAGGCGTTCTCCTACCACCCGCCGTACTATCACTTCGGGCAGGAAGCGACGAACTTCGTGGACCTCGGCCCGCAAAACTCGCGTGGGTTCCGCGCCCTCAAGGTGTGGCTCGCGCTTCGTCAGGTGGGACGCGAAGGCTACGTGCGGATGATCGAAGACGACATCCACCTCACGCGACAGCTGCACGGCGCCGTCAGCGAGCACCCCGAGCTCGAGCCGTTCACGCTCGCGCTCAGCATCTCCACCTTCCGCTACGTACCGCGCGACCTGCGCGCCCTGCTCGGCGAGGAGCGTGTCGAGCGCTACCTCGATTCGCTGAACCAGGAGCTCCTCGAGCGCATCCAGCTCTCCGGCGAGGCGTTCGTCTCCAACGCGGTCATCAGCGACCGCTACGTACTGCGCGCCTGCATCGTGAACTTCAACACGACGCCAGCCGACGTCGAAGCGCTGCCGGAGATCGTAGCGCGGATCGGCCGCGCCACCGATGCGGAGCTGCGGCCGGCCGCGGTGCTCTGAAGTGGCGCGGCTCCCAAGGCAATGAGCTCAGACTCATTTGACGCGCGTCAAATGAGTCTGACCCCATTGCACCCGGTCACGCCCGCGCGGCGGCCATCGCCTCGCACGAGTCGGCGCAGCTGCGACACGCCTCGGCGCACGCGTGCATCACTTCGTCGCCGGTGAACTGATCGCAGTCCTCGGCGCAGCGCTGGCATAGAGCGGCACACGCCGCGCAGATACGGGCGTGCTCATCGGAGCCGCGCAGCATGAAGTCGGCGCTCGTCTGGCAGATGTCTGCGCAGTCGAGCAGAAGCGTAATGTGCGACTCTCGCGCGTGCTGCCCACCTAGCTCCAGGCAATAGGGCACGGTGGAGAGGCAAACTTCGTGGCAGCGCACGCACTCGTCGATGCACTCGCGCATCGCCGGATCTATCAGATTCATTGCTGTTCTCGGCATGGTCACCTCCTGCGGCCGTTCCGGCGCCGCAGGATCCGCGCCCCGTCGCCGGCTTCCCGCTTCACGCACGCGCGAGCGCCAGGAGTTCCCGCACGTTGACGCCGTGCCAGAGCCGCTCGCGCATCGCGCGTGTGTCGGCCAGTGCACGCGCGCCCTCCGGCGTCACGTCGAACAGCCGGCGCGATGCGCCGTCTTCCTCTACGCGACTGGACGTGAGCAGCCCCTTGGACTCCAGACGATCGAGCGTGGCGTAGACCGCGCCGATCGAGAGCTCGCGGCCGGTTACACGCTCGATCTCGCGGCGCGCCTGCATGCCGTAGGCCTCCCCGCGCGTCCGGAGCACAGCCACCACGATCTGCTCCTCGAGCACGCCGAGCGGAGCGAAGGGAGATTCGGTCATCGAGGGAGATTCGGTCATCGATCCATGTCTCCGTCTCATTCTTCACGCATGACGAGAGCCGGGTCCACCGTTCCCGCTCGCCTCGCCGGGATGGACGCCGCCGCGACTCCGATGAGGAGCAACGCGACGCTTGCCGCCGCGAAGGCCAGCGGGTCCAGCGTGCCGACGCCGAAGAGGAACGACGCGAGGAGTCGCGCGAGCAGCACGGCGCCCACGGCGCCAACCACTATGCCAACACCCACCAGCGCCGCGCCCTGGCCCACTATCTGTCTCACGACGCGAGAGCCGGGGAGCCCGAGCGCCACGCGAATCGCCCAGTCGCGCTTGCGACGAGCCGCGAAGTGCGAGATGACACCGTAGATCCCCACCGCGCCCAGCACGAGCGCGAGCGCCGAGAGCAGCGACAGGAGCGACATGATCTGCCGCGCCGGACCGACTGCGGTGTCCAGCACCCGCTCCATGGTGGTGGTTCCCTGCACCGCGAACTCGGGCGCCACGTTCCGTACGGTGCGGCGCGCCGCGTCGAGCACCGCCGCAGCGTCGCCGGGCCGCGCGGTACGCAGGACGAAGGTGGCCAGATTGCCGAACCACGGAGCCTGGCCTGCGAGGTAGTAGCGCACCGGTGCCGCATCGTCGGTGAGCGCGGCCTCCTTCACATCGGAAACGACCCCTACGATGCGCTGCGGCGAGGTGAAGCCATCGCCTATTCGCCGGCCGATGGGATTCTCCCCCGGGAAGTACTTCTTCACGAAAGCCTCGTTCACCACTACGGCCATCTCGGTGGTACTGTCGTCCGGGGCGATCGGCTGATCCGAGCCATCGAAGGTACGGCCGTCGCGGAGCTCGATCCCCATCGTCTGGAAGTAGTCGCGTGTGACGATGCGGAAGTAGGTGAATGTGTTCGCTGCCTCGGGGTGTCCCTCGACGGTCACGCCGAAGCTGTCGCCGCCGCCGCGAAGCGGGATCTTCATGGCCGCGCCAACGGAGCGCACGCCCTGAAGCGAGCCGAGTGAGCGGACCAGCTCTTCCACTTTCTGCAGGCGCGGAGCGAATTCCATCTGGGGGCTCGACGTCACGTCCACCACTGCGATCCCGTTCGTCGTGATCCCCGGGTCGATGGCGTAGAGATTGGCGACGCTGCGTACCAGCAACGCCGCGGCCGAAGCGATGAGCATGGCAAGCGCCACCTCCGCCACCACGAGTCCGCGCTCCAGGCGCCCGCCGCGTCCCTGTATCCCACCAGTGCGCGCACGAGTGAGGGTGCCGCGCAGGTCGCCGCGCCAGAGCGAAGCCGCCGGCACGAGCAACACGAGCACCACCGCCACTATCGCGACCACGGGGGCGGCGGCGAAGATGCTCCAGCCAAAGGAGGCGTTCTCCCCCCACGCTCCAATGGGAAGCGCTTCGGCGAGGAGACGGTAGCCGGCCGCCGCCAGCGCGGCGCCGAGGAGCCCCGCGCCGATCCCCACGAGCACGGCTTCCACCACGAGCTGCTGCATCAGCCGCCCCCGGGTCGCGCCGAGCGCGGAGCGGACGGCCAGCTCGGAGGTGCGCCCCTCGACCTGGCCCAGCATCAGCGCGGCGACGTTGGCGCACGCGATGAGAAGGATGAGCCCCATCGCCGCGAAGGTGGCTACGAGTGCCGGGCGCATGGAGCCCACCAGCGCTTCGCGCAGCGGCGTGATCACCGCGTTCTGCGTCTTGTCGGCGCCTACATGGTACTGAAAGCGATCACCGATTATCTCGGTGAGACGCTGGATCTGCGGCCCCATGTCGTGCACGTCCGCACCGGGCGCCACTCGGCCAACGAAGGTGTAGCTCCCGTTTCGTCCCTGCGGATCGAGCGGCTTGGTGTGCCAGATCCGAATGGATGGATCGGGGAACCAGAAGCCGCGCGGCATCACACCGATCACGGTCTGCGGGGTGCCATCGAGCATCAGTCGCGACCCGATTATCGACCGCTGGCCGCCGAGCTCCTGCCAGAGACCATAGCTGATCAACGCCACGGGCTCGGCGCCCTGCGCGTCGTCGCCCTCGTGGAAGCCGCGGCCGATGAACGGGCGCGCTCCCAGAACATCGAAGAGCTCCGACGAAGCCGTTATTCCGGGGATGAGGCGCGCGGGTGCGTCGCCCTGACGCAACGTCGCGTCACCAGGACGGTACGCAGCCACGTTGCGGAAGCCGGGGAAGTTGCCGCGCAGGTAAAGGAACTCCTCCTCCGTCCACCACCCGGGCATCCAGAACATGCCCACTTCGCTCGCGTTGGCGTACGGGAGCGGCTCGAACATGAGCGGCCTCGCGATGCCGTACACCGCGGCGGTGCCGCCGATGCCGAGCCCCAGCGTGAGCACCGCCACCAGAGTGTAGACGGGACGCGCGCGCAGCCGTCGCGCTGCGTAGCGTGCGTCGGCGAAGAGATTCCTCAGCATTGACCCTCCGGGTCGATAGGCGTTGGCGCGCGGTTCGAAGCCGGTCCAGCCGCGCCACCAGCTCCAACCGAGGAGCGGGAGCGCGGAGTGGATCGCCTGACGCCAGAGCCAGCGCCGCGCCTGAGGGCGGCCAGCCCGCGCGGCGTGTTCCGCGTATTCCGCGGTGAGATCCGCCAGCACCTCGTCACGCTCGGCGCGTGGGAGGAGCAGCCGGAGGAGCGCTATCGGGAGCCGGGGTAGCGACCGGCGCAGGCGAGTGTCTTCTGAAACGCGCATACTCCTTCTACGGTATGATTCCCCGGGAAGTTTCTACATTGTAGAATAGGTCGGCGCCTGGCCGCCCGCAACGCCCGCCGACCGCGCTCAGGCCGACCGCTTGTGGTACTGGCGCACCGCGAGCGTGAGCACCACCACACCGGTGACTGCGAGGATTCCGATCTCCCCCGCGACGTCCGCCAGCCCCGCACCCTTCAGCAAAACCTCGCGCATGAGCCGCACGAAGTGCGTGATCGGACTCACCTCCGCGATCCACTGCGCCCACTCCGGCATCCCGCTCACCGGCGTGAAGATCCCGCTCATCAGAATGTAGATGAGCATTATCGAGAAGGTCACGAACATCGCCTGCTGCTGCGTCTCGGCTATGCTCGAGATCCAGAGTCCTATCCCGAGGGCAGCCACGAGGTAGACGGCCGCGGCGAAGAATACGATCAGGAGATTTCCGCGCATCGGCACGTGAAAGACGACCCAGGCGAGGATGAGCCCGAGCGCCAGGTCCAGCAGCGCCAGACTCCAGAGCGGGATGAGCTTGGCGGCGATGAATGTCGAACGCGTGACCGGTGTGACGTTGAGCTGGTCGAGCGTGCCCGACTCCTTCTCGCGCACGATGTTCATGGCCGTGAGGAGGGTGCCCACCAGCGTCACCAGAACGACGAGGATCCCGGGGACCATGAAATCCGTGTACTCGAGGTCCACGTTGAACCAGCCGCGCTGCCGCACGTCGATGACACCGCTGCCGCTGACCGGCGGCGGCTCCGCCGTCGCCCCCACGGAAGCGAGCGTCGGACTCACCTGGGCGCCCAGCTCCGCCGAGTAGTCGGTGAGGATCCGACTGGCGTACGCCTGGGTCACCGCGGCCGCCGCACCGTCCTCGGCGTTGAGCACCAGCTGCACGGGGGCGCTGTGCTGACGCATGATGTCGCGCTCGAAGCCGTCGGGGATCACCAGGATCGCGTCCACCTCGCGACCGAGCATCGCCTCGTCGGCGAGCGCGAGCGACTGCGACGCACCCGTGAGGATGAAGCGCCTCGATGCCGATAGGCGATCCACCACTCCGCGGGACATCGGAGTGTGGTCGTGGTCCACCACGTACATCCGCGAGCTCTTCACCTCGAAGGTGGCCGCGTTCGCCAGGATGAGCAGCTGCGCGAGCGGCAATACGAAGAGCATCGCGACGATGGTGTGGTCGCGGAAGATCTGCAGGAACTCCTTGCGGAGGAGGAAGCGGAGCGCGCGCATCGTCAGGCGAGCCGTGGCTTGAAGCTGCGGATGGCCAACAGCATCAGGAACACCAACATCACCGCGAGCACCACGATCGGCTGCCAGAGGTAGGCGAGCCCCACACCCTTCAGCATTATCCCGCGCGCGATGATGATGAACCAGCGCGCGGGGATCGCGAAAGTCACCGGCTGCAGCCAGCCGGGGAGACTCGCTATCGGGAAGATCATCCCGGAAAGGAGGGTGCTCGGCAGCATCGTCCCGGTGAGAGCACCGAGCATCGCCGCGCGCTGCGAGCTCGTGCGCGCGGCAATGAACACGCCGAGCGCGAGACCTACCATCGCGTAGAGCATCGACGCGAGGAGGAGGAGCGTGATGCTCCCGCGGAAGGGAACGCGGAAGATGATCCACGCCGCGAGCAGCGCGGTGATGACGTTGGCGAAGGCGAGCAGGAGATAGGGAAGCACCTTCCCGACGATGATCTGCCAGGGGCGAAGCGGCGAGACGAGCAGTATCTCGAGCGTGCCGCGCTCCTTCTCGCGGGAGAGCGATATCGCGGTCATGAGCGCCGTCACCAGTGTGAGGACGAGCGCGATGAGACCGGGCACGAAGAGGTTCACGCTCTCGAGCGTGGGGTTGAAGCGCATCCGCGTCTCCGGCACGATCCGCACGCCGCGCCCGGCCGCGCCCAGCTCCGCCTGGTAGCTGGCAATCACCGCGATGGCGTACGCCTGCATCCTGCTTCCGGTGTTGGGGTCGGATGCATCGCTCACGACCAGGATCCGCGCGGGCGTCCCAGCGGCGAGGCGGCCGGCGAAGCCCTGCTCGAACACTACCGCTACATCCGCGTTGCCGCGGCGGAAGAACTGCTCGACATCCGCCGCCGCGGGAGCCGTGGCCACCCACTCGAAGCGGCCGTTCCCCAGGAAGCGATCACGTAGCGCCGTCGTGGCGTAGTCGGGCGCCGGGTCCACGAAGACGATGCGGATGTCGTTCACATCGTTCCTCAGCGCGAAGCCGAACAGCACCACCATCGCGAGTGGAAGGAGGAGCAGGATGGTGAGCGTCTGGCGATCGCGGAGAATGTGCCGGACCTCCTTCGTCATGAAGGCGGTGAGCGCGGGGCTGCGATGGGTCATGCGCTCACCTCCTCACTCGTACCCGGACGCTGAAGAGTGATCGGCGGCCGTGCCGGCGGTGGCGTCGGGGCGCGCGAGCCGGACGAACAGCTCGTCCAGCGTGGCCACTCGGTGCTCCCGCTTCAGCTCTTCGGGAGTGCCCATCGCTGCGATCCGTCCGTCCACCATGATCGAGACGCGGTCGCAGTACTCGGCTTCGTCGAGGTAGTGCGTGGTGACGAACACCGTCGTCCCGCGCGCGGCGGCGGCGTAGATCATCTCCCAGAACTGCCTGCGAGTGATCGGGTCGACGCCACCCGTGGGCTCATCCAGGAACACCACCGCCGGCTGGTGCAGGATGGCTACCGAGAAAGCGAGCTTCTGCTTCCAGCCGAGTGGGAGCGCGGAAACCCGTTCGTCGGCGGTCTTGCCCAGCCGCAGGTCGCGTATGAGCGCATCACCCCGCTCACGGATCTGCGTGTCAGTGAGACCGTAGATCCCGCCGTAGAGCGTGATGTTCTCGCGCACCGTGAGGTCGTCGTACAGGGAGAAGCGCTGGCTCATGTAGCCGATGTGCCGGCGAACTTCCTCCGCCTGGGTGAGCACGTCGTAGCCCGCTACGCTCGCTCTGCCCGACGTGGGCGCGAGGAGCCCGATCAGCATCTTGATGGCGGTGGTCTTCCCTGCCCCGTTGGCGCCGAGGAAGCCGAAGACCTCCCCTTCCTCCACGTGGAAGGTGATCGAGTCCACCGCTGTGAAGTTGCCGAAGCGGCGGGTGAGCTCGTGCACGTCGATGGCGAGTGTCACGCGGCCGCCGCCTCCGGCGCACCCATGAGCGCCATGAACGTGTCCTCGATCCCCGGCTCGATGGGCGCCACCTCGGCGTCTGCGAAGCCCTTCGAGCGAAGGAAGCCCAGCACCTCGCGCGCGGTCGCACCCGCATCGGCGTCGGTGCGCGAGTCGCTGTAATGCAGCTCTTCGCCGAACGGAAAGGTGGATACTGCGTGCGGGTAGCCGCGGAGCGCCTGGAGCATCGCGTAGCGATCGCGCCCGCGGACGGCGAAGAGCCGGTCGGGGAAGCGCGCACCGAGCGCCTCGGGGGCATCGATGGCGAGGATGCGCCCCTGCTGCATGAGCGCTACCCGATCGCAGCGACTCGCTTCATCCATGTACGGAGTCGAGACCAGGATGGGCAGCCCCGAATCGCGCAGCGAGTCGAGCAAATCCCAGAACTCGCGGCGGGAAACGGCGTCCACTCCGGTGGTGGGCTCGTCGAGAAAGAGGATGTCGGGACGGTGCACCAGCGCACAGGAAAGCGCGAGCTTCTGTTTCATCCCGCCCGAGAGCGCCCCAGCGCGGCGATCGCGAAATGGCTCGATCTGTCTGTAGATGGGCGCGATGAGGTCGTACCCCTCCTCCAGCGTGGTGCCGAAGACCGATGCGAAGAAGCGGAGATTCTCCTCCACACCGAGATCCGGATAGAGCGAGAAGCGGCCCGGCATGTAGCCTACGCGAGAGCGAATCGCCCACATGTCGCGCACCACGTCGAGCCCCAGCACCGTGGCGCTCCCGGAGTCGGGGAGTAGGAGCGTGGCGAGGATCCGGAAGAGCGTGGTCTTCCCGCCGCCGTCGGGGCCCACGAGCCCGAAGAGCTCGGCGCGCGCGACCTCGAAGGAGACGTCGTCGAGCGCGACCACCTCCTCGAAGCGCTTGCTCACACCCTGCACAACGAGCGGTGGCGAGCCGCCGTTCACCGGTCGCTCTCCTCGACGGGTACGCGCGCGGTGTCGGTGACGGCCGCGCCGAAGGAGACGTCGGCCGGCATCCCGATCTTGAGCGCACCATCCGGGTTAGCCACGCGAATCTTCACCGCGTAGACGAGATCGGCGCGCTCGTCGCGCGTCTGCACCGGGGTGGGCGTGAACTCCGCGGTAGACGACACCCACGTCACCGTACCAGCCATGCTTGCCAGCTGGCCGTCGCCGCGATCCACGTGCACCGCCACCCGCTCCCCCAGCCGCACCGACGCGAGCTGATCGCCGGTGACATACGCGCGGAGATCGAGCGTGTCGAGGTCCGCGATCTTGTAGAGCGGCTGCCCCGGCTGCACCACCTCGCCGGCTCGCGCGTACACGGCGAGCACCGAGCCGGTGCGCGGATTCACCACGCTGCTCTTCGCCAGCCGGTCGGCGATCTGCTCCACGCGCGCCTGGTTCGACGCCACGTCGAGCGTGACGCTCCGCCGCTGCGCCTCCAGGGCATCGATCTGAGCGACGAGCGTCTTGTAATCGCGCTCGGCCTGGTCGAGCTGCTGCGTCGTAGCCGCCTGCTGGGCGTGCAGCCGCTGAGCGCGCTCGTACGCGCGCTTCGCGATGTCGCGCTGCACCCGCAGCACGCCGAGCTGCTCGCCCACTTCGGCGCGTCGCGCGCTCACGGCGGCGCGCTGTGCGACGAGCTGCGCACGCTCGAGTGAGAGCTGCGTGGTGTCTATGAGAGCGACGACATCTCCCCGCTCCAGGCGCATCCCCTCCACGGGGACGAAGCGCTCTATCTGCCCGCTCGTCTGCGCCGACACCACCACTTCGATAGACTCGAAGTTGCCGTAGGCGTCCGGCTCGGGGGCGTTGTGGCAGGCGACGAGCATCGCGAGCAACACGAGCGACGCGAGCGCGACGCGGCTGGAGTCCGCAACCGTGGTACGCCGGGGCGGGGTAGCCCTCGAGACGACGCGGCGTCGGGGCGCTATCGTGATGGTCGGCATCACCGGACCTCGACTCCTGTGAGGGTGAGGAAGCGCGCGCGGGCTCGCTCGAGCTCCACGCGATGGGAGGCGCGCGCGAGGCGCGCGTTCAGTGCATCGGTCTCGCGGTCCACGTACTCGGCGGATGTCACCACTCCCTCGTTGAAGCGGATCCGCGTCTCGTCGAGCACGCGCTCGCGGAGTGCGATGATCGTGTCGTCGGCGGCGAGCGTCCTCTCCAGCCGGTCCACGGTCGCCAGGTCGCTCGCCACACCGCGACGGATACGCTCGGTGAACGCGCTCTCCTCGGTGGCGACGATCTGGCGCTGGAGCGCGAGCTCCTCCTGTTGCCGCCCGGTGCTCCCCCAATCGAAGGGCGACCATTCCACGCGCACTCCCGCCAGCCAGTACTCGTCGAACTCCGTGCCGAGCGGGTTGAGCGCGGGGCGGCCGTAGCCGGCGCGCCCGAACGCCGACACCCGCGGCTGATTCTGCGCGGCCACCGAGCTCTGTTGCCGCTCGAGCAGATCACGGGTGCGCGCGAACTGCTCGTACTCCGGACGCGCGCGCAGCGAGTCGAGCGATCCGCGTGCGCGGGCCACTTCGTCCGCGAGATCGGGGAGCGCGAGCGAATCCGACCCGCCGATTGTGCGGCCGGTGAGATCGCCCAGCACGTCCAGCGCCGCACCGCGGTTGGCATCCAGCTCGGCGAGCGATTGACGCGTCCGCAGAAGCTCCGCCTCGAGCGTGGCCTGCTCGCTGGGGAGGGCGCTCCCCTCGCGCACGCGGTCGCGTGCCTGCCGCAGCCGCGCCTCGAGGTCGGCCACCGCGGTCTCCAGCTCCGCGCGCTGCGCGCGAAGAAGCAGCGCGGTGAAGTACGCGTCGCTCACCTCCTGACGCAGCTGATAGAGCGCCGTCCGCACGCGCGCCTGCGACTCGGCGAGCGTGGCGCGCTCGACCCCTCGCCTCGCACCGCGCGACGGATCGTACAGCGGCTCACGCGCCTCGAGGTGCGCGTCGTAGCTGTCGTGCGGCGGGAGCGGTGGTGTGACACCGCCGGGAAAGGCGAGCGGGATCTCCGGCACGTCCGACTGGTACTGCCCCTGCGCCGCGAGGCCGAGCGCGGGAAGACGCTCTGCGTTCAGTGTCTTTTCGCGCAGCGCGGACCGCGATGCGAGGAGGTCGAGCTGCCGAGCGCGCGGGTCGTGCTGCACGGCGGCAGCCTGCAGCGCGGCCAGGGTGAGCGTGTCGCGCGGTGGTGCAGCGCGCTGCGCGCGAGCGTCGCCGTAGGCAGCGAGCGTGAGCGCCGCCGTGACGAGCGCGATCGGCCTTTTGTGAAGTGAGCGTCTCATGGTCTGAGTCCGCGGAGGATGAAGCCAGGGAGCTCGGCGCGGCGCTCGTCGAGGAATCGGTCGAACGACTCGGCATCCATGCCGAGGAGCGCGTCGAGTAGCGGCCGCGCGAGGAAGGGCATCACGCAGAGCGCGACCATGTTCACGAAGAACTGCTCCGCCGCTATCGGTCGGATCCTGCCGGCGGCGGCCGCCTCGCGGAGCTGCGCTCCCAATCGTTCGCGCACCGCGTCCGCCGCCAGCCGCGCGGGCGGGCCCGCGGCGTCGATCAGCGCGGTGAGCCGCTCCGGCTGCTGGTGGAGCTCGGACACGAGGTAGCCGGGGATGAATGGGCTCTGACGGACTCCATCGATGTAGAGGTGGACGAAGCCCTCGACTTTCTCTTCGATCGAAGCGTCGGAGCCGAGCAGCGCGGCGATGGCGGGGAGGAGCCTGGCCGCGGCCTCCTCGAAAACGACGGCGGCGAGCCGGTCCTTGGAGCGGAAGTAGTAATGGAGGAGTGCCTGATTGACCCCGGCTTCCGCGGCTATTTCCTGCATCCTCGCGCCGACCGTCCCACGCCGTACGAAAACTCGCCGCGCCGCATCGAGGATCCGCTGCTCGGTGTCGCCGTCCCTCTCGGGCTGCCTACTGGACATGGTTTTATTAGACACTTTAATTATCTAGTTAGTTACATCCACAAGTTAACGGCCTCCCCCGCCCGCGCAAGGGGGTAGCGATTATCGGGCACACTGTCCTCGAGCGTTGCGTTACGTTGCCGAGCACGCCGAGCGAGGGCTGCCGCGAGGTAACCAGCGAGACAACTACCGGTCGCGCGCCACCGTTCCCGGAGTTCATGTAGAGGAATACCAATTGAGCGCTCGATACATCCGCGCCTGGCTCGGCGTTTCATTTCTGCTGATGGCCGTTCGTCCTGCGGCTTCCCACGCCCAGGGTCCCCTTCGCGACAGCGCCCTCGCCCATGACCCCGCGATTGCGGTGCGCACCGCACCCGCGGACTCCAGCGCGCCGGCGTGCCCCGCCGCCATCACATCATCCGGCGAAGGCCCCCTGGCGCTCGTACTATCCGGAGGCGGCGCGCGGGGGCTCGCACATATCGGCGTTCTCCGAGTGCTCGACAGCCTCGGCGTCCACCCCTCGCTCGTCGTGGGGAGCAGCATGGGCGCGCTCGTCGGCGCGCTCTACGCGGGCGGCGTCCCCGTACCGCAGATCGACTCTGTCGCGCGAACCATTCCGTTCGTGTCGCTCTTCCGTCGGTACGCGCCCATCACCTATCTGACCGCGGGCGATTTCCGCGCACCTGTCGTCGCCCTCTCGCCTACCTTCGTCCTCGAGTTCCGCGGCGGCCGGCCGCACCTTCAGAGCCCGGTGGCGAGCGAGCCCAGAGTCAATGCGCTGATCGACCAGCTCCTGCTGCGACCGAACCTGCGGGCAGCCGGCGATTTCGACAGCCTGCCGATCCCGTTCCGCGCCGTCGCCACGGATATGCGAACGAAGCAGAGCGTCGTGCTCGGCGACGGTGATCTACCTGAAGCGGTGCGGGCAAGCATCGCGATCCCGGTCGTGTTCAGGCCCATCGATCGCAACGGACGCCTGCTCGTGGATGGAAGCATGTCGGATGATGTCCCCGTCGGCGTGGCGAGGAGACTGGGCGCGCGAAGCGTCATCGTCTCGGATGTGAGCGCGAGTCTCGCCGATACCGCCGCTCGCGGTGAATCCGCGCTCGGCTATCTCATCGACGCACTGTTCACCCAGCCACCCGACTCGCTCGGACCGGATGATCTGCGCATCGCCGCGAGAGTGCGCGGCTTCGGCGCGCTCGAATTTTCGGACGACGCCGTGGGACCGCTGATAGACTCCGGCTATCACGCCGCGGAGCGGGTGCTCGCGGGCTGTACTCCAGGTGCAGCCGCGGGAGTCGCACCGGTGCCACCTATCCAGGGAGCCGGGGTCATCGCGGAGCGCCTCGCTCGCCTCGCCGACGAGGGAGTGTACGAGACCATCTGGCTGCGTCCTCAGCTCCGGAGTCCGGCGTCCGGGAGCGGCGAGCAACATGGCGACAAATTGGCGAGGTTGGAGTTCGCTCCCGTTGCGACACCGAGTCCGGAGCGAGTCGTGTCCGTAGGGTTGCGCTACGACGCGCAGGAAGGCGCGAGCGGCTGGCTCGCCGGCGAGAACCTTTCACCCGCGCGCGGACGGATATCGCTGGGGAGCGCTCTGTACATCAGCCGATGGCGCCAGCAGCTCGTGTTCACGGCAGCGGGGGTCCGCGATCATCCCCTGCCCGACAACTCATCGGACACGGGCGCCGTCGCCGACGACCGGGTGCGGCTCCCCGACCCACGGTCGGACGCGCCGCCGTGGTCCACGCTCGTGCGCAACGTCTTCCGTCCGGAGCTCGGCGTCACCGCATCGCACGACATCGTCCGCCTGTACGATGACGATGGACGCGAATGGGAGCGGCCTTCCACCCGCGATCTTTTCGTCTTCGCCGGAGCGGGTGGAACGTTGTCCGGTGGGCGGCGAGTCGCGCTCGGCCCTGTTTTCCACGTCTGGTCCACGCGGAGCGCCGCGCTGCCGTCCGCGCGCGTTGGCAGCGCGTTGGGCGCCATGATTCGCGCGACTCGTTCCTTCGCTCCACTCTCCGCCGGACCGGAGCCAACGCTGGCGCCGAGCGTCGCCGCCGAGGCGCTGGTGCTCGATGGGTATCGCCGCGTGGATGCGCAGGCCGACCTGAAGTTCCATCTTGGGGAGTTCATCCTCCGGCCTCGCGCAGCAGGGGGCTGGGGCGAGGATCTGCCGCTCGGCGCTCAGTTCACGCTGGGAGGTGCGCACGGGTTCCCCGGGCTGCGCACTGGCGAGCGGCGCGGAAGCCGCATTGCGTCGGCCTCGCTTGCCGTGCTCCACAGAGTCGCCGGGTCCATCTACGCGAGCATCGCCCTGGGAGGAGGATGGAGCTCGTTCGAGGGTGCGCGCCGCGCGCAGGTGGTGCAGGACGCCGGTGCCGGCTCGGTGTTCGGAGCGGAGCTGGCGCTGAGCTCCGACACACCTCTGGGCCCGTTCATGATCGGCTATGGCGTTGCGAGCACCGGCCGAGGAGTGTTCAAGATCGGGCTCGGCAACTAGCGGCCGTGCAAGGAGGTCTCCCACCGCCGGTAAGCGAATCGCCGATACCCCCGCTACACGATACCGCGCATCTTTAGCGGCATCCGAGCTCGCTCGTGGTGTTCGAGGACCTGGGATTGGCAGTCCAGGCGATCGTCGTGATCTGTGTCATGCCTTCGCAACACCGCTCGCACCGGCTCGCGACGACTCCGAGCTCGTGATGTCGACCCGCGATTTCGCCCGCAGGTGAGCTCATGCAGCAAGTCCTCGATGATTTCATCCCCACGCCGTTCGTTCGCGAGCGACACGAGACCACCGTCGCCGCACCGGCTGACATCGTGTTCGATACGGCTCGCGAGTTCGATCTGCTGTCCATTCCCATCGTGCGCACGATCTTCTGGCTGCGAGCGAAGCTCCTTCGTGCGACTCCTCCGCCGCGCCACTGGACCGGATTGGTGGCCGAGACACGCTCTTTGGGATGGTGCACGCTCGTCGAGGTGCCCGACCGGCTCCACGTGGCGGGCGCAGTATGCCAGCCGTGGGTCGGGAACGTGGTGTTCACGCCAATACCACCCGAGCGATTCGCCAGCTACTCGGAGCCCGATAGGGTCAAGATCGTGTGGACGCTCGAATCCGAGCCCCTCGGCCCTGAGCGGGCCCGTCTCGCGACCGAGACGCGGGCCGAGCCGACCGACCTGGCCTCGCGGCGCAAGTTCCGTCGCTACTGGCGCAAGGCGGGAATGGGGATCGTGCTCATTCGCTGGCTCGGACTGCCGGCAATGCGACGCGAGGCGGAGCGACGCTGGCGCGAAGTGCGCCGCACGCGCCAGATCGCATCCGCCTCCTGACCGCGACAACTCCCGTCAGCCGCCGATGTACGACATCTCGATCTTCTTCCCGTCGAGCACGGGGAGTGCCTTGGTGGCCGCGCCGCGCAGCTCGGAATAGCGATCATCGCGCGCGCGCCAGATGTGAGCCATGACTGTTGCGAGCTGCTCGTCTGTGCAGCCCCCGCGTAGGAGCGCCCGCAGGTCGTGGCCGTGCGTGGCGAAAAGGCAGGTGTAGAGCTTTCCATCCGTGGAGATGCGCGCCCTCGTGCACGAGTGGCAGAACGCGCGCGTCACGCTCGATATTACCCCGATCTCTCCCCGCCCGTCGCGGTAGCGCCAGCGCTCCGAGGTCTCACCCTCGTAGTTGGGCTCGATCGCCTCGAGAGGGAACTCGGTGTTCACTCTTCGAACCACTTCCGCGGATGGCACCACGTCATCCATCCGCCACCCGTTGGTGCTTCCTACATCCATGTACTCGATGTAGCGAAGGATGTGCGGCGTCCCCCTGAAGTGCCGCGCCATGGGAACGATGTCCTTCTCGTTCACGCCGCCCTTGACCACCATGTTGATCTTGATCGGCCCGAGCCCCACTTCCTGAGCGACATCGATGGCTCGCAGCACCTTCGCGACCGGGAAGTCAACGTCGTTCATCGCGCGGAAGGTGGCGTCATCGAGCGAGTCGAGCGATACGGTCACCCGCTCCAGCCCAGCATCCTTGAGCGCCTTCGCCTTCGCAGCGAGCGCGGAGCCGTTGGTCGTGAGCGCAATGTCGAGCGCCCCACCATCCGGCGTGTGGAGCGCCGAGAGCATCGCGATGAGCTCCTCGATGTCCTTTCGGAGGAGGGGCTCGCCGCCAGTGAGCCGGATCTTCTCCACACCGTGCGCCACCGCGACCCTGGCCAGCCGGGTGATCTCCTCGAAGGTGAGTAGCGACGCGCGCGGCATGAACTCGTAGTCGCTCCCGAAGATCGCCTTCGGCATGCAGTAGACGCAGCGGAAGTTGCAGCGATCGGTGACCGAGATGCGCAGGTCCCGCAGCGCACGGCCACGCGTGTCCGCCACCATGCCCGTGGGCGCTTCGATCTCGGACGGAACGTCCGAGGGATCGCGGAAGTAGCGAGGCTCGGTCACGCCTGCGTCTCTACTGGCCATACTTGCAGCATACTAGCCCGGGCCCGCGAAGGCGAGAGTGCGAGAAGCGCCGGAGGGGCGCTCGAGTACCGGCGGCCGCGCTCGGGCGCTGGTCCGACTGAGAGTGGAAGCCTGCGCCTCCGACTACGCGCGGAACCCCGCGGGCCGCTCGGGCTTCGCCTCGGCCAGCGCGCGCCGCACACCCGCGGCGTCGAGATCGGCGGCGTAGACCGGCGTCCCGGGCTGCTGCCTCCACGATTCGTCGAGGCTACCCGCGTCCACTGGATCGAAGCCCAGCTCGTCCACCAGGCGCATCACCACCTTCTTCGCGCCCGGATCGTCGCCTGCCACAGGGAGCGCTATCCGGTGCGGGTCGCCCGCTGGACGTCCGTACTCCAGAAGATGCTGCGCGACGATGTTGTTGAACGCCTTGACCACCGGCCGCCCCAGCTGCTCCGATACCCACTTGCTCTCTGGCGTCCCTGCCTCGATCGCCGCGATGCGGCCATCACGACGCGGGTAGTAGTTGCCGGTATCCACCACCACCGTGTCGCTCCTCGCGCCGTCGAAGAGATCGTCGGGGAGATCGGGGATGCTGTTCTCCGGTATGGTGACTACCACGACGTCCTTGTCCCGCGCCGCCTCGCTCGCCGTGACCGCAGTGGCACCGGTCTCCGCGGCGAGGTCGGCGAGCGTCCCGGGCCCCCTCGAGTTCGCGACGGAGACATCGTGCCCCACCTCTTGGAAGCGGCGGGTGAGCGTGCCGCCGATGTGCCCAGCGCCGATTACACCGATCTTCATACCACGCTCCTGCACTCTCGATTACTGGATGACCGGGCGACTGGCGCTGCTACCGCCGCGCGCCCGGTCCCGCGGCTCAGCGTCCCTCTTCCCCTCCCGTTTCCGTCCACCCGCCGCCGAGCGCGCGGTACAGCTCCACAGTGGATACCAGGTACTGTCGCTGCACCTGCACGAGCGCCAGCTGCGCCGTGAAGAGGCTGCGCTGCGCGTCGAGCACCTCCAGGTAGCTCGAGATGCCACTCCTGTAGCGCTCCTGGGCGAGCGCAAACGCACGCTGCAACGCCTGCGCCTGCGTCGCCTGCGCCACGAGCTGATCGCGGTTCAGCTTGACGCCGGCCAGCGCGTCGCTCGCCTCGCGCAACGCGTTCAGCACGGTCTGCTCGTACTGCCCGCGCGCCTCATCCGCCACCGCGCGTGCCGCGCGCTCCTGGTTCGCCAACCGGCCGCCGGTGAAGAGCGGTATCGAGATCCCGACCTGCGCCGTGTACAGCTCGCCGCTCCGGTCGAACAGGCCGTTGAAGTCCGGCTTCTGCGCACCGTAGCTCCCGCCCAGCATTATGGTCGGCAGTCGGTCGCCTATCGCCACGCCTATTCGCGCCGTGGCCGACTGCAGGCGCCGCCGCGCGCCCATCACATCGGGCCGGCGCGCGATCAGCTCACCCGGGATCGAATCGGGCACCGAGACGGCACGCACTGCTTCCTCGAGCGAGCCGCCGCGCGGGATGTGACCCGGCTGGCGGCCGAGCAGGAGTGCGAGCGCGTTTTCCTGCTCGACCCGCATCCGCGCAAAGTCGGCCACTCGTGCCGCGGGGTCCGCCAGCTCGGCCTCGAACTGCCTCACGTCGAGCTCCGAGATGATCCCCTGCGAGTAGCGCCTCCGCGCCAGCTCGAGCGTTGTCTGCCGCGACTCGAGAGTTTGCTGCGCGATTCTCAGATCGGCATCGAGCTCGCGAAGCTGCAGGTACGCGGTCGCCACATCGCTCACGAGCGTGAGCGCGGTGGCGCGGGCATCCGAACGCGATGCCAGATAATCGTAGTGGCCTGCCTCGGCCTGTCGCCGAAGCCGCCCCCAGAAGTCGAGCTCCCAGGAGAGGTCTCCGGTGATTCGTACGGCGTCGAACTTCACCACGTTCGGGCCGAAGGCCACCTTGTTGGTGCTGGCGGATCCGTTGGCGCTGAGCTGGGGGAAGAGCCCGGATTTCGCGACGCCGTTGAGAGCGCGGAACTCGCGTACCAGCGCCTGTGCAACGCGCAGATCGCGGTTGTTGGCCACCGCGCTGTCCACCAGCGCGACGAGCTGCGAATCCTGCAGCACATCCAGCCAGGCGAGATCGCGAGTGGGGTCGACCTCCAGCGGCGCCGGAGTCGGGAGCGCCCGCTCGGTCGTGTCCGCGCGGCGCGCCGCTTCGGGACGCGAGACCACCTCTCCACTCGGCTCGGCTCCCGATTCACGCGCCGTCGCGAGCGAATCGAGAAAGGCGCGCGCCGCCGGCGACATGGCGCTGTCGGCGCGAGCAGGCACGGGGTGCACCCGCGGCTCTACCTTCGTGGAAGGCCCTACCGCGCACGCCGCGAGTCCGGCGCCCAGCGAAGCGATCGCCAGCGCGCGCGCGATGCGAGCCGGCTCGAGCACATCACTCTTGCCCGCCATGATCAGTCCCCCTCCACATTGCCGGGGACCGGAACCGCGGCCACCGCGTGCCGTCTCACGCGCCGCTCCGAGAGAGCGCGGATCGCCGAGAAGAAGAGCGGGACGAAGAAGATCCCGATCATCGTGGCGCCGAGCATGCCGAACACGACGCTCGTACCCAGCGAGTGACGGCTCCCCGCCCCCGCGCCTCCCGCGGTGAGCAGCGGCGCCACACCCAGTATGAAGGCGAACGACGTCATGAGAATCGGGCGCAATCGCTCGCGAGCGGCCATCACGGCCGCGTCGCGGATGGATTGCCCTTCGCGCCGCAGCTCGCTCGCGAACTCCACTATCAGAATGGCGTTCTTGGCCGCGAGCCCGATCACCGCGATGAGCCCCACCTGGAAGTAGATGTCGTTGGGCATACCGCGCAGCCACACCGCGATCAGCGCCCCGAGCACGCCGAATGGAAGGCCCAGCAGAACGGCGAACGGCACCGACCAGCTCTCGTACTGCGCCGCGAGCACGAGGAACACGAGGATGAGACCGAGCGCTATCACGAGCCCCGTCTGCCCCTGCGAGACTCGCTCCTGGTACGATTGGCCGCTGTACGCGTAGCCGATCCCCTGAGCCGCGTACTTGCTGGCCATGAGTTGCTCCACGTCGTCGAGCACCTCTCCCGAGCTGTGGCCCGGCGCGGCGACGCCGGTGATCAGCGCCGATGGGAAGCCGTTGAAGCGCGTGATCAGAGTGGGGGCGCCCCGCATCTCCGTCTGCACCAGCGCCGACAGTGGTACCATGTAGCCGCTGTCGTTGCGCACGTAGAAGCGCCCGATGTCGCTGGGCTCCTGACGGAATTGCGACTGCGCCTGCGCCTGCACGCGGTAGGTGCGGCCGTACAGGTTGAAGTCGTTGATGTATAGCGTTGAGAGCATGGTCTGCAGGGTGGAGAAGATCTGCCCCGTGCCCACGCCGCGCGAGCGTGCCGCATCCTCGTCCACCTTCACGAAGACCTGCGGTACCTCGGTGCGCAGCCCTCCGTTCACGCTGGCGAGCGATGGCAGCTTCTGCGCATCCTGCACGAAGCCCCCGACCGCCTGCGCGAACTGCCGGATGTCCCCTCCGGTGCGCTCCTGCAGATTCATCTCGAGGCCGGCCGTGGTACCGAGCCCCGAGATCTCGGGGAGGTTGAAGCCGAACGCTATGCAGTCCTTGAGCCCGAAGAGTCTTCCATTCACCCGGGCGAGGATGGCGTCCACCGATTGATCCTTCTCTTCCCTCTGGCTCCACGGCTTGAGTGACACGAAGACCGTGGCGGCGTTGGTCTGGTTGGACTGCGTGAGCAGATCGAGCCCCACGATCGACACGACGCTCCGTGTCGACGCCTCGGAGCGCATGATCCCCTCCACCTCCTTCACCACCTCGGTGGTGCGCTGGAGCGAGGCCGCGTCGGGGAGCTGCACGCTCACCGCGAACACACCCTTGTCCTCGTTGGGGAGGAAGCCGCCCGGCACGCTGCGGAAGAGCACCACGATCAGCGCCAGCATCACCGCGAAGATGGCGAACCACGTACGCGGGCGCGCGATGACCCCGCCCACCGCTCCGCTGTAGCGACCCGTCATCCGCGCGAAGCGGTCGTTGAACCAGCGCGCCAGGCGGTTGTCGGTCTCCTCCGGCGCGTGCTTGAGCATCAGCGAGCAGAGCGCCGGCGTCAGCGTCAGCGCCACGAGACCGGAGAGCACCACCGAGATCACGATCGTGGCCGCGAACTGCTGATACATGCTCCCCGTTATCCCGCCCACGAAAGCGACGGGGATGAACACTGAGCAGAGCACGAGAACGATCGCTATCAGCGCTCCCGCTATCTGGTGCATCGCGCGGTTGGTGGCTTCACGCGGTGGTAAGTGCTCCTGCGCCATTATTCTTTCGACGTTCTCGATGACGACTATGGCGTCATCCACCACGATCCCGATGGCCAGCACCATGCCGAAGAGCGTCAGCGTGTTCACTGAGAAGCCGAGTGCCTTGAGCCCCAGGAAAGTCCCGATGATGCTCACCGGCACCGCGAGCACCGGGATGAGTGTGGCCCGCCAGCTCTGCAGGAATATGAAGACCACGAGCGTCACCAGGAGCATCGCCTCCAGGAGCGTCTTCGCCACCTCGATGATCGATTCCGTGATGAATGGCGTGGTGTCGAACGGGGAAGTCCACGTCACGCCATCGGGGAACGACTTCGCCAGCTCGTTCATCCGCGCGTCCACGGCGTTCTTCACGTCGAGGTTGTTCGCGTCGGGACGACTGTAGATCGCGAACACAGCCGTCTCCTTCCCGTTGATGCGCGTGGCGATGTCGTAGCCGCGCGCGCCGAGCGTCACGTTGGCGATGTCTCTGAGATGCACGATCGAGCCATCGGGGAGCGCCCGCACGATGATGTTCCCGAACTCCCCGGGCGTGGAAAGGCGGCCCTGCGTAGTCACGGGAAGAGTGAGCTGCGTTCCGGAAGGAGCAGGCTCGCGCCCCAGCCGGCCGGCCGGCTTGGTGGAGTTCTGCTCCTGCACGGCGGACGAGACGTCGTCCACCGTGATCCCGAGCTGCGCCATCTTCTCCGGATCGAGGCTGATCAGCATCGAGAAGTCGAGCGTGCTGAAGAAAGTCGCGTTGCCCACACCCGGCAGGCGCTTCAGCTCGTTCTCGATGTACAGCTTCCCGTAGTTGGTGAGGAACGCAGCGTCGTAGCGCGGGTCGGTCGACTGCAACGCCCCGAAGAAGAGGATGTTGGTGTTGGCCTTGGTGATGGTTATGCCGTTCTGCCGCACCGCGGCGGGGAGCTGCGGCTCGGCGAGGTTGATCGCGTTCTGTACATCCACCGCCGCGAGATCCTGGTCGCGGGAGATGTCGAAGACGATCTGCAGGTTCATCGTGCCGTCGCTCGAGTTCGACGACTTGTAGTAGAGCAGTCCATCGAGCCCGTCGAGCTGCTGCTCGATCGGCGCGGCCACCGAGTTCGCCACGTCCTCGGCGCTCGCGCCGGGGAAGACCGCGGTCACCTGCACCGCGGGCGGAGTGATCTCGGGATAGCGGTTCACCGGCAGCGTGGTGAGCGCGAAGAGACCGAGCAGAGTGATGACGATGGAGATGACCATCGCCAGCACCGGCCGGCGAACGAAGAAGTAGTCGCCCCTTCCGGAGGAGCTGTCAGAAGGCGTACGGTGCGGCGTGGTCATCGAGTGCTACCCTCCGGTGCGACGCTGGCGCCAGCGGCGCGGTCGCTCGAGAGCGTGGTGCCCGCCGTATCCGCGAGCGCCACGGGCTTCACCACCAGGCCGGGGCCGATCTTCTGGATGCCGTCCACCACCACGCGGTCGCCGGGCTCGAGCCCACTCTCGATCAGCCACCCCTCGCCCATCCACCCGGCGCCCTTCACCTCGCGCGCGGCCACGGTGTCGCCCTTCCCCACCACGTACACGCTCTGCCGCCCGAGCTGCTGCTGCACCGCGCGCTGGGGAATCACGATCGCGCTGTCGCGCACGAGTCCCACGAGGCTCACCCGGACGAACTGGCCTGGAAGGAGGATGTGGTCGGGGTTCGCGAACTCGGCGCGATACTCCTGCGTCCCCGTGGCCGGATCGACCACCGGGTCCACGTAGCCGATGCGGCCGGTGGTCGGGAAGGTCGTTCCGTCGGAAAAGGTGACCTGCACGCGCGCGGAGCCGCCGGGCGCCACCGCGCGTCGTGTCTCGGGGTCGCGGCGCCAGGTGAGCTGCTGCTCCGCCGAGGGACGGAAGCTGACGTAGATCGGATCGAGCACGTCGATCGTGGTGAGCACGTCAGCCGGCCCCGTGACACGGGTGCCGACATCGAGTTGCGCGCGACCAACGCGTCCGGCGATCTCGGCGCGCACCACGGTCTCGTTCAGACTCTTGCGAGCACGGTCGACCGCGGCATGCGCGGCATTCACCGCGGCACGCGCCTGCTTCACCGCCGACTCGGCGTTGTCCACGTCCTGCTTGGACACGGCGTTGTCGGCCAGGAGGGGGCGGAGACGGCTGGCGTTGGTTTCCGCGTTCGCGAGTCGTGCTTCCGCATCGGCAGCTTGTGCCAGCGCTGCCTCGTAGTCGGCCTGGTAGGTAATCGGCTCGATGCGGTAGAGGACGTCGTTGGGGCTCACCTGCGACCCTTCGCGGAAGGGACGCTGGGTTATGACGCCGGATACCTGGGCGCGGACCTGAACCGTTCGGTATGCCTGCACCTCGCCGACGAGCTCCACATGGTCAGCGACCTTCCGCGGCTTGACCGTGACCACCGAAACCTCCGGGGCGGGCATCTGCGGCGGTGGGGTCTGCTTTCCGCACGCAGTGAGGAAGAGCGCCACGGCGAGTACGGAGGGGATGCGACGCATACGTATTACTCTCGTAAGCCTGGTGATCATACAAAAGGACGGGCACACCCATTGAGCCGCGAGTGGGGCCACGAGCGGAGGGATAGTTGGGGACATGACACGTCCCATAACGTAGCAGTACGCTCCAAGGTTCCGAGCGCGGGGGCGCGGTCGGCTCAGGCGGGTTCGGCCACCGGCTCCTCGAGCACCGTGCACGCCTCCCGTGCCGCCTCCGTCTCCCTGGCCGGAGCCGCCACCTCGCGCCCCGTACGCCAGAGAACGATCGACCCGATCGCCGCCGCCAGCCCGGAAGCGGCGAAGACCGCAATCTTCGTGGCCGCGAAGTCGCTCGCGCGCGGGAACGCCTCGCTCGCTATGAAGAGCGACATCGTGAAGCCGATCCCGGAGAGCGCCCCGGCGCCAGCCACCTGTCCCCACGAGAACGTATCGGACTTGGTGGCGATGCCGAGTCGCGCCGCGAGCACCGACGCGGCCACCATCCCGAGGGGCTTCCCCACCACCAGCCCCAGGATCACCGCGAGCATGAGCTGGCCGTGTCCGCGCAGGACTTCCACGTTCACGACCACCCCTGCGTTCGCCAGCGCGAAGACGGGGAGCACCACGTAGTTGGAGCGCATGGACACGTTCCGCAGAAGGCGGTCCGCGGGCGACTCGAGACGCTCGTGGATCCGGTCGAGCGCGTTCATGGCCGCCTCCGACGGGCCGCGGTGCAGCACCTCTTCGCTCCGCTGCGACTCGGCTATGAGTATGGCATCGGCCTGCGCCGCGAGCGCGCGGTAGTTGGGCGGATCGCGCGTGGGGATTACGAGCGCGAGGAGAACACCGGCGAGGGTGGCGTGCAGACCGCCGGCGAAGAGCGCGGCCCAGAGCACGACCCCGAGCAGGAGGTAGAGCGTAACCCTGTACACGCCGAGCCGGTTCATCACGACGAGTACCACGACAATGGCCGCAGCCAGAATCAGGTAAGTCGGCTGCAGCGCCTCGGAGTAGAAGAAGGCGACCACGACGATGGCGCCGATGTCGTCTACTATGGTGGCGGCGGTGAGGAAGATGCGCAGCTCCACCGGCACCCGGCTCCCCATCATTATGATGATCGCGACGGCGAATGCCGTATCGGTGGCCATCGGTACTCCCCATCCGTGCGCCCACGGGCCGGATGGGATCACCAGATAGTAGAGAAGCGCAGGCACCGCCATCCCACCGATGGCCGCCGCCACCGGAAGGGCCGCCGAGCGACGATCGGAGAGGTGGCCAACGGTGAACTCTCGCTTGATCTCCAGCCCCACCACCAGAAAGAAGATCGAAAGCAGGCCTTCGTTCACCCATCTGATCAGCGGGAGCGCGACGCTCCAGTCGCCGAAGCGAAGCCCCAGCGGAATCTCCCAGAACGACTGGAAGCCCGGCCCCAGCGCCGAGTTGGTCAGGACCACGGAGATGATCGTCGCGAGCAGGAGGAGGATGCCGGCGGAGGGCGCCCAGCGCGCGAAATCGAGCGCCGCCTCGCGCACGCGATGGCCGAGTGTGCCGAGCAGCGCGTTGGTGAACTCGCTGGAGTCCCAGAGGCCGAGATACTTCCGCCCGTTGATGTAGAAGGTAGGCGTGACACGCACGTCGCTGGCCCGCGCGCTGGCTATGTCGCGCTCCACGTGCTCGAGCGCGCGGCGCTCCTCCGCGTCGTCCGCACTCGGCGGCTCATGCTCGATCTGGAACCTCGCCGCCACCGCGCGCAGGTCGTCATCGGTGAGAGCGGGAGAGCGAGTCATGAGCTCCACGTGTGCCTCCCAGAACTTCCCGCGCTCAGCGGCGCGCTCGGCAACCTCCGCGGCTCGAAGCGCGAGGTCGCTTCCCGGGATGGGGCGGTGGCGCCAGACGTAACGCATCTGATCGCCGAATTCGTCGCGCAGCGCCGCAATCCGCTCGTTGGCAGCCCTGCAGTAGGGACAGTCGTAGCTGCCGAACTCCACGAGCGCGATCTCCGAGTCGGTGGGACCCAGGATGTGATCCACCGCTTCATCCACCGGTGGAACGAGGCGACCGTTCGTGGAAGTCGACGCTGTCATCTATCTGTCAGAGAGACCGTGCCAGGGATCGGTGTGCTCATGCGCAGGCCGCGGAGCGGCAAGATCATGGCCAGTCCCGGTCGTACCAGTGTTCGGCCTGGTCCACTTCGCGGATTCCGTTCGCGAGCGATGCGACAGGGCACATCCTTCGCGTGACTGGCCGCATCCACCGCGACGGAGGAGCGTCATGTTGAATCTGCTCGCCCGCAATTGGGGCTGGGTGATGCTGCGCGGCGTGGCCGCGTTGATCTTCGGCCTGCTGACTCTCTTCAATCCCGGCATCACGCTCGTGGTGCTCGTGATCTTCTTCGGCGCGTACGCGATAGTCGATGGGATCTTCGCCATCGTCTCCGCGGTCGCCAATCGGCACGAGGAGCGGCACTGGGTCGCGCTCCTCATCAATGGCGTCATCAGTCTGGCCGTCGGCATCGTGACCTTCGTCTGGCCCGGGATCACCGCGTTCGCGCTTCTCTATCTTATTGCTGCGTGGGCGCTCATCACGGGGATCATGGAGATCGTCACGGCGATCCGCCTGCGTGAGATCATACGCGGTGAGTGGCTCCTCGTGCTGGCTGGAGTGCTCTCCATACTCTTCGGCATCCTGCTCTTCTTCAGGCCTGGCGCCGGGGCGCTCGCGGTAGTGCTCTGGATCGGGGGGTACGCGGTGGTTTTCGGGCTCCTGCTCATCGCGCTCGCCTTCCGGCTGAGGAGTTGGCTGAAGGGAGAGGGTGGCGGAGCTACTGCGCTGGCAGGCTGACATTCGAGCTGGCGTTTCACCGCTTTCGAGGATGGCGGCGAGCGCCGCCATCCTCCTGGGCTGCACGACCCTTCCAGATCTCGATGCGAGAACACGCTCGGTGACGGTGCGGCCCGGCGATCGGATGGTGGCGAGATCGTCCACGATGTGGAGCCCGGCACCACCTTCCGGGAGAGAGCTATGGTAGCCGTTCTGTCGGTGCTTCCGATCGAGTGGCTGCTCTAGCGCCTCGGGTCAGCTGGCCGCCCAGCGCAGCTCAAAGCCCTCACGCCCGCCCAGCGCATCGCGCAAGAGCTTCACCAGACTCGCATCGGCGCCATTCTCCTCCAGCATGTCTATCGTGGGTGCCGATATGTAGTAGTTCGTGTCGCGCGTGGACTCTTCCTCGAGCTGGTCGATCAGGAGCTGGAGCTCCTCCTCGCTGATCTCGCCGATGTGCGTACCGCGCGCTTCGTCATAGAGCTGGATCATGGGTGTGCCTCCTCTCGCTCCAATCGACCTGGTGATGTGTCTGCCGGCGGGTCCGACAGGGCGGAAGGATAGCGGAGACCGCGCTCCAGGGCGAGAACGGAGCCTATTACAGACGTGGCCCTCACATTGCACTCTGGCCGCTGGCTTGCGACCCCACGACGAATACCATCACCCATGTATCGTGCGCAGCGCGGGGTGGTCGTCAGGTCGCTGATGGTCGCGGGGACGCTACTGGGGATGCCTGGAGAGAAGATGAACGCGCCGAATCACCGCAACGCGGTGCGCCGCCCGCCCGCCTCTTCCCGGAACGACGGGAAGAACCGGCCCGACGGTAGTGACGGGCAGCTCGCGATGCCGCCGCGCCGCACGTGGACCTGGTTCATCCTCATCATCGCAGTCAATTTCCTGGTCGTTCGATTTCTCCTCCCGAGGTCGGGAGAGCCCACGACCATCCCCTACACGTTATTCAAGCAGGAGGCCGTGAAGGGGAATGTCGCGGAGATCTACAGCCGCGGCGAGAGCATCACCGGGCGCTTCCGCACACCGGTGCGCTTCCCCGCCGAGCCGGACACGACATCGCGCGTCGAGCCGCGCGACGTCACCACTTTCGCAACCACGCTTCCCGCGTTTGTCGATCCCGGGCTCGAATCGATCCTGATCCAGAACGGCGCCGAGATCAGCGCCAAGCCGATAGACGAGGGCGGCAGTCCGTGGGCCACTTTCCTCTTCGGGTTAGGGCCGGCGCTGCTCATCATCGTGTTCTACGTCTGGCTGTACCGACGCATGAAACAGAGTGGCGGGATGAGTGGCGCGCTCGCGGGACTCGGGCGCAGCAGTGCACGGCGCTTCGACCAGAACCAGGATGCCAGGGTCACCTTCGAAGACGTGGCCGGTATCGATGAAGCCGAGAACGAGCTGGTAGAGATCGTCGACTTCCTCAAGGATCCGCAGAAGTACACGCGCCTCGGCGGCACCGCACCGAAGGGAGTGCTCCTCGTGGGCGCGCCCGGTACGGGGAAGACGCTCCTCGCGAAGGCCGTTGCTGGCGAAGCGGGAGTGCCATTCTTCTCGATGGCCGGATCGGAGTTCGTGGAGATGATCGTTGGCGTAGGCGCCGCGCGCGTGCGCGACCTCTTCAAGCAGGCACGCGAGCACGCGCCGGCGATCATCTTCATCGACGAGCTCGACTCCATTGGGCGCGCGCGTGGACAGGTGGCTATAGGCGGCTCCAGCGAGCAGGAGCAGACGCTCAATCAGATCCTCACGGAAATGGACGGCTTCTCCAGCCGCGAAGGAATCATCGTGCTCGCCGCTACCAACCAGCCTGACGTGCTCGACAAGGCGCTCCTGCGACCGGGTCGCTTCGATCGCCGAGTGGTGGTCAACCTCCCCGACCGCAACGGGCGCGAAGCGATCCTCGACGTTCACACTCGCAACGTTCCGCTCGCGGAAGATGTGAGTCTCGGCGAGCTGGCGAAGGCGACGCCTGGCCTGTCGGGCGCCGACCTCAAGAACCTGGTGAACGAAGCGGCACTCCTCGCCGCGAGGCGCGACAGGAACAGCGTCCGTCAGGTGGACTTCCTCGATGCGCTCGAGAAGATCGTGCTCGGACCGGAGCGGCCACTCATACTGAGCCCTGAGGATCGCGAGCGAATCGCCTACCACGAAGGTGGACACGCAATCCTCGGCCTGGTGATCCCGGGCGCCGATACCGTTCATCGTGTCAGTATCGTGCCGCGCGGGCAGGCGCTCGGCGTCACGTACCAGCGTGCCGATGCCGACCGCTACAACTACCCCGAGTCGTACCTGCGTGCGAAAATCGTCGGAATCCTCGGTGGACGAGCGGCGGAAGAGGTGGTCTACGGCACCAGGACCACCGGAGCGGAGAACGACATCGAGCAGGCCACCAACATCGCGCGCGGGATGGTCACGCGCTGGGGGATGAGCGACGAGCTCGGGATGGTTCAGCTCTCGCCCCGACAGAATCCTTATCTCGGTGGCGTGGAAGGCTACGGCAGCGCGAAGCCGTTCAGCGACGAAACGGCGCGCGCCATAGACCTCGAGGTGCTCCGAATAATCTCGGACAGCCACGACGAGGCGAAGCGGCTTCTCGTCCTCCATCGCCGAGAGCTGGACGCACTCGCCGAAGCGCTCCTCGATCGGGAGACGCTGGATGAGAGCGAAATACTGGAAGTCACCGGGCTTCCACCCGCACCGGCAATCGAGTCGCCGAAGATTACCGTCTGACCAGCCGCCGAGTCAGAGCTCCAACTCCCACGTCTCGGCCACCAGATCGTGCCCGAAGCTGTTGTGCACTTCCTCGTTTACCAGATGATATCCGGCCTCCTGGTAGATCCTCCGAGCCGCGGTGAGCACGCTGTTCGTCCAGAGCGAGACGGTGTGATAGCCGGCTTCGCGCGCGAACGTGGAGCACTCCTCCACGAGCCGGTGCCCGATGCCGAGCCCGCGCGCGGATGGCTCCACGAGGAGAAGTCGCAGCTTCGCCACGCCCGGTCGCTGAGGATACTTCACCAGGAAGACCGAGCCCGCGTTCTCACCATCGCGCTCGGCGATCCAGCAGCGCTCGCACGCCGGATCGAAGTGCTCTACGAAGTCGGCTACGACTCGCGCGACGAGTCCCTCGAAGCGTACATCCCAGTCGTACTCGGCGGCGTATATGGCGCCGTGGCGCGCTACGACCCAGCCGAGGTCACCAGCGCGCGGCGGCCGGAGGATGAATGGCGGCTTCATTGCGCGCCGTTGCCCCACTCGATGGCCAGTTCCAGCGCTTCCACCAGGCCGCCGTCATCCACGTGCGACACCGTGCGTATCGCCGCCGCCTTCGCCTCGACGTCCGCATTGCCCATCGCTACCGGGCAGCCGACCAGGCGCATCGCGACAGCGTCGTTGTGACCGTCACCGACGTACATGACCTCCTCCAGCGAGATACCGTACTCCGCCGCCATCGCGCGTACCGAGCTCCCCTTGTCGACGCCTTCGCGCGTCATGTTGATGAAGCAGGTGTCGGGCATCATCGGCGACGTGGAGCGCGATGTCTCGAGCCCCGGGTGTGGCTCGGCGAGCACCGCTGCCGCGTCCTGGTGCGGGACCAGCCAGAGCGCTCGCACGATCGGTCCCTTCAACGAGTCGACGGTGCGCGGCTCGAAGGGAACGCCGAGGAGCGCGGCGTGCTCGCGCGAGCGCTCGGATTCTCCCACGAACGCGTAGCTGTCGTCGGAGTAGAGCTCCAGCAGCCGCCCGGCATCGCGAGCGCGACTCATCAGCATCTCCACGGCAGCGGCCCCGAGCGGCTCGGAGAGCGAGCTCCCCGTCGCGATGTTGACCACGCTCGCTCCATTCTGGAAGCTGTGCCAACCGTCCGGATCCATGCGCTCCGCGAGCTCGCGAGTGATCCCGAAGCCGGGACGCCCGGACGAGATGGCGAGATGGATTCCGGCGGCACGGGCGCGCTCCACCGCATACCAGACATCGGGCTCCACGACGCCCGCGGCACCGATGAGAGTGCCGTCCACGTCGATGCAGACGAGTTGGATTCTCGTCGCGCCCCGCGCCGTTCCGGTCGACGAGGATGTTTCTTCGGTCACTCGCTAGCTCAGCGGATTCTGTCGGTGGGTGTCGCCTTCCTCGTGCCGCCTGAACATCAGATCGAAGGCGAGCCAGATATCGCGAGCGAAGGGGAAGAAGAGGAAAGGCATTATCACAGCCAGCACGATCGAGACGACCCAAACCACGTTCCATGATACGTCGGGCCAGCTCACTATGATCAGCAGCACCGCGATGGCCACGGAGATGATCTCGGCGGCGACCAGGTTGAACATGTAGGCGCCGAGCCAGTAGTCCTCCGACTCGCCGCGCTCGAGAACAAGCCCGCAGCTGGGGCAGGCGTGCTTCATCTTGAACCACGTGCGCCAGATCCCACGTCCACCGCAGCGCGGGCAGCGCAGAGTGAAAGCGCGTACCAGCATCCGAGTCGCGGATGGTGAGGGGCGGGCATGTATGGCATGCGTGGCGTGCGACATGATCCTCCGATCTCTCGTTGTGCAGCTCCATTAATCTAGCTGGTTCGGCACGATCCCTGCCGCTCACATCGCCACTTCGGAGGGTGGAGATCATGACCGCGCTGCTCGTTGCCGTGCGCGACGCGCTGCTCGTCTTGAGCCGCGAGTCGGGCCGGTGGGTCGCCGACTCCCGCTTCTCGGGAAAGTCGCGGCTCCAGTGCGTGGCGACAGACCCTCGTCGCCCGGAGCGCATCTACTGTGGCACCTCGCGCGATGGCCTCTGGCGCAGCGATGACCTCGGTCGATCGTGGACGCCCGTCGGCAGCGGGAGGCTTGCCGACCACGTCACCGCCGTCGCGGTGAGCGCGGTAGAACGCGGTGCCGCGAACGATTCCGTGGTCTACGCCGGAACCGAGCCGTCCGCGCTGTACCGCTCAGCCGACGCCGGTGAGAGCTGGGAAGAGCGGCACTCGCTCCTCGCACTGCCGTCCTCATCGAGCTGGAGCTTCCCTCCCCGGCCGAACACGAGCCACGTACGCTGGATCGCGCCCGATCCGCTCGTGCCCGAGCGAATCTTCGTCGCCATCGAGGCGGGCGCCCTCGTCACGAGCCCCGACTCGGGGCTCACCTGGACCGACCGGCGCCCCGACGGTCCGTACGACACGCACACCCTCGTCGTCCACCCGCACGCCGCCGGACGACTCTACTCGGCCGCCGGCGATGGATACTTCGAGAGCATGACCTCCGGTGTGAGCTGGGAGCGTCGTGAAGACGGGCTGACTCACCGCTACGTGTACGGTCTCGCCGTCGAGGCGGACGATCCGGACACAGTGCTCATCTCCGCCGCGCGCGGCGCGATGAGCGCTCACGACGCCAGCCGCGCAGAATCATGGATCTTTCGCAGGACTTCGGGCGAGCCGTGGCGCGCCGTCTCGCGGGGACTGCCGGAATCGAGGGGAACCACCATCAGCTCGCTGATCTCCGATCCGTCCGACCCGGCAGTGGTCTACGCCGCGAACAACCACGGTGTCTATCGTTCCGACGACATGGGTGAATCGTGGAAGCGGCTCGGCATCCTCTGGCCCGAGAGCTACCATTCGGAACGAGTAGCCGGCCTCGCGGTGACGACGGCCAATTGACGGGCGCCGAACGCCGCACCTGCACGCGTTGCGCGTCGCACTCCCAAAACAGCGAGAAACAGCATGGCCAAGCCGAACGAGGTAATCGTCAGAGGCGGAGAGCGCGGGTTCGCCACGCGGATCACGGCCCGCGGCCACGAGCTGATCGCCGATGAGCCCTTGGCGGTCGGTGGAACGGAACTGGGACCCACGCCCTACGACTTCCTGCTCGCGTCGCTCGGATCGTGCACGGTGATGACGCTCCGCATCTACGCCGACCGCAGGGGGTGGCCGCTCGAGGGTGTGACGGTGCGCCTCTGCCAGAGCCGCGTGTACGAGGAGGACTGCGAGGAGTGCGACGTGAAGAGCGTGGGGATCGATCAGGTCGAGCGCGAGATCGATCTCGCCGGTCCGCTCACCGAGGAGCAGCAGGAGGGACTCCTCCGCATCGCCGACCGCTGCCCCGTGGGGCAGACGCTCTCACGCGGGATTCGCATCGTGCCAGCGCGGGCGGCTCGGCTTTCCGACGACGGCGCGCCCCCGGAGAGCGACGCGCGCTACCCGTAACGGAGCGCCTGACACTCCTGCTGTATGGCTCGCACCGCGCCTGCAAGCCGCCCGACATAGGGCGCCCGTTCGGACACGGGCGCGAGCTCTATCTCACCAGCCGCGGAAGATCTCCCACTCGGCGGCGATCTCGTCGCTCCCGGTGGGGAATACCACGTACCGGTCGTGCTGCGCCGTAGTCGCGCACGCGTGATTGGGATAGATGCGTACTCGCGTGCCCACCGGGAGATCGGGGAGTGGAGCGTCGCTTCCGGGACGGATCGCCATGGTGCCGTGCTCCTGGCTGGTGCGCACCACTACGAGATCCTCGTACGGCGTGCCGTCCATCGACGTGACCACGCCGTAACCCTGATCCACTGCCTGCGACGCGGTCCCGCGGTCGCGCGACATCGCCATCCATCCCGCATCGGTGATGATCCAACCCTTCTCGGGGCGATGACCGATCACCGTGGCCACCACGGAGATCGCGATGTCATCGAGCGTGCAGACCCCGATCCCCGCCATCACGAGATCGTGGAAGACGTAGACTCCGGCGCGGACATCCGTCACTCCGTCGAGATTGCGGGCGAAGTGCGATGTGGGAGTGGAGCCCACACTGACCACGGGAGACGGATATCCCTCTGCACGCAGCCGCTCGGCCACGCCCACCACCGCCGCGCGCTCGTTCTCCGCGGCCGCCGCCAGCTCGTCCGCCGTAGCGCAGCTGTACGACTCGCCGGCGTGGACGAGAACCCCGCGCAGCTCAGCACCGCCCTCCACCAGAGCGCGTGCCACCTCGAGTATGGCCGGGTCATCGGGGGAGAGTCCGGCGCGGTGGCCGTCGGCATCTATCTCGATCAGCGCCGGTATGCGATCGCCGCTGCGGCGTGAGGCGTCGCCTACCGCGCGTGCCTGCGCAACACTGTCGAGAATTACGCTGAGGTCCACGCCGCGCCGGCGGAGCGCTTCGACCCGATCGAGCTTCGACGGCGCGATCCCTACCGCGTAGACGATGTCGCGGAAGCCGGCGTCAGCGAACTCCTCGGCCTCCCGCAACGTTGAAACGGTGATGGCACCGGTTCCACGGCTCACCCGCCTCCCGACCTCGAGCGACTTGTGCGTCTTCACGTGCGGCCGGAGCGCAACGCCGAGTCGGTGCAGGCGCGTCTCGAGGCGGGCGATGTTGCGCTCCATGCGCTCGGGGTCGAGCGCCAGGAAGGGGGTATCCACCGACGCGACTGGGCGGCGGTTTCCCCGCGATTGCTCGGAGATAGTCATATCCGGTGGAAGAAAGTCACCGGGCGCGAGAAGAGCAATCCGCGGCGAGCGGGCACATCGTCGAGCTCGCGCGCGTTATGCAACGTAGACGATCGACGTCTCGAGCGTGCCGAGTCCGGCGCGCCGGCTGCGCCGCCCAACGGTTCGAAGATGATACCTCTCTCGATACTCGACCTCGCATCCATCGCCCAGGGGAGCGACGCCTCCCAGGCACTTGCCAACTCGCTGGACCTCGCGCGCCACGCCGAACGACTCGGCTACCGCCGCTTCTGGCTGGCGGAGCATCACAACATGACCGGCATCGCGAGCGCAGCGACTTCCGTCGTGATCGCGCACGTGGCCGCGGGGACCTCCACCATCCGCGTGGGCGCGGGCGGCGTGATGCTCCCCAACCATGCGCCGCTCCTCATCGCCGAGCAGTTCGGTACGCTGGCAGCGCTTCATCCCGGCAGGATAGATCTCGGTCTCGGCCGAGCCCCGGGCTCCGACGTCCCCACCGCGAGAGCTCTGCGCCGCGACCCGCGGGCTGCGGACACCTTTCCGCAGGACGTCCTCGAGCTCATGCACTATTTCGAGCCGGCCGAGGAAGGGCAGCTGGTGCGCGCGGTGCCGGGAGCGGGGCTGCATGTCCCCATCTGGATCCTCGGCTCGAGCCTCTTCGGCGCGCAGCTGGCCGCGGCACTCGGGCTTCCATACGCCTTCGCGTCGCACTTCGCGCCGCGCATGTTGTTCGAGGCGATCGCGCTCTACCGCGAGCGCTTCGAACCGTCGGGGCGGCCCGGCGCGCTGGAGAAGCCGTACGTGATGCTCGGCGTGAACGTCGTGGCCGCCGATACAGCGGAAGAAGCACGCCGCCTCTTCACCTCGCTTCAGCAGATGTTCGTCAACATCCGCCGCGGAACCCCGGGCCAGATGCCGCCACCCGCGCCGGACTTCGTCTCGCAGATCCCTCCGTGGGAGCGCGCGCAGATAGAAGAGAACCTCGCGGCCTCCATCGTGGGAGGACCCGACGAGATACGCGAGGTGATGGCGCAGTTCGTGGAGCGGACCGGTGCGGACGAGCTGATCGTCTCCTCACCCATCTACGACCACGCCGCGCGGCTGCACTCTTTCACTCTACTCATGCAGGCGCGCGACGCACTCGTGACGACGGGGTCAGGTCTTTGATTTCGAGCGGGCTGGGCGACTGCCCAGGACTAACGACGGGGTCAGGTCTTGCATCGTGCAT